>JBGTGB010000018.1:0-19985 GCA_041746975.1 Haliea sp. | reverse complement strand
GTCATCAAGGATGGCCCCCCCGCGGAGGTCATGGATTTTTACAATGCGTTGATCGCCGAACGTGAAAACGCCACCGTAGAGGTGAGGCGCCGGGACGATGGTCGCGCGCAAACCTCGTCTGGTACAGGTGAGGCCCGGGTTGAGAGAATTGACCTGCTTAACGAGCGCGGCGAAGTGGTGGACCACGTCAATGTCGGCGAGCCGGTAAGTATTCAGGTGGACGTTCGCGTGCATGCCGACTTGCCTGATCTTGTTCTGGGCTACATGATCAAAGACCGACTAGGACAGCAGGTATTCGGTACCAACACCTACCACCTCGGTTTGGAGTTGGTTAACTTGAAGCAGGGTGAGCTGCTGACTCTGGCGTTTTCCTTTCCTGCCAATCTTGGCCTGGGCTCCTACTCCATTTCCACTGCATTGCATGTGGCAGACACCCATCTTGCCGTCAACTATGAATGGCGTGACCTCGCCCTGGTGTTCAACGTGGTAAACGTCAATCGGGATCCGTTTGTGGGTGTAAGCTGGATGCCCCCTCAGGTCGAGTGTAGACGATGAGTACTCTCGGTTTTTATCGCGCCTTCGAGGACCGCCACCGCGGCCCCCGTGAGTTGATTCGGGCGCGGCTGGAAGCGTATCAACCCTTCATTACGCCGTTATTAGAAGTATATCAGCCCGCTGCGGCCATCGACCTGGGCTGTGGCCGCGGGGAGTGGCTAGAGTTATTGCAGGACAGTGGTTTTGAGCCCCATGGGGTGGACTTGGACGATGGCATGCTCGAGGCTTGTACCGAGCTAGGCTTGTCAGTTACCGAGGGCGATGCAGTGGAATTTCTCGCTTCGCTGGAGGACGAATCCCAGGCCATTGTTTCCGGCTTTCATATTGCTGAACACATTTCATTCGAGGCGCTGGATTCACTAGTCAAGCAAGCACTGCGAGTGCTGAAACCCGGCGGGCTGCTGATTCTTGAAACACCCAACCCGGAAAACCTGGTGGTGGGAACCTGCAACTTCTATCTGGACCCAACCCACATCCGCCCCATACCGCCTGCACTGCTTTCATTCCTGCCAGAGTATCACGGCTACTGTCGAACCCGCGTTGTGCGGCTGCAGGAAGACAAGTCGCTGCAAGAGCGCAAGGAGAATATCGAGCTATTCAACGTGCTCGACGGGGTAAGCCCTGACTATGCGGTTGTCGCCCAGAAAACCGCTGAAAAAGATGCGCTGACGAAATTTGAAGCAGCCTTCGATGCCCCCCACGGCATTCAGCTTCACCAACTTGCCGGGCGCTACGACCAGAAGATCGAGCGGACGGCCAATGAACTGGCCGATAGATTGACGACTGTGGAAGCCCAGGCGCCCGAACTGGCCGAGGCAGTGAACCGCATAGCGACTTTGGCGGAGACGATGACGCAACTTGCTGGGCGGGTAGATAGGGCGGAGTCCCGCGCTACATCCGCTGAAGCCATGCAGCAAGACCTCCAGGTGCAAGTAGAGCAGTTCAACAACCAGGTACATCACTGGTGGCAGCAAGCGAGCCAACTTGAACAGGAGCGTAATGCCCTGCGGCAAAGTTGGTCGTGGCGGATCACCGCGCCGTTGCGGTCTGTAGCCGGGCTGGTTATCCACCCTGTTACCACCTTTCGCGGTGGGGCGAATCGTGTCGTGCACCGGTCGATTGAAGCGTTCCAGCGGCCACTATCCCGGTTCATGGCAGCAATTCTTCGGCGGCCCAAGCTGAGCTACCGCGTTAATCAATTGTTGCTGCGATACCCGGCGCTTCATCAGCAGTTGCTGGGGGTGGCGCAACGGCAGGGGTTGGATGCGGGTTCACCAAATTCTTTGTCGCCGACTACTCTCTCCGAAAAAAATACCGACTCTTCCCTTGAGAGTCTTAGCCCTCGCGCGCGGCAGATTCATGCCGACCTGGTGGCAGCTATCGAAAAGAACAAGACGGGAACCTGATGCGTATTGTGATCGACATGCAGGGTGCGCAGGCTAGTAATTGTCAAAGAGGAATTGGTCGGTACACACTCGCGTTTGCTAAATCGTTGGTTCGGAATAGTGGTGGCATCGAGGTATTCCTCGTATTGAATGGATGCCTGGAGGAGACCATCCTCCCGTTGCGCCAGGAGTTCGAGGGGTTGCTGCCACCGGATCGAATCCACGTCTGGTATGCGGTCGGCCCCATTGACCACATGGACGAGGCCAACCTTTGGCGGCGGAACGTTGCTGAGATGACGCGCGAAGCTGCAATTGCAAGCATCAATCCATCTGTTGTTGTAGTTAGCAGCATCTTCGAAGGTTTGAATGATGATGCAGTAACGAGTATCGGTGCCCTGACGGATGCCATACCTACCGCGGCCATCCTGTTCGATCTTATTCCTGCACTTAGTCCTGAAATCTACCTTGCGAACTCCGCCGTTGCATCTTGGTACGAGAGCAAGATTGGGCATCTGCGCAAGGCTAGTTTGCTGCTGGCAATTTCCGAATCATCGCGGCAAGAGGCGCTGGACTATTTCGATTTAGCGGCAGAGAGAGTCGTGAGCATTGGCGCAGACGCAGACCCACAATTTACAGTACGATATCTCGAAGCCTCTGATGAGCAAACGGTGCGTGCAAAATATCAACTCAAACGCCCTTTCGCGATGTATACCGGCGGCATTGACCATCGGAAAAATATTGAAGGGCTCATCCGCGGCTGGGCCCTCTTGCCGGAAGCGCTACGTAGTGAGCACACATTGGCAATCGTTTGCTCGATACAGGACCTCGACCGTCGACGACTCCTGAATCTAGCTCAACACCATGGTCTGACCGAAGATGAAATCAATTTTACCGGGTACGTCCCTGAAAACGATCTCATCGATCTATACAACCTCTGTACATTATTTGTATTTCCTAGCCTGCACGAAGGGTTCGGCCTTCCTGCTCTCGAAGCTATGCGCTGTGGCAGGGCTGTTATAGCTGGGGATACGTCCAGTTTACCTGAAGTAATTGGCAGAGAGGACGCTCTGTTTGACCCTTATGATGATGCGGCGATTGCCAAAAAGATCGAACAGCTACTCACAGATGATGTATTTCGCCAGCAACTAGAACAGCATGCGTTGACCCAGTCCCTGCACTTTTCCTGGGACGAAACCGGTAACAGGGCAATTCAAGCACTGGAGAATTTATACTCCGTTTCGACCACAGAGCACAGTAAGTCAGTGGTTACAGCAGCTCGGCGTCCCCGCCTCGCGTACGTTTCGCCCCTGCCGCCTGCGCGAAGCGGAATCGCCGACTACAGCGCCGAGCTTCTGCCGGAATTGGTTCGGTTTTATGAAATTGATCTGATAGTCCTGCAGAAAAGCGTTAGCCTTTCGTCGAGTTTGTCTGATTTGCCAGTCCATAGCGTCGATTGGTTTTGGAAGCACGCACAAGAGTTCGATCGAGTCATCTATCACTTTGGTAATTCTGATTTTCACTCACACATGTTTGCGATGCTAGCGAAACACCCGGGTATTGTCGTACTGCATGATTTCTATCTCTCTGGTG
Source organism: Haliea sp. (assembly GCA_041746975.1). Classification (GTDB taxonomy): domain Bacteria; phylum Pseudomonadota; class Gammaproteobacteria; order Pseudomonadales; family Halieaceae; genus Haliea. The sequence goes on along the minus strand of JBGTGB010000018.1, from coordinate 16,455 downwards.
TTGTGGCGCATATGGAGGCACACCTCGGGCATCGAAACATTTGGGTGAAAAGTCTGTATGAGGGCCACGGCTATAAGGCGCTACACGACAGATACAATGCCGCAGATACCGCCAGCGTAGTTTGGCAGTATCCTTGCAGCTACGAAGTCCTGAGGAACGCACAGGGAGTAATTGTTCATTCGGATTATTCAGAAAGTCTTGCATCCCATTGGTATGGATGCAGAGACTTTGATAAGTGGGAAGTCATTCCCCTGTTACGTGCACAGGCAAATTCTGACGAAGTCACACGAGACAAGGCTCGTTCCGAGCTTGGGCTCGACGATAAGCAATTCGTCGTATGTAGTTTCGGCTTGCTCGGCAGGACAAAGCTCAATCATCGCTTGCTAAAGGCGTGGCTTGCTTCAGCGTTGGCAAGGGATGAGCAGTGTATTCTGGTATTTGTGGGGGAGAATGACGCAGGGAAGTATGGTGCCGATCTGGTTAAGTCCATAAGAAGTAGTGAATACAAAAGCCGGATTAGAATAACAGGGTGGACCGAGCCAGAAACGTTCAAGAGCTACCTCCTCGCTGCGGATGTGGCAGTGCAGCTGCGCACATTTTCTCGCGGTGAAACTTCTGCTGCGGTACTCGACTGCATGGGCTTCGGTCTTCCCACTGTTGTGAATGCACACGGGAGCATTGCAGATTTTGCAAATGACTGTGTCTGGAAGTTGCCGGATGAATTTACAGAGGAGGAACTGGCCGAAGCGCTGAGCGCACTCTATCGGCACCCGGAAAGACGACAGGCACTTGGGAGTTGCGCACAGGTGGCCATTCGAAAGAACCATGATCCGGCGACTTGTGCACGAACTTATTTCGAAGCTATTGAGCGCTTCTCCAAGGCATCCAGGTCAAATATTTCTGGTCTGGTACAATCAATTGCAGCATTGGATTGCGGCAACGCTTCGGGCGATTGCTTGCTAACGGTTGCGCAGCATATTGATCAGTCTGTTCAGCCACACTTGCTGCAGCGCCAACTGTTGGTGGATGTATCCGAGTTGGTGCAGCGGGATGCCCGTAGCGGGATTCAAAGGGTTGTTCGGGAGATACTACAGGAGTGGCTTACGAAACCGCCGCCTGCATACCGAATCGAGCCAGTCTACGTGTTACCAAATTCAATTGGTTATCGGTACGCCAGGAAGTTTACCCTTGGATTCATGGGCTGCCCCACAGATTCGCTTTCGGACGAGCCGGTGACATACCGAGCCGGGGACAAGTTCATTGGGCTTGACCTGCAACCTGCCGTCGTCACATCTCATCGTGGATATTATCGCGCAATGCGTAAGGCTGGCGTGAGCGTCCGTTTCGTGGTGTATGACCTCCTACCCATACAGTTGCCACAGTACTTTGTGGAGGGTGCGAAACTGGCGCACGAAAAGTGGCTTGAGGTGGTAACTGAACAAGATGGTGCCATCTGTATATCGGAGTCGGTCAGCGAGGCTTTGCGTGCTTGGGTTAATGACCAAAATCCCGGGCATAGTGGCCGGTTCGAGATTGACTGGTTTCACCTGGGAGCGAATCCCACGAAGTCAGCGGTCGTTGCCGAGTTGCCTGAGAGTGCGCGCAGCATTCTCGCCCAGATACAACGACGCACCAGTTTCCTCTTGGTCGGAACCATAGAGCCCCGAAAGGGCCATGAGCAAGTATTGGATGCCTTCGAGTATTTGTGGGCAGATGGCGTGCAGGTGAATTTGGTCCTCGTAGGAAAGCAGGGATGGATGGTTGAGGCACTTGTTAAGCGGTTGCGTAACCATTCTGAAACCGGGCGTCGACTGTTTTGGCTGGAAAGCATCAGCGACGAATATCTTGAGCGGCTATATGATGTCGCCGCATGCCTGATAGCCGCTTCGTACGGAGAAGGTTTTGGGCTTCCGCTAATTGAAGCAGCTCAACACAAGCTTCCCATTATTGCGCGTGATATTTCGGTATTCCGAGAGGTAGCGGGAAAGAACGCTTATTTTTTTGATAACGGCCCTTCTGATGAGATCGTGAAATCCGTCCGGTCGTGGTTAAAGCTCTATGAGGAAGAACGTTACCCGCGTTCCGATGATATACGTTGGCTGACTTGGTGCGAAAGCGCCCAAGAACTATTTAGCGGCCTGACAGGTGATTGAGGTGAGAGGTGCCAGACTTCATAGGTACCCTTTTTGGAACTCAGTTTCTAGCGACAGAGGCTATCGCCTAATGTTTACTCGTTATGCTTTCTAGAAGAAAGTGTGTGGAAAAACTGGCTGTTGTTACTCGGATTGGCAGTGTCGATTGAAACGTCTCCTATATGAGACTCGACGAAGCAGCCGAGGATGTGAATATTCCGAGGGTGTGAAGGAGTATTTAAGGCGTCCATGGCGATCGAAGAGCCGTGAGATTCAAAGTTAATATTGTTATGAGAGTAGTGCTTTTGGAAGTTGTCGACAAGATAGCATCACTACGTAGTCAAGTATTTCTTGCAGCTTTGTTTTTTAGTGCCTTTCTCTTCTACAGCTACCAGTTTGAAGGACCTGCATATCTTTCAGACGAGATCGGTTACCTTAGCAAAGCTGCAGCTATAGCAGGAAGAGATATCGACCATTCAAGTAGCTGGCATGCGGGATATTCGATACTGCTCGCGCCGCTTTTTCTGCTGTTTGACAATCATGATCGAGTCTGGAGGGGAGTCCAAGCGTTTAATGGGCTGATGCTAGCGACTGCATTCGTTGTCCTAACCCAGGTACTTAGGCGGCTTCTTCCAGGGACTAAACAACTTTACATACTATTTGCGGCTTGCGTTGCAACCTGCTACCCCTCGTTGCTTGTGATGTCAGCCTATAGTTTTGTAACACCAGCTGTTGTTCTTTTTTACTGTTTCTCAATCTACTTTATTTTAAGGCTTGGAGACGGACGTCGATATGCATTTTATGGGGCGTTATGCATAGCCTTCATCTACTGGATTCATCCAACTGGGCTAGTTCCGGTTGCGGCTGGCGCGCTCTCAGTTGCATATTTTTCGTACCTCCTAGGTAATTATGTTAGATTTTTTTTGTACGTCGGTGTTTCGGCTGTTCTTGTGGCGGTATACAAATTCGGAATTCACCCCTTGCTGCAAAACACTATGACCGCCCACGGATTCGAGGCAAGCAGTCACTATACGGACCTGACCGCTGTGATCGCCCATCTCAGAAATCCGAACTTTTGGCTAACTTTTCCTTTCATGTTTGTGTCGCAACTTCTCGCCGTGTTAATTTCGTCATATGGCCTCGTAGGTTGTGGGCTGTCTCACTCTATCAGAAGCATAGTTAGTTCAAGGTCGGTAGATGAAAAGATGAATATCCGTCTTATCTCTGAGAGATCAACCTTTGCATTCATGGTGTTGACAGCGATTGGCGTTTTGGCTTTAGGCGCGCTCTCCTTTAGCATGAATGCACCTGCAGAGCGCGTCGATTATTGGATATACGGCAGGTATGTAGACCCGTTTGTGTATCCGCTTATAGCGACTGGTCTTCTAGCATGGCGATTAGGACCACCTCCTCGTGCACTAGCAGTGTTCTCTGTCGCTAGTCTCCTACTTTTCTTGCAGTTTTCTGGCGCTGAAATCAGCGGCGCGAACAATCTGGTGAATATTCCATCGTTCTGGCCGAGAATTCTGATTCCCTATGGGACGCTTCCACTATGGCTAGCGCTAGGCGTTGTTGGAGTGCTCATGTTTTGGTTGGTCGGGTGGAGAATCTCTCTGATTATTGCTATGCCGCTTGCTGTGGCCTCTGTTATCAGCGCTTCGCGTTTCCATGCAAATATTCTTGCGGAATATAGTAAGAGGGATCCGGTCATTGAGTTTATCGAGGCGAACTTTGAAGCAGGCACATGCGTTGGCTTTGATTCGAGTCCCAAGGAAGTTGGACTGGATGAGAGAAAAAATATGTTGGTATTCTACCTTTACGAGTATAGCTTTCGAAGAATGAATCTCGCTGACTGGTTTGATGAATGTAAGGAAGGTGTATTTCTCACACAACAGGAGAATGTTTCCCTGCCTGATGGTGCAGTGATCATAGCGAGGTCCCATCGCTCAGGGATCGGGGTTGTCGTTGGAGAGCGATCGGCCGAGTACCTGATATACGACGCATTTTACGAAACAGGCTACGATTTTGATCCTAAGGGATCTTCTCCGTGCTTGAGCAGTACGTGCTTGAGATTAGGCGCTGAGGAACTAGCGGTATACACGAAAGTGGGATTATTGGAAAACGAGCTCCTTGGGACTAGCCAAACTGCTGGCTATCTGTTCTACGGCCCGTATGTTGCACGTCCAAGAGGGAACTACCTGGTCACACTCCTGATTGATGGCCAGTGGTCCGCCGGCGCTGCGGTGGATGTTGTGAGCAACGGAGGAAAGATTACGTATGCGAGGAAAGAAATCGATGAAGTTTCGCTTTCGAGTGGGAAGTTTGAGTTGTTGTTCTCGCTCGACCATGAAGTTAGCGATTTGGAGGTGCGTATGAATGTGTCTGAGCAAAATAATCTTAAAGTTCGATTAGTTGAAGTGCGCGGTGCGCCATAAATTTATCGCTGCTAGCGAGCTGTTCTTTTGTCCATGCCGGCCGCGGTACTGTGAGCGATGGTCGCTCAGGGCAATGCAGTCGACATTCCTACGCTGACGGCACCCGTTATCGCTGGCGAAGCCGACATCGTTGTTGGGGCGCGCCCAATCTCTACAATCGAGCACTTTATCCCGCCAAGAAATTACCACAGAAACCGGGTTCATGGGCAGTGCGTATCGCTAGCGATACCGACATTCCTGATGCGCCAAGCGGGTTTCGTGCAATGATCACTGTGTGATGAAGCTAAGTGCAGATCCAGCCATATCACCAAGAGCTTAAGGTGCACGACCTGCGGCCACCGCCAATCGGGCTGAGTTCAGGTCAACAGGACACTATCAAATTGAACTGAGCGTCGGTGGGTGTGGAATTGTTAAACCCAAATATCGTCACCAGGACTCTTTCCCCCGGGTCTTCCTCAAAATCCTTTGCCGCATTAACCCTTACATTGTTACCGAAGTAAGGACTAGCGACCACCGTGCACTCGCTAATATCCCTATTGAAGAATACCAGATACTCCCCTGGGGCGTTTGTGGTTAGTTTCTCTATCTGTACAACGCCAGAACCGGATCGGAGAGTTCCATTGGCATTTACCGTGGCGTGTAGTTTGCTTCGGTAATAGCCGATAAGATCCCCTACAATATGCGTGCTGCCGCCAAATATCGTCACACGCATGGCGTTGTTATTGTCCAATAATGTCGTCGTTGTTACTGATATACCGAGCCCAGCGACGAAGGCCATGACCGTGGAGGCAGGATCCTCCCCCGCTTTGCCGGCCCTGATAAACCCGCCGCCGGTGGGAGAGCCAGTGACTGTGGTTAAGCTCATGGCAACTGCTTTGGTGCCTGCGGGGGGAATGCCGCAGCCACCGGCTTTTCCTCCCTGAAGCGGTATGTCAGCGTTGGCTAGAGAGAACTCGCGAAATGCGCCGCCACCGTAAGCTCCCGCCCCATCATTGCGCGTGTCAAAGACACGACATCCAGGGATAGCGACTAGCTCCAGGCTTTCACCGCCGGCAGGACGTACTTGTGGAGCCACCAGTCCAAATTCTTCCAGATACGCTCGGTCGGGGTCGTCTGCCTGCCAGGTTACTGTCCATTGTACATCCCAGCCGGAGAGTTGGGCGTGAGTCACCTGAACGCTCGCCACGGTCACTCCCAAGCACAATAGCCCTAAGCCAATTTGTGTTCTTAGCGTAAGCATTTTGTGCATCTGTCTCTCCAATTTAGCATTTGCAGTCTTGACTACCTGCCCTTTTGCCGGAAAACAAAACTTTAGCTGCGCAGCTGGCCTATAGTCGGCTGTGCCAATGGCGGCAGTCTGTACGCTATCGTACAGACTTTCCGGTACGCGTAGCTCCTCATATGCCATACTTTCTACATGGATGATCACTTCTATTGAGAATCAGCCAGAGGTACGTAATATCCCAGCATATCAATAACGGCATGTACTGGCTTCAGTGCGTAGAGCTTTATGTAAAACTCATGGAGATCGACTCCAACAAGGCAGTCTGTAGCCGGGTCACTAGAAGTGGAAGCAGTACAGGTGGGAATCGTTAATGCGTTAGCGGCACCGAATCCCGCGGACCACGCCAGGACCGTCGCCTGAGGCTCTTGGGTTCCAACAGCAAAAACCCGACCAAAACCATCACTGGTCGGGGCGACAATAGTGACATTGACATGCACTGACGTGGTTGAATTGGGCGGTATTTCACAAGAGGTGTTGGAGCCTCCAAAGCTGGCAAAGGTAGGTGCCCATGCCCAAATGGGGAGGGTTTCGCCGCCTGGTGCACCAATTTTACCCGTGGAGATTCGGGTGTCGAAAATACGGCAGGGGTGGATTGGAACGTACTTGGATGCGACAGTGAGATTTATAGTTGATGGCGACGAGGTTTCTGGCGAGCTGATCAAATCGGATATATGAGGGGCAAACCTCTCAAGCGGTTGCGGTGGTTCCTGATAATACCCCTGCTTAAACCAGGGTTCTGATACGGCGATCAATGGAGATACAGCCATAACCAGTGTAGAAAGGAACTTGGCCAATGTTGATGGCTTCATGAAAAGTCTCTCCCGGGAGCGTTCCGAATTCTGTGTCACTGTAGTTCCTTGTTAAACATCTGATCGCTGTCAATCCGACTCAGCGGTCATTCGGATGATATCCAAGTAGATCGATCACAATATCAACACTGTCACCGCCTTGAGTATAGTATTTCAGGCTCAAATCACTGTTACAGGAAGCATCGTCACAAACGCCAATTTGCATAGCGTTAGCTACATTACTGTCCTTATTCCAAGCTGCAACGGTTGCACGTGGCTCCGTGTCACCGCCAGCCCATAGCCGCAGGTATCCCGCTGAACTCCGTTTCGCAATCACTGTGACATTAACATGCACCCAGAGCAGATCACCTGGTACCTCACAGCCGAGTACATGTTCCAGATTGCTGAGGCTGCCTGTAGCCAGAGTAATGGGAGCTATAACACCGGCCGCTATGGCGCCATCATTTCGCGTATCCAGAACACGACAACCCCGCAAGGCAATATAGCCGCTTCTTTGGTGCTGGGGCTGGGGCGCTTCCCCAGTGAGTGCGAGGTCGAGATTAATGCGTGGCAGATCGATAGCACTGCCCGACACGCGTTGGTCATTGATAAGCGTCCCCGAGTCTCTCAATCGCGACAGGGTCTGGTTTATATTATCTTCAGGAAACGCCTCTCTTAATATGGCCCATGCGCCTGCAACCATTGGCGAAGAAAAAGAAGTGCCGCTTGCAGAGTACTTGCCGCCCCCGGGAAAGGCCGCAGTGATAGCTACCCCCGGTGCGAGCAGGTCAAGGTTGGATGAAACATTCGAGAAGCTGGCAATGGTATCTGAATCACCCGTTGCCCCTACGCTGATTACTGATGATATACAGGCGGGGGAGACAATACCATTACGATAGCCATTATTACCACTGGAAGCAATTGTGGCCACTCCGGCTGCTCGAAGTGTGTCTACTGCGGATTTAAATATAAGATTTTCTGAGTCGCAATTCGCTGAGGCATTAATGGAGTCGCCGAGGCTGAGGTTAACTGCTGCGATATTCAGGGATTCCTTTAGCGACAACACATGCTCCATCGCTGCCAACAGATCGCTGGTGTAGGACAAAGCGCAACTGGGCGCCGGGGCACATAGCTCACTGCTGTAGAAGTTGCTGAACACCTGTATAGCGACGGCGTTTGCATCCGGCGCCACCCCGCGATCTCCACCGAACTCATCGATGCCAACTGCGACGCTCGTTACATGCGTGCCGTGCCAGCAGTCCGAAGCGATGGCGCAAGGAGCCGCCGCGCCTGGCCCGGTGGTAGCCTCCTGTGCATTAGCGCAAGCTGAAACAGAACGGTAAGGTTCAGGAGTATTGGAAGAGAAACAGGCTTCGGCAACAATTTTGGCGCCAGAGCCAAGCAAGGGATGGCTCCGGTCTACACCGGTGTCCAGAATCGCAACGAATTGACCATTGCCCGCGTAACCCAGAGCCCAGGCTTCTGGAGCGCCAATTATTGGCACACTGCTGCTCAAACTCGGCTTGAATAATCGATCAGGTTCAATCGCACGGACTGACGGGATAGCTACAAATTTGTCCAGTTCGGAGGTCTCGACTTCCAGTGCCAGCAGGTGGAGAGCCGTCGACTGCCGCTTCAGCTTGAACCGGCCTGGAGTGAGTTGACCTAAAACGTTATTTATGGCGTTCTGTGAACGTGAGTTCCTGGTAGCACTGTCGGGCTTACTACTATCGACGAGAACTAGAATTCTGGCCCTACGCCCAGAAGGCGTCGACGATTTAATCTCCCTCGCAGCGGCCCTCTTTTCCAGGCCGGTCTGTGATTGCCCCGAAGCTGTATTTGCTGCAAGAGAAAAAAAAGCGATAACACCGAGCCACACTGCTATCGCCAAGGCCAATTTATGGAAAAAGTGAAATGTTGGCGCAGCGGCAATAATCTTGACAGCATCCATTCAGGTGCGAGCCGTGTCGTATATTAAACTGGCAGTTTCAACTACCAAGCGCAAAAAGCGCTGCGTGATGCTGCCTGAAATCGAAATCACCCGGCGCAAACAACTGCGCCGGGCATTCGAAGCCCAACGATTTGCGAGGTCAGGTGTGGTGCCTCCAAGTAATGACATTATGCTATACCTCGGGGAGTCTACTCAAGACCTCGGGGAGTCTACTCAAGGCGGTACCCTCAAGTCGGTACCCTTGGGCACATAGTACACTCCCACTGCATACCATTGTCTTTTCATTGATCCCCCGCTGCCAGGGACTATGGGGAGTCGCAAAGTAGACCTTCACCCCGGTAGCCGTCGTCAGCTGTTGACAGGAGACTCTGCGCTGGCGGCGTCCATCTTCGAAAAGATGGTAACCAGAGTGGCGCGTTGCACCAGAGTCCCACCGCCGAACGTGTATGGACCTCTTCTCTGTCTGCAACCTGGAGGCAGTTTCGATAGGTTCATTTGGGTGCCTTGATCCGTTTTGTGATATGTTTTCTCCTTGGTTTCCTGGGGAACCTCTGAACAACCGGTGATTACAGCGACACAGAGCCCAAGATGGTGATTTCTGGTCATACATGTCCCAATTTCGGAGGTTTTCTCGCTTCGCGCCGGGTCTTTATAAACAGGTCTTGCGTGGAACTGGAGGCGCGTTGGGAAGTATTGGGGTGGACATAATCTCGGATAAGGGGCGAACGATTCATGGCAGGTGGTCGTTATACTCTAATCGAAGAGGAAAGCGGTGCAAATTCACGAGGGGGCTTAGTTGAAACTGATCATACAGATACCCTGCTACAACGAGGCAGAAACACTTGCGGTAGCGCTTGGCAACCTGCCGCGGGAAATGCGCGGTATTGACTCGGTCGAGTGGTTGGTTATCAACGACGGCAGCACGGATGAAACCGTACAGGTAGCCCGTAAATGTGGTGTTCACCATATTGTAAGCTTCGCTCACAATCAAGGTCTTGCCAAGGGCTTCATGGCGGGAATCAATGAATGTCTGAGGCAGGGGGCTGATATCATCGTAAACACGGATGCTGATAATCAGTATGAGGCACAGGACATTCCCAAAATCGTGCAGCCAATTCTTGAAGGACGTGCGGAATACGTGATTGGTGAACGCCCGATTAGCAATACCGAACATTTCAGTCCGACCAAGAAGCGTCTGCAGAAAATCGGATCTTGGGTTGTCAGAAAGGCGAGCGGAACGGATATCCCTGATGCCCCCAGCGGGTTTAGGGCCATGAGTAGAAACTGTGCCAGGCAACTAAGGGTGTACAGTAACTATTCGTATACCCTTGAGACCATCATCCAGGCGGGGCAAAGGAATATTGCGATTATGTCTGTTCCAGTAAGGACGAATCCCGATCTTCGACCATCACGGCTGATGACCAGTGTGCCTGATTACATTAAGAGATCAATCATTACGATCGTCAGAATTTTTGTGGTCTACCAACCGTTTAGATTTTTCATGTCAGTTGCAGCAGTGTTGGGCGCGATGGGGTTAATACTAGGCTTCCGATTTGTGTATTTTGTATTCGTTGGTGAAGGAGACGGACATGTCCAGTCAGTTGTTCTTTCCGGAGCGCTTCTTGCAATGGCGGTGCAGACGGCACTTATCGCCTTTGTCGCTGATCTGCTTTCTGTCAATCGAAGGCTGCTGGAAGAGTTAAGCGTGGAATCGCCTGGGTTTGGGATATCACAGGCATTGAATAATTCAAAGGACGCCGAATAGTGAAAGTCTCCAGGGGGTTAAAGGAGGGCGGAATTGTCGTGGGCAATGCCTACGACAAATACGGATCGAGAAACCCGATCGTGCGCAGAATAATGTCGGGTTTTCACACTGCACTTGATACTTATGTTGAACAATCATCTCCTGGAACTATTCACGAAGTTGGATGTGGAGAGGGATACTGGGTGATGGAGTGGAATCGGAAGGGCATTAGTGCCAGGGGCTCAGATTTCTCAGAAAAGGTTATAGACATTGCTCGAAGTAACGCCCGAGAAGCAGGTCTTGCAGAAGATGTCTATACCGTTCGCAGTGTCTACGATCTGGATCCAGCCGTGGACAATGCTGATCTTGTCGTATGTTGTGAAGTGATGGAGCATCTTGAGGAACCTGAAAAAGCTTTGGAGGCGCTCCGGGGTGTGGTTAGCAAGAATTTGATACTAAGTGTTCCTCGCGAGCCATTATGGTGCGCGCTTAACCTTTCGCGAGGCAGGTATATCCGAGCACTTGGAAATACACCTGGACACGTTCAGCACTGGTCCGCCTCGGGATTCGTGAAGCTCGTCGAAAAATATTTTGCAGTTAGCTCGATATCCAAGCCGCTCCCCTGGACCATGCTTTTTTGCCAACCCAGATAGCAATGTAAGTCGATTTGGATTTCAGCGAGCGTCGGATCAAGTTTTGCATAACGCGATGATCTCAAACAGCAAGACCTATCAACTGGAAGAAAGGAAGGCCGTTCGTGGCTGATCAGGGCTCTGAAGGATTACTGTCACCATGGCTACGAAGCAAGCGAATTGCCATAGCCAAGCCCTATCTATCGGGGCGGGTGCTCGATTTTGGTTGTGGATCCGGAGAACTCGCGAGCGTCATTTCACCTGACTGCTACACGGGCGTTGAAATTGACACCATTTCATTGAGAAGCGCTCGGGAAAGATTCCCCAAACATCACTTTGTCTCATCACTGGATGATCTTAACCAAGAGTACGATACTGTCGTATCGCTGGCAGTGATAGAACACGTTGATGACCCTGTCGATTTTTTATTTACGCTAGAAAAATAACGATATGGGGCATCATCTTCTTCCCTGGTAATTACCACGCCGCATCCAGCGATGGATTGGGTGCACGATATCGGAGCCAAACTCGGCTTGTTCAGCTCGCATGCAAACGAGGAGCATCAAGACTTGCTCAATCGCAAAAGGCTTGTGCAGGTAGGGCTTGAGGCGGGGCTGGCACTAACTGTGTATGTGCCGTTCCTGTTGGGGGGGAATCAGCTTGCCGTCTATCGGAAACAAGATTCATACCAAAGCCAATGATCAAGCTGGCTAAATTAGTCGGGAATGCCCTCGCAGTTCTGTCCATCGTGTTTATTGGCGTGCGGCTTGCCGAGCATTTTGAGAGTCTGGAGTTGGGTCGACTAGATGGTACAGCGTTGCTTGTGGTTTTCGTACTGGCTGTATCGTATGGCACAGGAACTTTGTTCTTGGCGATCGCGTGGCGGGACCTCATTGTAGGTTTTGGCGCAAGGATTACCAACAATTCGGCGATTAGAATATATGGTCTTTCGCAGATAGCCAAGTATCTTCCCGGGAACGTATTTCATCTGGCTGGAAGGCAAGCACTGGGTATGTCTGCGGGTATCCCGGGGTGGGTGCTCGTCAAATCCTCGTTATTTGAAATCCTTTTATTGGTTCTATTCGGTGCGACTTTCTTGTGCCTGCTTTCGCCGGTGGTCGATAGCGGGTGGTCAAACATGAATTCGGCGCTGTTATTCCTCCTGGTCGTCACCATTGCAATCATTGTGCTTGGCAGGTTTTTGGGGGCTTATTTTTACCGAGTCTTCGCCTTATATGTCCTCTTTTTGACGCTTAGTGGATCTGTTTTTCTCGGTGTCTGTGTTTTTTTTCTCGGTTCCATGGATATGCCACAGCAGATTGTTATTGCAGCCTACGTGGTCGCATGGACGGTCGGATTCGTCTCTCCCGGGGTGCCGGCCGGAGTGGGAATAAGGGAGGCACTACTACTCATTGTGCTGGGGGGCGAAATACCGGAAGTCGAATTGCTCACGGTGGCATTGATCTCCAGAATCGTGACAATATTAGGAGATTTGATTCTCTTTGCCGGCACGTATCTACTCAATGACGACAGCGGACAGGACTAAGGTGGGCGGTCTCATTAGCAAGAGTTTTCGGCATTTTAAGTGGGGATTAGCCGGCCCGACTCAAATTTGCAAGATGTAATTTGCGCTATCAAGAGGTCTTGATTAAGTAATGAAGAACGCAATTATCACCGGTATCACGGGGCAGGATGGGGCCTATCTTGCGCAGCTACTGCTGGAGAAGGGTTACCAGGTGCATGGCGCTTTTCGCCGCACCAGTTCTGTGAACTTCTGGCGTATGGAGGAGCTGGCATTGGAACAACATCCCAGTCTCCATCTGGTCGAATATGATCTGACGGATCTATCCTCCAGCATCCGCTTGCTGCAGTCGACCGGTGCCACAGAGGTTTACAATCTTGCAGCCCAGAGCTTCGTCGGTGTTTCCTTTGAGCAGCCAATCACGACTGCGGAGATTACCGGCTTGGGTGCAGTCAATCTGCTGGAGGCTATTCGCATCGTTAATCCCGGCATACGCTTCTATCAGGCTAGCACTTCGGAAATGTTCGGCAAGGTGCAGGCTGTGCCGCAAACCGAGGAAACCCCGTTTTACCCCCGCAGCCCTTATGGCGTCGCGAAGCTGTACGCCCACTGGATGACGGTAAACTACCGGGAGAGCTACGGTATCTTCGGCACCAGCGGCATTTTGTTCAATCACGAGTCGCCGCTCCGCGGCAGGGAGTTTCTGACTCGCAAGGTCTCCGATGGCGTTGCTCGAATCAAGCTGGGCAAGCAGGATGTGCTCGAGTTGGGCAACCTGGATGCCATGCGTGACTGGGGCTACGCCAAAGAGTACGTGGAGGGGATGTGGCGTATGCTGCAGGCCGACAAGCCCGATACCTATGTTCTGGCGACCAACCGCACCGATACGGTCCGCGACTTTGTCGCTATGGCGGGCAAGGCAGTGGGCTTTGACCTGCAGTGGGAAGGTAGTGCGGAGAGCGAGGTGGGAATTGACCGGGTATCTGGCCGTACCTTGGTCCGGGTAAACCCCAAATTCTACCGTCCGGCTGAGGTCGAGCTGCTTATCGGCAGCGCCGAGAAGGCCCGGCGCGAGCTCGGCTGGGAACCCAAAACAACACTGGAGCAGCTTTGCCAGATGATGGTGGAGGCAGATATCCGTCGCAACGAGCGTGGGTTCTCGTTCTAGGGCTTTGGACATGAGACGCGCTCTGATCACGGGCATAAAAGGCTTCACTGGTGGCTACGTCGCGGCGGAGCTGGAGCGGCACGGCTGGGAGGTGTGTGGTATTGGCGCGCAAGCCGAAGCCGAAGATCCCCGTTACCGACATGTAGATCTGACAGATGCGCCTGCAGTACGCGACATTCTCGCGGAGCTGCAGCCCAATGTGGTGGTGCACCTGGCCGCAATTGCCTTTGTGGGCCATGGCGACGCGGATGCGTTCTACACGGTGAATGTGATCGGGACCCGCAATCTTCTTGCCGCCCTGGCGGCAAATGACAAGCCGCCTGAGTGCGTGCTGTTGGCGAGCAGCGCCAACGTGTATGGCAATACCACTGAGGGCGTGTTGAGCGAAACCTCGCCACCCGATCCCGCTAACGATTACGCCGTGAGCAAACTGTCTATGGAATACATGGCGCGATTGTGGATGAACAGGCTCCCGATCGTGATTACCCGTCCCTTCAACTACACCGGGGTAGGTCAAACTGAGTCCTTTCTGTTGCCAAAGATCGTCGGTCACTTTCGCCGAAAAGCTGAGGTGATTGAGCTGGGCAATCTGGATGTCTGGCGGGATTTTTCTGATGTAAGAGCCGTTGCGCAGGCTTACCGCCGGCTGGCAGAGGCCTGCCCTGCAGGCAAGGTGGTCAACGTCTGCTCCGGGCAAACACACTCTCTGCGCGATGTACTGGCGATGGCCACCTCCATATCCGGGCATGAGCTGCGCGTTGAAGTGAACCCAGCCTTTGTGCGCGCGAATGAAGTGAAAACCTTGAGTGGTAATCCAGAGCGCTTGTGTTCCCTGATCGGCGAGTGGTCTTCCCTACCCCTGGAGGAGACACTCCGCTGGATGCTTGAGGCAGACTGACCTGATGCGCGTAGCCTTTGGGGTATCGGCCCTCGCTGCCGGCATGCAGCAGGGCGGTGTAGACGGTATTGGCAGTGTGACACGTGAGCTGCTGGGGCGATTACAGTCCTCGGCGGATGTCGAGGTGTTGCCCTACGAGTTCGCCCATACGGTTTCCGGCCAGATTCCCGGAGCTTTGGCTGTAGGCAGCTTTCAGCGCCAGGCTCTCTGCTCCCTCGTTGCTCCCGTCTCATTTCCGGTAATGCGCCGTGTTTTGCGCGGTCGGGTAGACCTTGTGCATGCCACGGATCACTCGATCCCCCGACTGCGAGGCACGCCGGTCCTCGCAACGGTGATGGATGCAATCCCGCTGTCGCACCCGCAGTGGGTCGACTATCGCTTCAAAGGCATGATGAATGCCGCTTGGCGGCGCTCGGCCCACTGGGCGGATCATGTGCTTACGATCTCCGAGTTCTCCCGGCGGCAGATCGCCCGGCATTTCCGTATACCGGAAAGCCGCATCAGCGTTATTCCTCTTGGGGTGGATGATCGCTGGTTCCAAACGCCGAGTGATGCGGAGTGGCAGCGAGTCAGCGCAGCTTATGCACTTCCGGAGCAGTTCTTTTTGTTTGTCGGCACCTTGCAGCCACGGAAAAACCTGGAGTGCCTGCTGCAGGCGCATGAAACCCTGCCCGAGGACGTTCGTCATCACTTTCCCCTGCTTATTGTTGGTCGTGAGGGGTGGGGTTGCGAGGCGCTGGTCAGTCGTTTGCGGGCAGATACAGTGCCTCATGTGCGCTGGCTGAACTATGTTCCCGGGGCTGACCTGCCTGTTTTGCTCTCCCGCGCTACTGCCTTACTATTCCCTTCATTGTATGAGGGCTTTGGCCTGCCGGTTCTGGAAGGTTTTGCAGCCGGTACTCCGGTGATTGCATCCGTTACAACGTCCATTCCGGAGGTCGCGGGTGATGCTGCAATACTGGTGGATCCTCTGGACCCCATGGCCTGGCGAGATCAGATGCTCAAGCTGACCAGCTCACCTGACTGCCTTGAAGAGCGTATTCGCCTTGGCAAAAAGCGCGCGCGTTTGTTCTCATGGTCTAAAACGGTTCAGGAGTTAACCAGGTTATACACACAGGTCGCCGGTGGCCTTACTGGCGAGCCTCTCTCCAGTGCCAGCCTGTTATAGCCCGGCTTCTTCCTGGGTTGGCACGTACAAGGCACCCCCCGTAAAACCCGGCACTGCGACCAACCAGCGATCGGTACTTTGGATTCTGCTGGGTAGAGTCCTGTGAGTGTTCCCCACCATGTCGTGAACAATCAACAGCGCATCAATATTGCGGCTTGGCAAGTTACTCAACTCGCCCTCATGCACATACCCCGCATGCGGCAATAGCGCATATTTGGTTCTCAGCAACTGAAAGCGCATTTCCTGAGACAGGGTACCGATGGCCACCCGCCTGGGCTCGTCTCCCATATGCTCGGCGACCTGCCGGGCCAGCCTGGTGGTGATGTCGTCACCCCACAGATCGAGGGCGTCCGGCGTTTCGGTGTCGGTGTAATGAGCCCTGGTGGCCCCTAGCTGTGTATAGCTGTTGTAGAGCCAGCGCAGGTCAAGCACCAGCCACCCCGCCAGTACCAGCGTAGCGACGGCGGCAGGGGGCAATCGGCCCCGGCTGCTCAGTCCTAGGACGAGCAGCCCCACCAGCAGCCAGCAGCCCAGCAATGCAGATAAGGGCAATAGTTGATCTGTGGACCCGAGGCGCAGGGCGTTGATGGATCTCTGTGACCAGCTTTCTCCCTGTCGCCACTGGCTGAAGGTGAGCTTCGCAAGGTTCCAGGCAGTAGCCGGGTGCAGGCTCAGCTCTGACACCCCTGTTATTTGATCACCGTCCTCGTAGAAGACCACACCAACTTCGGC
>JBGTGB010000017.1:0-14200 GCA_041746975.1 Haliea sp. | reverse complement strand
AACTCGTATAAGCTTCTTCGAAGCGCATCATCCGTATCTCCTGTAGCACGTGTGACCGGTTCATGCAGCTCATTCCTTCGCTGGGTAGAACCGGACAGTTTATGTGCTATAAGACCGGACAGATTATGTGTCACTAACAGGTCCACCGGAAGGGATTCCATTTGTAATGTCCGCTGTTAGCTGAGACAGTGTCAGCATCCATGCCCGGAAATTCACCGCGGACGCCCAAGTCATGAAAAGCCAGATATCCGAATTTTGTACCGAATTTAGCGAAACCCTGTTTCCCCTCTCCCAACTACTCAGGGACACGGTGGACCAGATGGAGGCGGTGGAAACTGCCTCCGACCAGGAGGGCAGCACCTCCTCCTTTTCTGACATCTTTCACCGGCTCGAGGCCCTGATCAACAAGGTCCAGGGCCAGGAGGCCTATGTCCTCCTCTTCGGGCCACTGAAGAGCGGCAAGTCAACCCTCATCAACGCGATCAGCGCCGGCTATGTGAGCGAGGTAACCAGCCTGCCGGCCTATCCCTGCATGGTGTACCTGAAATACGGCGCGACCCCGTCCTACTCCGTGTTCCGTTACAGCGGCAAGCGGGAGGAACTGGGCTCCCCCGATGAGTTGAAGGACTTGCTGGAACAGAGTCACCGCACCCTGTCAGAGCGTATCCGGGCCATGGACGATTTCGGCGAGACCTTCGACCCGGCGACGCACCTGCCCTCCGCCATTCGCCGCGTGCAGGTAGAACTGCCGGCGGAAAATCTGAGGGAGTCGGGTACGGTACTGGTGGACACCCCCGGGCTTTACAGCAAAATGAAGTTCGGCTACGACGTCATGACCCGTGAATTCCGCGACAGCGCGGCCTGCGCCGTGTTCGTGGTGAAGACGGACAACCTGTTTCTGGAGCAGGTCTTCGATGATTTCAACGATCTGCTCGAACAGTTTAGCCGTGTGTTCGTGGTGGTGAATATCGACAAGGACAAAAGCGATCTACGCCCCGACGGGAGCCTTACCCCCAGTCTGGAGAGTCGCGACCCGGACAAGATTGTCGAGGCCTTTGAAATGCTCACCATGAGCGCACCCCTGCGACGGGCGGCCGAGACAGGCCGGCTGCACCTCTATCCGATCGACCTGCGTTCGGCCGCCACGCGGCGATTACAGGCCTCAGCTGCGCCGGTGGAGCCTCTGGGGCTGGAGGACGAAACGGACCAGGAATCCGAGGCGTTCGAAGCGTTTCTGAACGACCTGATGACTTATCTCAGCAGCACGGACTACCTGCGGGAATTCATGACCGATACTATCCGCCAGTCCGGTAAGATCTGCGAAGAAATCACCCACCACTGCGCATCCCATCTGGAAAGCGTGGTGGACGCGAAACAATCGCGGCAGCAAAAACTGCTGGACGCAATCGTCCGCAAGCAAAAAGCGCTGGAGGTGGCGAGCGCCACCGTTCCCGAGGAAGGGATGGCAGAAACTCTTGAGCGCTTGCAGCGGGAGCGGGCTGCGAACGTAGACACCCGCAGGGGGGCGTTCAATCAGGCTGCGGTGCCCGCAATCTCTGATTGGCTGGAATCGGACGAAAGCCTGGCAGACCTGAAATCTACGCTGAAAGGGCTGCTGGACGGTGCCTGCGAGGGCTTTCTTGCCGACGAGGAGAGGCGGCTCGCAGAGTGCGCACTCTCGGCCCACGCGGGATTCTCCCTTTCTCCCACCGAATCGGAGGCATTTACTGCGCTGGGGATCGACTTGCCCAGTCTTGCGGACAAGGCCTTTGAGGAAAGCGGATCCCCGGCGTTGGAAGCGGCGGGCCAGGAGCCGGATCTGGACCCCTTCCCGGTACGCCGGGGTTTTACGGACAAGGTTCTGTTCCGTTCCGCCGAAGCCGTACGCAAGAAGCTGTTCGGGGATCCTGCGCAGTTCGTCTCGGTAAAGACCAAGCGGAGCAAGCTGAGGGACGATGCTGACGTTGCAATTCTTGCGTTGGCCGAGTCGGAACTTGAACAACGCCTGCAGCGCCTTTCCCGCGAAGTTGGCGAATCCTCAGTGGCCGCCTATGTGGATGGCGTCTCCCGACGGGTGCGGGCCGTCTATGCGAACCTCAAGAAAGAGCTGGACAGTGAAGAGGCGAGCAGCAAAAAGACCCTGACTCAACTGCAGGAATTGAAAGAACGCTACCGCAGCCTCTCCGAGCTCTCCAGGAAAGTGTCGGGCACCGTTCACGCACTGGAGGCAAAGCACGCACCGGAGCTGGAACAGGCGACCCTCGAGGCACCAGACTCCTAGTGGTCCATGCGGAAAATAAGGTTACTTGATTCAAGTTCACGTATAATCGCCCCATGGATACTCATGGTGCTTTTACAATTACTTCTCGAGATACAGCGACCTTGGAAAGCTGGATACGCAGCACCTCGCTTCCCCAAGGTCAGATTACTCGAGCGAAAATTATTCTGGCTCTGTCCGAGGGCGTGCCGGTGATGGATGTGGCTGCCGCTCAGCGCGTCTCTCGCAAGACTGTTCACAAGTGGAAGACGCGCTTTATCGAATCGGGGCCGGAAGGTTTGCTTGACCAGGCAAGGCCGGGGCGCCCGTCGGTGATTGATGCAGAAACTGTGAACCGCGTTCTGACACTTACGACGAGTCGCATTCCACACGAGTCCACTCACTGGAGCGTCTCGCTGATGGCGAAGTACGCCGGTGTCACCACTTGGCAGGTTCGGCAAATTTGGAAAGCGGCAGATTTGAAGCCGCACCGACTCAGAACCTTTAAGATCAGCAACGATCCGCACTTTGCCGATAAAGTGGTGGATATCGTCGGTTTGTATATGGACCCGCCGGACAATGCTCTGGTGCTGTGTGTCGACGAGAAAACCCAGATTCAGGCGCTTGATCGCACCCAGCCTGGGCTCCCGCTTGCGCCGGGACGTATTGGAAGTCGAACCCACGACTACAAGCGCAATGGGACGGCAGCCCTCTTTGCAGCCTTCAATATTCTGACCGGCGAAGTCATTGGTCGCGTGGAGAAACGATCTCGATCCAAGGAGTTTCTCGCATTCCTGAAGCAGGTCGAGCGGCAAACGCCAAAAGACAAGGACTTGCACATCGTGCTGGATAATCTGAGCGCCCACAAAACCAAGGAGGTCACCGAGTGGGTCGCCAGCCAGCCGAGAATCCACTTTCATTTCACACCGACCAGCGCCTCTTGGTTGAATGCTGTCGAAGGGTGGTTTGCGCAACTTGAACGCCGAGCTCTGTACAGAGGCGTATTCCCCGGCGTTGCCGAGTTGAAGGCGGAGCTGCAACGATTTATTCGCGTTCATAACCGTGATCTCGCCAAACCGTTCAAATGGACCAAGAGCGCCGACACAATACTGGCCTCAGTGCAGCGAGCCAAGAATGTGTAACCTAATTAACCGCATGGACCACTAGCGCGCAGGGCCAGAGGAGGCTATAGACTTCGGCACGGACGCATTCTATTCTGCGGCCATGGAGAAAGGCGTACCGATCAGATCTGTCAGCAGGGCCTTGCTGGTCCTGCAGGCTATCAACAACGCCGGATCGCTATCCATGATGGGAGCGGCGCGGGCTGCCAGCATCCCCTACCCGACGGCCTGCCGGGTGGTGCAAACCCTGTTGCACGAAGGCTTCATCGAGAGTGTCCCGAACACCAAGCACTATCGACCAACAGCCCTGGCGCACACACTCAGCAACGGTTACAAGTTCGATAACAGCCTCGTTATCGCCGCGAGGCCGGTTATCGAAGAGCTTACCCGGCGCGTGCTCTGGCCAATCTCCATCGCCACCCGCGTGGGCATGAAGATGATGATTCGCGACAGTACCTACGGGATGACGTCGCTGGCATTTACCAATTTTTATCCTGGCGACAGCATCCCGCTGTTCTCCAGCGCCAGCGGCAAGGTACACCTCGCTTTCTGCGATACCGTGGAGCGCGAATCGATCCTCCAGGGCTTGCGCGACTTCGGTGATTCCGACGACAAGGCCATGGCGCTGTTCTCGGAGGCCAGGCAGCACGCCGACAGAATCCACGAGAACGGCTTTGCTACTCACGAGCGCAACAAGCATGTGGACCCACCGGGCAAGACATCCAGCATTTCAGTGCCCATTTTTGCCGGCGCCACCTATGTTGCCACCCTCAACCTGATCTTTTTTGCCTCAGCCATGTCGATGAAAGCGGCACTCGAGAAGTACCTTCCCGAGCTCCTCGATGCATCGCGGGATATTACCGGGCGGACCGCCCCGGTGCAGTCAGAGGCCAGTGCCTAAAATGGTTACACCCAGAACACAGGGCGGCACATAAATTTATCCGACAGGCAAGCATATCCTCTGAAAAAGCGGATCATTCCCAACCGTCTTGGTTATAGTGCGGCTATACAAACACTAGCCGGAACCCGTCATACCGACGCCGCGCTCTGGTGGCGGCTGCCCCGAACCCGGTCCCTGACTAACCCACTCCCAACATGGAGGACAGTCCCGTGGCACTGAACAAAAAGCCGTTGCGTGCTGTGACGCAGGAAGACATAGATACCTACCACAGGGATGGCGTTGTCTGCCTCAGGCAGGTATTTGACCCGGAATGGTGCGAACTGCTCGATCCCATCGCGCGACGGGTGATCATCGACAAGGAAGATGTCGGACTGCTGCCGCATATTCCCGGGCGCTATATGGCGCGCCGCCTGGAGGAATACCGCAAGCTGGCGTTCGAGAGCCCGCTGGCGGAGGTTGCCGGCCAGGTAATGCAATCAAAGGAAGTGCGGTTTTTCTTTGACGAGTTTTTCGCCAAGCCCGCACACTCTGACTTCAAGACCATCTGGCACACGGACAGGATGGGCTGGCCGACCATCGGCAATATGGTCCCCTCTCTGTGGATGCCACTTACGCCGATCATCAAGGCGAACAGCCTTGAGTGCATTGCCGGATCGCACACCCAGGACGTCAGATACTGGCTGTTCTCACCCAACGCCAGGCAGATGATCAAGCCGGATGACAGGCCGAGCCATCCCGACTGCGAGAAACTTCGTGGGGACCCGGACGTCAATTTCTTGACTTGGGACATGGACCCCGGCGACCTGTTGATCGTGCATCCCTGGACCCTGCATTACTCCGGCGGCAATCCAACGGACGACTGGCGTATTTCGGTGTCCGTGCGCGTCTTCGGCGATGACATCCGCTGGAAGCCGCGGCCTGACTGCGTCAACATCGCGGGCGTTTCCATGGACGAGATGATAGAGGGCGAGAAGCCGATGGGCAGCCATTTCCCGCTGCTCTGGTCCGAGGATGGCCGTCGCGATGGCGACGAAGACTACCCTCGCGGCTTCGCCACCAGCTGGTCGAAAATGCCGATGCAGGGCGTCAACGAGTACAAGGTGTTCAAGGACATGAAGTCGAAGGAGGAAGCCGGGCAGCTGGGCAAGAAGAGTTCCTGATGGCGAATCCCGCAGACACCGCAGCTGTAGCGACACCGCCCCCGGTCACCATCCGCCAGGGCTCGCTCTACTCGTGGTTCGTGCTGTTTATTCTGTGCATGGCGAGTATTGTTTCCTACATCGACCGGCAGATTATCAACCTCCTGATCGAACCCATTAAAACGGATTTCGGGGTCAACGACACTCAGATCGGCCTGCTACAGGGGTTTTCCTTCGTCATCTTCTATGCGGTCCTCGCGCTGCCACTGGCGCGACTGGCTGACAAGGGCAAGCGGGTCAACATCATCTTCTACGGTGCCGTATGCTGGTCGCTGGCCACATTCGCCTGTGGCATGGCCATGAGCTTTGCGGTTCTTTTCATCGCCCGCATGTTTGTGGGCATCGGCGAAGCCACCCTCTCGCCATCCGGCTATTCCCTCATCTCCGACTATTTCAGGAAGTCGCAGATACCCCTGGCCATCAGCATATTCACGGGCTGCACCTTTGTCGGCTCTGGTGTGGCCTATATTTTCGGCGGCGCACTCATAGACTATCTGAGCAAGCTCGATAGCATTGTTCTGCCGCTTGTCGGAGAGCGCTCTGTCTGGCAGGCGAGCTTCATTCTTGTGGCAATTCCCAGCCTGCTGCTTATTTTGCTGATTGCGCTGATAAAGGAACCGCCACGCAGCGAGACGATGAGCGGCGAAGTCGCCACGGGGAGCACGGTAAAGGACGTGATCTCCCACATCGGCAAACAGCCGCGACTGTTCTGCGGCGTTTTTGTTGGATTGACCCTGATGGCGGCAGCGAGCTTCGCTCTGAACCTGTGGACTCCCACCTATTTCATTCGTACCCATGGCTGGACGCCGCTGCAGATAGGCTCGATATTCGGCACCATCGTCATTTTCGCCAGCGCCGGCGGTGTCCTGGCGGGTGGCTTCACCGCCTCGAGGCTGATGCTCCTGGGGCACCACGAGGCCAATCTCAGCGTACCGGCAGCCGCGGCACTCTGCGCCATCCCGTTCATGATCGCCTTTCCTCTCGTCGCTTCTCCGACCCTTGCACTTTTCTGCCTGGCGCCGGCGCTGTTCTTCGCGGCGGTACCGTTTGGCTGCGGGACCGCAGTGCTGCCATTGATTTCCCCCAACCGTATCCGCGCGCAAGTAGTGGCGCTCTATCTTCTCACCGCGAATCTACTCGGCTTTACGCTTGGACCTACAGCTGTCGGCATGCTGACGGACTATGTTTTCCGGGACCCAGCATTGATCGGCTACTCGCTGAGTATCGCACCCGCATTTTTCCTGGCCTTGGGCTTCTGCCTGGTGGTGTGGTCTATCCCCCGCTATCGGGCGGTGGTCGCAGACGCGCGCTGACGGCCGCTCATCTCTGGCGCCGGCTCAAGACACAATGTTAGCAACGAGGAATATCATGAGCGACAAGACACTGCCAGCCAACGTCAAGGCTTTCCTGGCACGCCAGCACAAGCTGCTGATTGGGGGCGACTGGGTTGACGCCGCCGAGGCCCCAATTGCCGTCGTGGACCCCGCAACAGGCGAGCAGATTACCAGCATCGGTAGTGCATCTGCAGACGACGTCGACGCAGCTGTTGAGGCAGCCCGCACCGGTTTCAACTCCGCCGCCTGGCGTGACCTGAAACCGCAGGCGCGCAGCCGCATGCTGGTCAGAATTGCGGAACTGATTGAGCAGAACGCCGAGGAGCTCGCCTATCTCGAGACCCTGGACAACGGCAAGCCGTTCAGCATCTCGAAAGCGGTTGACGTTGCTGCCACCGCGGGTGCGTTCCGCTACTTTGCAGGCTGGGCCGACAAGATCCATGGCAACACGCACAACCTCTCGATGCCCGGGGAATACCACGCCTACACCTTGCGTGAACCCGTCGGCGTTGCCGCGCTGATCATCCCCTGGAACTATCCCCTGATCATGGCGGCCATGAAGCTGGGGCCCGCTTTGGCGGCCGGCTGCGCCTGCGTTCTCAAGCCCGCGGAGGACACCTCCCTGACTGCGTTGCGGCTGGGCGAGCTGATGCAGGAGGCCGGCGTACCCAGCGGCATCATCAACATTGTCACTGGCCATGGCCATACCGCGGGGGCCGCGCTTGCCGCCCACGACGATGTCGACAAGATCTCCTTCACCGGCTCAACAGCAACCGGCAAGGCGATTCTCACCGCGGCCGCCGGCAACCTGAAGAAAGTCACGCTGGAGCTCGGCGGCAAGTCGCCCTGCATCATTCTGCCCGATGCCAACCTGGAACAGGCGATCCCTGCAGCTGCCATGGCGGTCCTGTTCAACTCCGGGCAAACCTGCACCGCGACGACCCGACTGTACGCCCACGAATCAATATATGACGAGGTGATTGCGGGCGTTACCGAGGTAGCGAGGAACGTCAAGGTCGGGCCCGGCTTTGCGGAAGACTCCCTGGTCGGGCCGCTGGTATCCGCGAAACAGTTGGCACGGGTGCAGTCATTTGTTGCAACCGGGGTCACAGAGGGTGACGAGATCGTCTTCGGCGGCGAGCAGATCGGCAGCACGGGCTACTTTTTCCAGCCCACCGTCGTCAGTGCCAGATCCAGCGAATCCACCCTGATGCGGGAGGAAATCTTCGGCCCCGTGATCACGGCCCAGCGCTTTGGCGATATCGAGGAAGTGATCGCTCTCGCCAACGCCAGCAGCTACGGGCTATCTTCCACCGTGTGGACTCAGAACCTGTCTCACGCCCACCGTCTGGCCAAAGCGCTGGTGACCGGCCAGGTTGCCATCAATGTCGGCTCGGTGGCTGACTGGGATCTACCGATCGGCGGCTACCGGCAGTCGGGCTGGGGACGCGAGAATGGCTATGACGCCGTCGCCAATTACCTGCAGACCAAGTCAGTAGCAATAGCGCTTTAGGAGAAAGATCATGCCCCTGGTGGATATCGGCGACGCCGAACTCTACGTCGAAGAGAAAGGAGAGGGCTTTCCGCTGTTCCTGGTTCCGGGCCTGGGTGGACGCGCGCAGTTCTGGAACAAACAGGTCGACGCGATGGCAGAACACTTTCGGGTAATTCTTCATGATCATCGCGGCGTGGGCAGATCGACCCCAGACAAGGTGGTACTCGGCGCGGAGCATATGGCGGACGACCTCATCGCCCTCATGGACGCTCTCAAGGTCGAGAGTGCGCACCTGGTGGGCCACTCCACCGGCGGGGCCATCGGTCAGCATATAGCGCTCAAGCGCCCCCAGCTTCTGGACCGCCTGGTGCTGAGTTGCAGCTGGGCGGGCCCGGACGCCTACTTCACCCACCTGTTTAACACCCGCCGACAGATACTTATCAACTGCGGCCCGGAAGCCTACCTCACCATCGGCACCTATCTTGGGACACCCTCAAGGACGCTGCAGCCGGAAATGCAGTCGAAGCGGTCGTTTCTCGCACAGCGCATGGAAGCCTTCCCCGGCCTGCAGGTTGAGCTCAGCCGGCTGGCAGCGGTGGTCGGGCACGACCTGCGCAGCGAGGTCGGGAAAATCCAGCATAAGACGCTGTGCATAGGCGCCAAGGACGATCAGATCACCCCCCCGGCATTCACCGAGGAGCTGGCACGACTGATCAAGGGCGCGGAACTTCACCTTCTCGAGCACGGCGGACATTTCTGCCCGATGAGCGAGACCAAGGCCTACAATCAACGTGTGCTCGAGTTTCTTACGGCCTCATCCTGATCACACGCGTCCGCGTAAGGAGACCACGACCATGTTCAAACCCGGTTCCGTTGTCGTCAAACCCGAAGAGCGCGAGTCGCTGTGGCAGCCGATGCCGTCGCGCGGCTACGTCGATCTCATCCTGACCCCGGACAATATGCCCTATGACGACTTCGTATCCGGCGTTCAGGTGCTCCCTCCCGGATGCTACGTGCGTCAGCATGGCCATACCCAGAACCACGAACTCGTGTTCATCTACGAGGGCGAGGGGGTCTGCAATATCGATGGCGTTGATCATAGCCTGGAGCCCGGGACGACTGTGCTCTTTGCCCGCAACTCGGTCCATCTCCTTAAAAATACGGGCCAGCAGGACCTGAAGCTGTTCTGGGTCTTCTTCCCGCCGGGGCTGGAGGACTGGTTCAGGGCAATCGGCCGTCCCCGGGTGCCGGGGGAGGCCATGCCCGAGCCTTTCGACCGGCCGGATGAGGTGCAGGACGTTATGGGTCGACTGAAGTTCATGCCTCCAAAGCCGGAAGTTGGCGCCCAATGAAGATCATCACCGCGTCCCAGATAGAGAAGCTTCTGAGTCCTTCGCTATGCATTGAGGTGCTCCGCACCGCCATGGCCGCCGTGTCACGAGGCGATGCCGAGCTGCCCATCCGCACGTTCATGCCGGTCAGCGGCACTGCCGGGAAAATGGCCGTCATGCCCGGCGCCCTGGCGGCTCCCTGGTGCTTCGGGATAAAGCTCGTGGCCAAGTACCCACGCGAGCCCGACAGCCCCTACGGAACCCACGAGGGCGTGGTAGTCCTGTTCGATTCTGAATCCGGGCTGCCGATCGCGATCATGGAAGGCGCCACACTGACCGGGATTCGAACTGCAGCGGCGAGCGCTCTGGCGACCGACCTGCTGGCGCGCAGGGATGCTCGTCGACTGCTGGTCATCGGCTGCGGTGAGCAGGCACGCCGTCACATCAAGGCACTGCGCAGCGTCCGCGACTTCAAGGAGATCATGCTCTGGGGCCGGTCTGCCGCACGCGCCGAAGAGTTGGTCGAAGCATTATCCAAAAGCGAGGATGTCGCGATCACGGTTGTCGACAAGCTCGCCGACGCTGCGGCTTCTGCGGATGTGATAACCACGGTGACTTCGGCACAGGAGCCGGTTCTCTTGGGTGAATGGGTGTCACCTGGAACGCACGTCAACCTCGTCGGTTCAGCGGTGCCGACAAACCGCGAAGCAGACCGGGCACTGGTGACGCGCTGCCGGTACTACGTCGATTATCGGCCCGCAGCGCTGGCGGCAGCATCGGAGTTGCTGGAAGCGATGGGCGCCGGCGCCGTCGACGAATCACACATCGTAGCGGAGATCGGCGAAGTCGCGAGCGATGAGACGATGGGCCGTCAGGGCCACGATGAGATAACCCTGTACAAATCCCTGGGCATAGCCGCTCAGGATCTCGCCGCCGCCCACGCCGTATTCACACAGGCAATGGCCGAAGGGATAGGCCTAGATGCAGACCTGGCTGATACCCGCGCACTTCACTGACCTGCAGCTACGCCAATCCCAGTTACTCGCTGTACTGCCGGAGAAACGCCTGCGACCCGAGGATAGTCTGTAACTCCGTACCAGGCAGCGGGGTCTTGCCCCCGCCCGCACAGGACGGATCGCGCTGCAGCCGCACCAACACGTCACGCATTCCTGCAACCGCACTTTGCAGCACCAACGCCGGAAACAACGCTATACGCACGCCCAGCTGTTCCAGTGCCGCTGCGCTGGCCTGCGGATCGTGCAGGGTGTTATAGACCACCGGAACCGTCGGCCCCATACGGCTGACCAGCTGGCTGACATGTTCAGCGCGAATCAAGCCTTCCGCAAACACCAGGTCGGCACCGGCTTCACGATAGGCATGGCAACGGTCCATCGCTTCCAGAGGATCGCTGGCGTCGGTGCGGGCGCTCAGCAACATTGCCGATGATTCGCGGGCATCCAGCATGGCCTTGATTTTGCCGACCATGTCCGTGCTGTCAACCAGTGGCCTGGAGAGCAGCCGGTCCTGAGGTTTCACCAGGGTCTGGTCTTCTATCTGCACCGCTGCAGCCCCCGCGCGCTCGAAACTGCGCATGAGGCGGGCCGCGTTCGGGGCCGCTCCAAACCCTGAATCAACATCCACAAGAATCGGAACCGCAGTGCGGTCGGCGGCTCGATCCACCGCTGAAAGTAGCTCCGGGAAGCTAACGAGTCCGATGTCAGGAAGCGCAAGCTGGGAGTACGCTACCGCCGAACCCGAGAAGAAGACCGCCTCGAAGCCCGCCTGCTCAGCCAGCAACGTCGAGAGCGTGTCGAAAACCCCCGGTGTGGTAATAACTCGGGGTTCTGCAAGGCGCTGTACCAGGGCAGCCCGCTTCTGCGCTGCAGTCATGCCAGACATCGTCATGGCGCTACACCCCGGCTGTGGAAGGGTTGACGGCAGACCCGGGCTGGCTCGATTCCCCGAAGCCGTGCAGGTTCATAATTTCCTCTATTTCCAGCAGACTGGCCGGATCGTCGATGGTCGAAGGGACAGCATAGTCTTTGCCATCGGCAATCTGCCGCAGCAACTTGCGGAGAATTTTCCCGGAGCGCGTCTTGGGCAGGCGCTGAACCACGATGGCCCGCTGGAAGCAGGCGACCGGGCCGATCTCCTTCCGCACCATTGCAATCAGCTCCTTTTCCAATACCGCTTCCTCCGCCTCCACCCCGTCTTTCAACAGCACCAGCCCCATCGGCACCTGTCCCTTGAGCGGGTCCTCAACGCCAATGACTGCGCATTCAGCGACCGCTGGATGGGCTGCAACTACTTCTTCTATTTCACCGGTAGACAAGCGGTGTCCGGCGACGTTGATCACATCATCGGTGCGCCCCATGATGAAGACATAGCCCTCCTCATCCACGTAACCACCATCACCGGTCGTGTAGTATCCGGGGGCTTCGGTCAGATATCCGGTGCGGAAGCGCTCGAAATCACACCAGACAGTAGCGAGGCAGCTCGGAGGTAATGGGAGCTGTATGGCAATGGAACCCTGCTCACCCGCAGGCAGCTGATTGCCGTCCGGATCCAGAATCCTGATGTTATAGCCGGGGATTGGCAAAGTGGAAGAGCCGGGCTTGGTGGGCCTGGGCTCAATTCCCATCAGATTGCCACAAATGGCCCAGCCGGTCTCAGTCTGCCACCAATGATCGACCACGGGCTTGCCGGTTTTTTCCACCGCCCAGTCATAGGTGGGCGGGTCCAGACGTTCACCGGCCATGAAGATGGTCTTCAATGCCGAAGTGTCGTACTTCCCGAACTCCATTGCTTCAGGATCTTCCTTCTTGATGGCACGGAAAGCGGTCGGTGCTGCAAACAGCGCCTTGACGCCATAATCCGCACACACCCGCCAGAATGCCCCTGCATCCGGTGTGCGTACGGGCTTGCCTTCGAAGACTACAGTTGTACAACCCGCCAGCAGGGGGGCATAGGCAATATACGAGTGCCCCACCACCCAGCCCACATCCGAAGCCGCCCAGAAGACTTCGCCAGGGTTCATGTCGTATACGGCTTTCATGGAGTATTTCAAAGCTACGGCATGTCCGCCGTTATCGCGCTGTACCCCCTTGGGCTTGCCGGTCGTCCCCGAGGTGTACAACACGTAGAGTGGATCGATCCCCTTGACCGGTACACACTCCGCTGGCTCAGCCGTCGCCATCGCCTGGTGCCAGTCAACATCCTGACCGTCGATCAATTCGGCCCTGGCCTGTGGTCGCTGCAACACTATGCTACAGGCAGGTTTATGCGCAGAACGGCGCAAGGCCTCATCCAACATGGGTTTGTATTCGATTATTTTTTTGACTTCGACGCCGCAGGATGCCGATACCACCACCTTTGGTTCTGCATCCTCTATGCGTACCGCCAGTTCATGCGGAGCGAAACCACCAAACACCACCGAATGAACCGCACCCAACCTGGCCACGGCCAGCATGGCGACAAGCGCTTCCGGCACCATGGGCATATAGATCACGACACGATCACCCTTGCCTACACCCTGCTGCCTGAGAACACCTGCAAACCGCGCTACCTGATCACGCATCTCGGAGTAGGTCAGTTTGCCGCGGGTGTCGGTAACGGGGGAATCGAAAATAACCGCAGTCTGGTCACCGCGTCCTTGTTCAATATGGTAGTCCAGCGCCATGTACGCGGTATTCATCTCCCCGTCGGCAAACCAGCGGAAGATGCCGTTTTCATCCTTCGACAGGATCTGTTGGGGCTGCTTGTACCAGGGCAGGTCAGCGGCTTTTTCGGCCCAGAACTCCTCTGGGCTCTCAACAGATCTCGTATATTCGGCCTGATAGGACAATGGACGGGCCCTTCTTAGCGGATTTTCACAGGATTATAAAGACCATAAACCCCGGGTGAATTGCGAAAAATCAACTAATGCGCCTGATTTTTCGCCGGGTAAAGCGGCATGACATCGCCGCCGCGGGCCTGCTATATTCGCCAGTCAGTGGCCCAGAGCGCAGACGATGAATATCAAGCAGTTGCAATATTTCGTCAAGGTTGCCGAATGCGGCGGTTTTTCCCAGGCGGCGGATGCCGTACAACTGGCCCAGTCAGCGCTCAGCAGACATATCCGGTTGCTCGAAGAAGAGCTGAATACGCGCCTGTTCAATCGCACCGGCAGGGGGGCAACACTTACCGAACAGGGCGAGTACCTGCTGACCCACAGCAAATCAATACTGGAGCAGCTGCAGAACGTCGAACGCTCGCTGAAATCCTGGTATGAACATCCCAGCGGTCTGGTCAGGCTCGGTATGACGCCCACAGCAATCATCAGCGGCACAGCTGCCCTGATTCGCGACATGAGCGTACGCTATCCCGAGGTGACAATGAATATCAGCGAAGGAATCAGTGAACAGCTGTGCAACCGAGTCATTGATAACCAGCTCGACCTCGCTATTGTCTTCGAGGAGCCGGAGTCGGACCTGTTGCGAATCGAAGTGTTGCGACGTGAAGAGCTGTGCCTGATTGCTCCACCGGATCTGCAGCTGCCCACACCCGGCGTCCCGATCGAGATG
>JBGTGB010000016.1:0-4264 GCA_041746975.1 Haliea sp. | reverse complement strand
ATCATTTTATCGTCGCTCAACGCTGGAACTTTTGAATTTTTTATCAACCCACAGGAGTGGTGTCATAAAATAAAGTGCGCTTTTCAAAGAGTGCATCAAGGTGTTAATACGACCCGATCCTTGGCGCTACCGCAGTCTGCGCATTCCCGCTCTGCTCTACCTCTATCAATTAGATGAACTAAAAAGGCCCTAGTGTGATCTGCCGAGGAGGAGGAGTTAGCGGTCATATCCAAACCTATGACGAAGCCACGTTGCACCTTTTCCTAACAACAAACCCAGCTCAGTGGCGATGACACTCCCCGTCACATAAATTGCGAGCAGCCAGAACAACAACGCTACCGCAATGGCCAATAGCATAACGTACATAGGGACGTCAGTCCCGTAGACGAGGTAGGCGGAAATGCTGGGTATCGCCGAAAACAACGCGATTCCCAAAGCCTTCAGGTAGAGCGGAGCCAAAGCCGTAACGTCGGTGCCCAGAAACGACCGGACCGCAAAATAACACACAGCCAAGTGAATGACTGACGAAGGCACCGTCAGCAGAGCAAAGATCTCCAAGCTATATAGTGCCCCCAACACAGCAAACGACAGGGTGCTGACTGCAATGACGGTACGCATAGCAAATAATCGCCGGACCTTGCCGTGTGGCGTGAGAATGAGATCGGGCTGCGGCAGCGCTCCACGTATTCCACTAGAAAGCGCAAGGTAGGGCAGGATCGTCCCTGCCAAACGCCAGTTGTCACCGAACAGAAATACGATTATCGGTTCCGCGAGAATCGCCAAAGTGAGAAAGGCTGGCCAGATAATGGTCGTTTGGGCGGCTACGAGCTTTTCAACCGAAGGTCCAATGGAGTTGCCTTCGCGAATATCCTTCGCGAAGGTCGGAAAAATGACACGACCCAACGGCATGAAAAGAGTTTCCCGTGCAATTTTCGGGATTTGCTGCCCCCGTTCAAAAAGGGCGACTGCACCCGGGTTGATCAGACCACCGAGGATAAGTTTGTTGCCTTCGCCGTTAACAGTACCGACGAACGAACCTGCGCTCAACCAGCCGCCAAACCGGGCAACCTCGCGCCAGTGGTGGAGGGATGGCCGCAGAAGTAAATGGTCGCGGCGAACTGCGATAAGAAGCGTCGCTCGCACCGCCGCCCCGGCCACCATACCCCACGCGAGTGACATGTAGCTCATACCTGTCATCGCCAGCCAGACGCTTATGCCGACACTAGCCATGACGCTTGCCAAGGCAATGTGATGCAGAATATCGAAGCGCAAGTCGCGTGTCAGTAGCGCCTGTGCGGGCAGTCCAATGGGTGTGATAAAAAAGGTGGCCGAAACCAGAAACAGAACATCGGAGATCCCCGGCGTGTCGTACAACTCAGCCATTGGATAACGCGCCAGCAGGACAATTGCGCCAATACTCCATGAGACCAAAAGGCTCATGCCAAAGGTGGTGCGAATTTTGTCTTGAGTCAGGTCCCGCTCACGCACGAGGTAGGCGCCGATACCGAAGCTTTGCAGCGAAGAAATCAAATGGTTCGCCGCCATCGCCAGCGCAAACACGCCCACCTCGTCCGGTGTCAAAAGCCGGGCGATGGCAATGGAGCCAATAAAACGCAGAACATTCTGGCCGAATTCCTGGCTGAACGACCATGCGAGCGACTTTCTTGTGCTCAAGGGCTGGGAGACCTCCGGACTTTTCAACTTCAAATCTATGCACCGCCCCAGCAATGCCTTATCTGGGCCGACTGACGAACAATCACTGTAATCGAGACTACACTCTTGTGACGAAAACGCTCAGGGATGATCACTATCTTTCAAGTCGCCGCCATTGGAACGCCCGCGTCCAGTCTATGGGGAGATGCGTTAACTTTGAGACGCAACCCAGTGATTGTCAACAAAGATGTGGCGTCCATTAACCGTGCAGTGAGTGCTACTTGGTCAACCCGGTCCGTTGGTGGATTTAACCATTCCCGCCAGCCCAGCGTTATTGCTGTAATCACGCCGTCAGCGACTATGATGATGTGGTCGGGGGCCTACTCATATAACGGGGTGGTTCTGGGGAAAATTCGCCGCTTTACCTAGCCGTCAGACAGATTATGAAGCCGGTTTCAGGATTGTGCATCCGTAATGGACTGATTGGAAGCCGATTTCTTGGAAAGAAAGTGGTGTAAAAACTCCAGGACATAACCGCGATGCCAATTCGCGTCGAACGCGTGCCGGAACCAGGCGCCATCCTCGCGGAGCAGGGCGTACCGCTGCGACTTCGCCCACGACTCCAGGAGTACTCGATAGCGCCAGTAGGGAACCCCCGCGATGCGGCCGCGCGAGAACAGCCGGGGCGGCTCTTCGGCGTCAAGATGAGCCCGTGCATCACCTCGACCGCCGCGGAAGGCGCGCCGCACAATCCAGTGCGGGTCCATCTGGTGGTCGCGGATTAAATGCTCAACGACCGCAGCCGAGGTGTGCCAGCAGCGGTGTCCTGCCGCTACCGCACGCCTATTGAAGTCCGCTTCACTGCCCATGATGTAGTTTCCCGAGGCGGGTCCGATGTCTTCGTTGAAGCGCAGCCCGGCGTCGAAAATCTCCCCACGAACGCACATGTTCGGCCCGACGACTTGCCCTGGTCCAATCGGCCCATCCTCTCTTCCCGCCTCTGTCAGAGCAAAGGTGAAGCCCAGGGGCACTGCGTCCAGGAGCCACGCCGGTGGCGGAGCTGGCCAACGGGGCACGACCTTACCACCGAAAATGGCATAATCCGACTGTTCACTTGCCGCCTGTTGCAGCTTGACCAGCCAGTCCGCCTGTGGGGCTATGTCGTCGTCGGTGAATACGACCAACTCCCGGGTGGCGTAAGGCAACGCGGTGTTGAGTGCAGCGTTCTTGCCGCGCCTGGATTCTTGTAGAACAAGCAGCGGAAGTTTATCTATGAAAGACCGTAAAATCGAAACGCTGTCGTCTGTGCTTGCATTGTCAACCGCGATGAGATTCCAACCGCCGGTAGGCTGCTCCAACCGCCCAAAGCGTTCAAGCATTGTGGGCAGAGTTTGCGCACCATTATGGGTGGCAAAGATAACGCTAAGCCCGCGGTTTTGTCTTTTCATACTACACCACTGCTGCCCGATAAGTCTGAAATAGAGAAGGCTTGAATCTCAACAAGTAGGTATATTGGGCGTGCGAACAAGTACTGTAAAAACGAGGAGATGCTACCCGTGGCACATCATAGTACGGTCTCCGCACAATTGCTAAGATTTGTTCCGCGACACAGATTCGGCACCTCGCCTACCACCGACATGAAAGCCAAGTACGGTACAAACTAGAGGCTCACGACTGTCCCCAGAGCTGGACAGTCTTTACTTGCCGAAAGGTTCGTGTATTGAATACTGTATATATATTTATGTCCCTGTGTATAGTGAACACCTCACACAAGATCCAGCTCTGCGAGATTAAAATACCATGAAAGTTGGAATTACCACCTATCCCGTCGCGTTTCAAAAAAAGGGCGGCCTCGAGGTACAGATCCGACAAACCATGCAGGCTCTTCAGCGGCTTGGTGTCGAAGTAACACTAATCGATCTCGGCCGTGAGAAGTTCAAGAGTTATGACATCATCCATCATTTTTCCCATTCCTCTTTTCGCATCTTTGAATCTGCGCAATCGACGGGCATACCCCTGGTCCTTTCGCCACTAGTTGAACTCGCGCAAAGTCGCCTGCGCCTGCAGAGGATCCGCTTTGTCAACTACATCCTCCACAAGACGTTCGGCCAGGAGTTCCGCACCAAATGGCACGACACGATAGGCTCATTACGGCTAGCTGATGCCATTCTTCCCCTGACCGAAGCAGAGAACTCGGTTATCAAGGCGCTCGTACCAGAAGTGGTCGACCGTACCCATGTGGTTCCCAACGGCATCACGGAGGACTTTTTCGCGGCCAGTCCAGCCCTGTTTCGGACTACCTATCCAGACATGGGCAAGTTTGTGCTGGTGGCCAGCAGCGTCGTTCAGTACAAGAACCAGGTGGCTGTCATCCGAGCAGCCAGGTCTGCGGGTTACCACACGGTTCTTGTCGGGTCGAAGTCCAGCGAACACTACTTCAACCAGTGCATGCAGGCGGGCGGTGAAAATGTCACCTACCTTGGAGAGCTTGAGTACCCATCCCCGATGCTGACATCCCTGTTCGCAGCAGCCGGCGTTGTGGTGCTCGCCAGTATGCAAGAACCGTTCGGCCTCGTGCCATTTGAAGCACTCGCCGCCGGAGTTCCATCAA
>JBGTGB010000015.1:0-8235 GCA_041746975.1 Haliea sp. | reverse complement strand
TCCTGCTGGCTACCGCCGGCGGCGAGGCGGGGATGGCAGCGCTGTCCGCCGCCCAGGCCGCGGCGCAGGACTCCGCCCTGCGCTACAGTCGCAGCAATGAGTCAGAGGCCGATCGGGTTGGCATGCAAACCGTGGCGGCGGCGGGACTGGATCCCCATGCCGCGGCTTCCATGTTCGAACGGATGATGCAGGCCTCGCGCTATGCCAGTAGCAATCGTATCCCCGAGTTCCTGCGCACCCACCCCCTGTCAGAGAACCGCATAGCCGACACCCGCAATCGTGCTCGCCAGTACACGCGCCCGCCCATGCGCGAAGACACCCAATATCAGCTAATGCGCGCCCGGGTAATCAACCATCTGGCGGCGACCCCGGAAGCAGCCATACAACAGTTCCGCGGCGAACTCGCCGGCACCACGCGCTCGCGGGAAGCTTCTACCTATGGCCTGGTGCTCGCGCTCACCGACGCCGGCCGCGTCGACCAGGCCGCGCTGGAGCTCGACAGCATCTGGGCGCAAAGCCCCGCACGCCTCGAGTACAAGCTGGCCAATGCGAACATCCTGATGACCCGCGGCGAGCCGGACAAGGCCGCGGAGGCGCTCGCCAATGAGCTGAAACTGACCCCGGGTAACCACCCGGTGACCATGGCCTACGCAACGGCGCTGATGCAGGACCGGAAACCACACCTGGCAGAGGAAGTCCTGGTCAACCAGAGCAAGAATCGGCCCGACGACCCCGGCCTTTGGTATCTGCTGGCCGAGGTGCAGGGACTGTCCGGGAATATCGTCGGCCTGCACCAGTCCCGCGCTGAATACTTCATCCTTACCGGTAACATGGGTGAGGCGGAACGGCAGCTGAACTACGCAATGAAACTGGTGGGTAGCGACCACGTGGCGGCCGCACGGATCAGCGAGCGCCTGCGCGATGTCGCCACCCTGCGCGAGCGCATGGAGCTCTGACCGCTAGGCGTTGCCGATGACGCCCTTGTTCAGGCTGGCGGCGAAGTCCAGCATCCGCCGCAACGGTACCATTGCCTGCTCACCAATTGCGCGGTCGACAAAGATTTCATTGTCCGTGCGATCAAACACCTGCGCCAATGACTCCAGTTCGTTCATCGCCATCCACGGACAATTGGCGCAACTGCGACAGGTCGCGCCATCGCCGGCTGTTGGAGCGATGATAAACTCCTTGTCCGGCGCCTGCTGCTGCAGCTTGTAGAAAATGCCCTGGTCGGTGGCAATGATGAAACGCTTGTTCGGCAACTCCTGGGCGGCGCGGATGATCTGGGTGGTCGAACCCACCCGATCCGCGAGTTCCAGCACCGCTGCGGGTGATTCCGGATGCACAAGCACCGCGGCGTCGGGATAGACGCGCTTCAGGTCGGCAATGCCCCGCGCCTTGAATTCCTCGTGCACGATGCAGGCGCCATCCCAGATCAGGATATTGGCGCCGGTCTGACGGCGCACATAGTCGCCGAGATGCCGGTCCGGGGCCCAGATGATCTTCTTGCCCTGGGCCCAAAGGTGTTCGGCGACGTCCAGAGCAATGCTCGACGTTACCACCCAATCCGCCCGCGCCTTCACCGCGGCCGAGGTATTGGCATACACCACGACCTCACGATCCGGGTGTTCATCACAAAAAGCCGAGAACTCCTCGATCGGGCAGCCCAGATCCAGCGAGCAGGTGGCCTCCAGGGTCGGCATCAACACCCGCTTGTCCGGAGTAAGAATCTTGGCGGTTTCGCCCATAAAGCGAACTCCCGCCACCACTAGCGTGGTTGCCGGATGATCGCGGCCGAAGCGCGCCATCTCGAGTGAATCCGACACGCAGCCACCCGTTTCCTCGGCCAGAGCCTGAATTTCCGGCGCGGTATAGTAGTGGGCCACAATGACCGCGTTTTCCGCGCTCAGGCGGGCCGCAATACGGTGCTTGAGCTCCTGCTCCTGCGCCGGGCTCAGCTTGCGGTGCTCGGCATTGTCGAGATGCACCTGGACTTGCCGGCGGATAGTTTCCAGTTTGTCGGAGGCAATGCTCATAGTGTGGAGGTCGATAAAAACGGCCGGGAAGTCTAGCACAGATTGCACAGTACCAAGCGCAACCTGGCCGCTGCAGACAGGCGCGCCCCGCGACCTGAGACCGTGCGCACACCGCGGGAGACCGTTTTCCGCAATTATCAGTAGAAATACATTGAAATACAGCGTACAAGCTTATGTTATATATAGAATAATGTTGTGCCCAACTGCCTAGCTGGGCGACAATGCCAAAATACCGCTAACGGACACTCCGGGGCACTTGTGGATCTGCGTACCGTACTGGTGATTTCCGCCAACAAAACCGACCATTTGGTCTTGTCGGATTGCCTGGACCGCGCCGTGCCTCCCCGCTTCCGGCTGGTCAGCAGCGAGGGGCCGGACCGCCCATTGGAGGCGCTGCTGGACCCGGACGTAGATGCCATTATCATGGCCGCCGGCCCTGAAACTGACTACCTGCTGCGCCTGGCGCAGAAAAACGCTCCTTCAATGCCCGTGATTTTGCTCCTCGACGAGGCGCCAGGAAGCGCTGCGGCCTTACAGATGCGTGAAAGCGGCGCTCAGGACCACCTGGTGAGGGGTCAGCTGCAGGACGCCCTGGTCCACCGAATCCTGGATTACAGTATCGAATTGAAGCAGGCGCGCACGACTATCCGCGAGTTATCGAACCGGGACGTTCTCACTGGCGCCCTGAACAGGGTGGGTTTTCGCGCCCATCTCGAGCGCGCCATGCAACGCTCCCAGCGCTACAACTTCAAGACTGCCCTGCTGTACATCGATATCGATGAGTTCACCAACATCAATGACCACTTCGGCGAGCTCAACGGTGACCTGCTGATCCGCAGTCTGTGCCGACGCATGGTCAGCAAGCTGCGCAGCAGTGACAGCATCGCCAGGCTGGGTGGAGACGAATTCGCCGTCGTCCTGGAAGACGTCAGCTCGGCCGCCGACATGTCACGGATCGCGGAAAAAATGTTGCAGGCCATTGCCGCCCCTCTCAGCCTAGATGACCAGCATGTGCAGGTAGACGCCAGTATTGGCGGCGCCCTGTATCCCGACGATGCCGCCGACTTCGGGGAACTGGTGGAGCACGCGCGCAGCGCCATGCAGCAGGCTAAATCCATTCTCGGCTGCAAGTTTATTCCCTACAGCGACCGCCTGCAGTTCGACATGGCCGGCATCAACACGCTGGCGGCCGAGCTCCGTGTAGCGGCACGCAGAAACCAGTTCGAGCTGCACTATCAGCCACGCATCGCGTTGGAAACTGGCCAGCTGGCCGGACTGGAAGCCCTACTGCGCTGGAACCATCCTGATCGGGGGCTGATCTCCCCGGGCGAATTTATCGCCGAGTGTGAAGACATGGGGTTGATGAAGAGCATCGGCCATCAGGTCATCCAGCACGCCTGCTGCGCGCTGAACTGGCTGGCCGAGCAGCGCCTGGGCGACGTGGTCGTGGCGGTCAACATCTCTTTCTCCCAGATTCAGGACGACCGCTTTGTGGCCGTGGTGAAAGAAACCCTGGAACGCACCGGTGCCAACCCGGCGCGGCTGGAGTTTGAATTGACTGAAACCACCATCCTGAAGCAGCCGGGAGCTATCAAGTCGCGGATGGACGAACTGCGTCTGCTGGGGATCCGCTTCTCTCTGGATGATTTCGGCACCGGTTTTTCCCAGCTAACGCACTTGACCGAATTGCCCATCACGGCGCTGAAAGTCGACGCTGCTTTTGTTCGCGATCTGCCCCATAACCCACAGCAGGCTGCGGTGTGCAGCCTGATTATCGAAATGGCCAGGCGGCTGGATATAGAGGTTGTAGCAGAGGGGGCAGAAAATCACGAACAGATTGAGTTCCTGCGCAAGCAAGGCTGCCAGCAGGTGCAGGGCTTCTACTATAGTCCGGCAATTCCATTACAGCAGCTGCCCCGCTTCGTGCAGGAACAGCGTTTCAAGATCCGGGAGCGTGTCCTATCCTGAACCAAAGCGGATTGAGGCCCGGGCAGGATGCGAATGACCGGACAACCACTAGGCGGCCGCTACCCGTGATGGTAGCCTGTGGAAATAATTTACAGTACCTGCGCATGGCTTCCTGATGCCCAACACAAATCCACCCCCGATGCGCGCCAAAATCCTGGTCAGCGACGACGACCAGATCGTGCGCATGCTGACCCGACAGTGTCTGGAAGCGGAAAACATGATAGTGATCGAGGCCAGCAACGGTCCCGAAGCGCTGGACATGTTCGTGCGCGAGCGCCCGGATCTCGTGTTCCTGGATGTGGAAATGCCCGGCATGTCGGGTCTGGAAGTCTGCCGGCGCATCCGCGAGATGCCCCAGGGCGAATCCATTCCGATCATGATCGTGACTGGCTCGGATGACCGCGAATCCATCGACCAAGGTTTCAATGCGGGCGCGACCCAGTACAAAACCAAGCCGGTAAACTGGTCACTTCTTGGTCGTGACGTGCATTACATGCTGCGGGCCAGCCACGCCTTCAACTCCCTGAAGCGCCAGGAAGACCGCCTCCGCTACCTGGCCTACTACGACCCTCTGACCAATCTGCCCAACCGACGCAGCTTCAACGAACAGCTGGTGCGCATCCTGAAGCGAAGCCAGCGTCGCAATTCCTTCGCGGCGCTGATGTTCATCGACCTCGACCATTTCAAGCGCATCAACGACTCCATCGGTCACGGACGCGGCGACCGCCTGCTGGTGGAGATTGCCAAGCGACTGACGCTCGAGCTGCGCGAAGACGACGCCATCAACTTTTTCGCCGATGACGATGCCGACCCCGACGACCCGGATGGCAGCACCGAGATTGCCCGTCTCGGCGGCGACGAATTTACCGTGGTGCTTTCCGATGTGCCGGACACCGCGCACGTCGAGACCATCGCCCGCCGCATTCTCGACAGCCTGTCACAACCGATTGCCCTGCAATCACACAACCCGGTTGTGACCCCGAGTATCGGCATCGCTATCTTCCCCACGGATGGCGAGGATCCCGATAGCCTGATCCGCAATGCCGATACCGCAATGTACGTCGCCAAGGCTGAGGGCCGCGCGTGCTTCCGCTTCTACAACGAAGAAATGAATGCGAAAGCGGTCGAACAACTCAAGATGGAAGAGGAACTGCGCCACGGGATGCAGAACGGCGAGCTGGAGCTGCGCTATCAGCCCCAGATCGAAGTTGCCTCCGGCAATGTTGTTAGCCTGGAGGCGCTGGTACGCTGGAAACACCCGGTGCGCGGCATGGTATCCCCCGCCGAGTTCATTCCCGTAGCCGAGCGCACGGGACAGATCATCGAACTGGGCGAGTGGGTCATGTCCCAGGTCGCCACGGATTGCCTGTACTGGGATACCCTGGGGCTACCTCAGTTCCGGGTGAGCGTGAACATCTCCCCGCTGCAGTTCAACCAGACAGGGCTGTCGCATTTCGTGCGCGGATTTATCGAAAAGTCCCGCATGCTGCCGCATCGCCTGGAACTGGAGTTGACCGAAAGCGCCATCATGACCGATGCCGAGGCAAATATTGTCAAGCTGCGGGAACTGAAGGCTCTGGGCCTGGACCTTGCGGTAGACGACTTCGGCACCGGCTACTCTTCGCTGAGCTACCTGAAGCGCTTCCCGATTGATACGCTGAAGATTGACCAGAGCTTTGTGGCCGACCTGAATAGCCCCGACGGCGCCGCGATCATCGACGCCATCCTGGCCCTGTCGAAAACGCTCAAGCTGCGGGTAATAGCGGAAGGCATTGAGACCGTGGAACAGATGCGCTATCTGGTGGACAAGAAATGCGACCTGCTCCAGGGCTTCTATCTTTCCATGCCCGTGTACCCGGAAGAGGTACCCAATCTGCTGCGGCAGAACTTCGCTGAGCAACTTGCCTCGGGAAGCTGACTTGTACAAGCGGACAAACTCGCCCTCGCTGCACTTGCCGCTGGCACTATGCACCGTGCTCGGCAGCGGAATGCTATCTGCCGATGCCGTAGAACCCGCATCCCTTCGCGTCATGCTGCAGGGCAGCTCCATCACCGAACTCCGCAAGCTGGTTGAGGATGCCGGCGGCAGTGTCACCCACGAGCTTGCGATCATCGACGCGGTCGGGGCACTGGTCAGTTCAGCCCAGTTGGAGAGCATGCGCACCTCGCCGCTTATCTTGCGCCTGATCGACGACCTGTCCCTGGACATGTCAGAACCACTGCCGCCCCCCGACAAGGCGGCCTGCACCATGGGCGGCGCCCTTGAAGCAAGCATGGATGCAGACGGCATCCGCTGGCCGCTCTTCAACCAGGGTCTCACGCCTGCGGAATTGACGCGACTGGAAATCCAGTGGCCCGCGGATCTCGGCGACCTTACCAGATTGCGCCTGGACAGCAAGGATCTGCCTCGCGGCTCTGAGGCTAGCACCGCAGAGGGCCGGCGTAGCCTCAAATTGGAATATACAGCGGGGCAGACACCGGCGCTTCTGGACATTACTCACCTCGATATCGGGTTCGCCCACAGCCTCGTCGGCACCGATGGAAGGCTCGCGTGGGCGCAAAAGGACTTTGGCCTCAAGCTGTATTTTGGTGAGGATTGCAGCAGCGAACTCATTCCCGGCTACGCCGACTATGCCGGCGATACCTATTACCCCACCGTCTCCGGTGCGTCGGAGCTACACCAGCACGGTATTACGGGTCGCGGAGTGACCGTAGCTATACTCGACTCGGGCCTCTGGGAACACCCCGCTCTGGCCGTGGACACCCGGGGCCAGCCAAGGATCGTCGGGCGCTATGACGCCATGGATGACGTCGCCGGCGAACCGGTTGACGATGCCAGTGGTCACGGCACGCACATGGCCAGCGTTGTCGCCCATAGTGAGGGAGTGCTCACTAATGGAATCCCAGCCGGCAGCTGGAAAGGTATCGCCCCGGACGTGAACCTGGTGGCGGTAAAAGCGTTTGACGAGGATGGTCAGGGCGACTTCCTGGATATCGTACGAGGTATCCAGTGGATTGTAGAGCACCGTGAGGCTCTGGATATCAGGGTCCTGAACCTGTCATTCGCTGCCCGACCCCGCTGGCCCTACTACCTCGACCCCATCAACCAGGCCCTGATGAAGGCCTGGGCAGCCGGTATCACAGTCGTTGCCGCTGCCGGCAACGAGGGCCCGGACGCGATGACCATTGGCTCCCCAGGCAATCTGCCCTACCTGATTACCGTCGGAGCCTACACCGACTCCTGGACCGTCGCGGACCGGGATGATGACTACGTACCGGACTTCTCCTCACGCGGGCCAACACCAAGCGGGCATATCAAACCTGACATCGTGGCCCCCGGGGGGCACATTGCTGGTCTGGTAGAGCCTGGCAGCACCCTGACTCGCAAGCACCCAAACTACATGATCAGTACCGG
Source organism: Haliea sp. (assembly GCA_041746975.1). GTDB lineage: Bacteria > Pseudomonadota > Gammaproteobacteria > Pseudomonadales > Halieaceae > Haliea. The sequence continues at coordinate 819 of JBGTGB010000015.1, read as the reverse complement.
GGAGCTGGTAATGACTGGCACCTCCCAGGCCAGTGCTCTGGTGGCGGGTATTGCGGCTCTCCTGCTGCAGTTGGAACCAGAGCTGACACCGGACGACGTCAAGTGCAAGCTCATGAGCAGCGCCGAACCGGCGATCAATCGCGATGGCCGGCTCGCTTACAGCCCGTTCCAGCAGGGTAGCGGGGCTGTTAACGCTGTCAGGGCAGTGACGCTCGGACAACGCGGCTGCGGCAACAGAGACCTGGACCTTGCCCGAGACATCGCCGGAGAGCAGTATTTCGAAGGCCCGGCCATAATCGATGAGGACGGAAACGCCAGCCTGCCAGGGCTCTACCGCATGCTGGCCAGCGAGTCTTCTGCCGATGGCCACAGCAGCGACCGCAAATGGGGTGTGAAAGATCACATTGAGCGCGAGGATGCTGCCGAACCCCCTCCCGACCTCCCGTTCCAATGGCTGGAAATCTATCTAGCCGAGCGCGATCTGATAGAAGCGCTGCTTACCCAGCCGTCTCCGGACACTCCCGAATAACAAAGACCGCCCTAGGCTTTGCCCCAAATGGGTCACGTGCAAAGACCAACACAAAGCATCTAGTTTTTCTTTAATACTTTCAATTAGTTACCCCGCTCGACTTCAGGCGACTCATCACCATTCCCCTTCCCTGAGATCGCACCGACCAGCTACCTACCCCAAAAAGGGTATGGCGGGATCTTCTTGGAGACCGTCGGTATCTCTATAACAAAGTCAAGCGCCAAGGAATGCAGATGTGACCAGCCTCTCACGGATGAGATGACTTTAGGAATGACGTGCCACTTGGTGGC
>JBGTGB010000014.1:0-38121 GCA_041746975.1 Haliea sp. | reverse complement strand
CAGGCCATACCATTCCACCTGGCTGCGGCAGTCCTCGTGGTTGCTGACCACGCCGACAATGTCCGCCGGCAATGCCCCCGACCGCCACTTGGTCAGCAGCGCCACCAGGCAGTGGTCATACCGTGAAACAGCCAGCAGCACCCGCGGCAGGGCAGCGGCAGGCCGCAGGCGGTACTGCATGTTCATTCCGGCCGCGAGTTCGGCAAAGCGTTCACCAAATTCCTCGAAGGAGACTGTCATGGCCCGGTCGTCAAACACGCAGCGCAGATGGAAGGTCGCGGTAACGGGGTCGCTATAGTTGGAAATCTCGGTGATAAAGGCGCCGGCCTGCAGAAACAGCTGCGAGTAGTTCGCGACGACGCCGAGACGGTCCGGGCACTGGAACGAGAGTATGTAGGCGTTGGCAGATGTGCCGTCTGTTGCTGTCATTGTTAAATCATCTGTGGGCTGTGCCGGTAAGATACAGCACCGGCACGGGCCCGCAACAGGGTGACGCTAGAAATTGAAGCCGTTGCCCGTCACCACCGGTACATTGGTCCAGAGATCATTCGGATCACGATACCAGCCCGCCGCCGCCAGCGCGCCGCCGTCGAGGTTGATGGTGGTGCCCGTCACCCAGGCCGATAGTCCGGACGCCAGGAACAGCGCACAGCCCGCAGCATCTTCCGGGGTGCCAAAACGTTCCAGTGGAATCCAGCGCCGGGTATGCGCCTGATGCTCCGGCGCGATCAGCTCCGAGGGACGCACCTGTGCGGTCTCCGTGGTTTCCGGGGCGATGGCGTTGACGCGAATGCCATCCGGCCCCAGCTCCAGCGCCAGGCTGCGGGTAAAGCCGGTGATTGCGTGCTTGAAGGCGCAGTAGGTGGTGACCATGGGGATGCCGCGGAAGGCTTCGATGGAGGAGATGCTGATGATACTGCCGCCCTTTCCCCGGGCCTGCAGCAGGGGAATCGCCGCCCGGGTGACGGTGAAGATATGCCGCAGGTTGACCGCGTAGAGCCGCTCCAGATCCTCGTCGGTGCAGGCGGCAAAGGGTTTGATAATGCCGAGGAAGTCGCCGACGTTGTTCACCAGCACGTCCAGGCCGCCAAACCGCTCCTGCACCTGCTGCATCAAGCCATTCACCGCGAAGCTGTCGCAGACATCGGTGCAGGACACCAGTGCATCCACACCCTGCTCCGCCAAAGCGGCCTGTAGTTCGGCGCAACGCTGCTGATCGATCTCCGCTACTACCAGCGCCGCACCGCGCAAGGCAAACGCTTCTACGATAGCCCTGCCGATGCCGGCGCCGCCGCCGGTGACCAGTACTGTCTTGCCAGTGAAATCGAGATCCTGCATGACATCTCCTCCTCGTTGTCATTATTGGACCCCCGGTATAGCACGAGACTGGACCGGGCGCATGCCTGGGCGCCCTTTGCGCGTTGCGCTATCTGGTATACTGAACCATTTGCCTAAAAGTGAAACTACGATGAAAGCACTGGTCAAGAAAGAAGCGGCCAAGGGACTCTGGCTGGAGGACGTACCCGAGCCCCGCATCGGCATCAACGACGTGCTGATCAAGATCAAGCGCACCGCCATCTGCGGCACGGACATGCATATTTACCACTGGGACGCCTGGGCGCAGAAAACCATTCCCGTGCCGATGGTGGTGGGCCACGAGTTCGTCGGCGAGATAGTCGAGGTGGGCTCGAACGTGGTTGATTTCCGCCCTGGGCAGATCGTCTCCGGTGAAGGCCATGTGGTCTGCGGTCGCTGCCGCAACTGCATGGCCGGGCGCCGCCATCTCTGCGCCCGCACCAGCGGGGTCGGGGTAGATCGCTCCGGCGCCTTCGCCGAGTACATGTCCCTGCCCATGTCCAATGTCTGGGAACACTCCGCGGGTATCGACCTCGACGTCGCCGCCCTGTTCGACCCCTTCGGCAACGCGGTCCACACTGCCCTGCAGTACGACCTGCTGGGGGAAGACGTACTGATCACCGGGGCCGGCCCCATCGGCGCCATGGCCGCGGCAGTCTGTCGCCACGCCGGCGCCCGCCACGTGGTGATTACCGATGTGATCGACAAGCGCCTGGAACTGGCCGCCAGCCTGGGCGCGACCCGCACCGTCAACGTGTCTCGCGAGAGTATCGCCGAGGTGCAGAAGTCCCTGGGCATGCACGAGGGCTTCGATGTCGGCCTGGAAATGTCCGGTAATCCGCAGGCCTTGCGCGACCTGCTGGCCAGCATGTGTCACGGCGGCAAAGTCGCGATCCTGGGTATCCCCAGCGAAAATACCGCCATCGACTGGAACACGGTGATCTTCAACATGCTGACCCTGAAGGGCATTTACGGGCGCGAGATGTACGAGACCTGGTACAAGATGTCGGTAATGATCGAGTCGGGGCTGGACATCTCCCCGGTGATCACCCACCGCATGAACTATCGGGAGTTCCAGGAAGGCTTTGACGTGATGAGCACGGGCGAGGCCAGCAAGGTCGTGCTCAACTGGGAGGAGTAGGCCGCATGTATGACCGTTTTCAGGAACACCTAGCGCAGCAGCTTGGGGAGATCGAGGCCGCAGGGCTATTCAAGCATGAGCGCCTGATCACCACGCCCCAGGGAGCGCATGTGGGCGTCAGGGAGCAGGAGGTGCTGAACCTCTGCGCCAACAACTACCTGGGCCTGGCGCAGCATCCGGCGGTCAATACCGCGGCAGCCGCGGGCCTGCGGGACTGGGGCTACGGCATGGCCTCGGTGCGCTTTATCTGCGGCACCCAGACCCTGCACAAGCAGTTGGAGGATGCGCTGTCGGCATTCCTTGGCACCGAGGACACCATTCTCTACCCCTCCTGTTTCGACGCCAACGGCGGCCTGTTCGAGACCCTGCTGGGAGAGGAGGACGCAGTGATTTCCGACGAACTCAACCATGCCAGCATTATCGACGGCATCCGCCTGAGCAAGGCGAAGCGCTTCCGCTACCGCAACAACGACATGGCGGATCTGGAAGCGCAGCTGCAGGCCGCGGATGCTGCCGGCGCCCGCTTCAAGCTGATTACCAGTGACGGCGTCTTTTCCATGGACGGCTATATCGCACGCCTGGACGAGATCTGCGACCTCGCGGATCGCTACGGGGCGCTGGTACATTTCGACGACTGCCACGCCACCGGTTTTATCGGCAGCGGTGGTCGCGGCACCCACGAACTGCGCGGCTGCATGGACCGGGTCGACATCATTACCGGCACCCTGGGCAAGGCCCTGGGCGGGGCCAGCGGCGGCTACACCGCGGCCCGGCAGGAGATCGTGGACCTGCTGCGCCAACGTTCGCGTCCCTATCTCTTTTCCAATACGGTAGCCCCACCCGTGGTGGCCGGTGCGATCCGGGCGGTGGAGCTGGTGCAGGAAGAACCCGCACTGCGGGCACAACTCAGCCGCAACACCGCCCGCTTCCGCGCTGGCCTTGAGGAGCTGGGCTTCGAACTGCTGCCCGGGGAACACCCCATCGTGCCGGTGATGTTGCACGATGCCGCCCTCGCCGCGCGCTTCGCGGAAGCGATGCTGGCGCAGGGGGTTTATGTGGTGGCCTTCTCTTTCCCGGTCGTGCCCAAAGGCAAGGCCCGGATCCGCACCCAGATGTCGGCGGCACTGAGCGACGCGGACATCGATTTCGCTCTGGCGGCTTTCGCCCGGGTGCAGACGGAACTGGCGTCCTGAAGCTTAAGGCTGGCGCTGATCCACAGTCGCCAGCATTGCCAGCGCCTCGTCACACCAGGCCAGAAACTGCTCGCCCTGGCGGATACCCGCCAGCAGCGCCAGGTAAACACCCTTGCGCCGTACCGACAGGGAGTCGGGCCTGGCATAGTGACGGCGACGGATGCGTTCGTACAGGTACAGACGCTGCATCATCTTTTCCCGGCGCAGGGTCACTTCCGCAGCGAGGTGAGCGGCGTTGTTTTCTCCCAGGTTGTAGAGCTTGACGAACAGGTCGTCCTTGCCCTCCTGCACGCGGCCGCCGCCCAGCACCCATTCCGACAAGGCCTCCTGCCCCGCAGCCGTGAGGCCGTAGACGATCTTGTCCGGCTTGCCCTCCTGGGGCACGGTCTCCCGGCGCAGCCAGCCCTTGTCCGCCAGTTTATGCAGCTCCTGGTAGATCTGCTGGTGGCTGGCACGCCAGAACAGGCCCAGGGACACATCGAAGGCCTTGGCCAGCTCATAGCCGGACATCTCGTCTTCCAGCAGTGCGGTCATGATGGCGTGGGACAGGGCCATGGCGGCGGCAGGCTTCCTCGTGAACGGTTTTGTTCAGCTTACCCTCCACGCCTTTTTTATGCAAAAGGTTGCATATATTTCTGGTATGCAATAAATTGCATAAATCAAAGAAATCACAAGGCAGGTTCCAGCCAATCACACGGAGACTACTCACCATGGCACTTCCCGCTTCCCTTCAGGGCCGCTTGCGGCTACCGGCCGTTGCCGCTCCCATGTTCATCATCTCCAATCCGGACCTGGTTATCGCCCAGTGCAAGGCCGGCATCGTCGGCTCCTTTCCCTCGCTGAACGCCCGGCCCGCTGAGAAACTGGAGGAATGGCTGCAACAGATCATCGGCGAATTGGCGGCCTGGGATGCAGCCAACCCGGATACTCCCGCGGCTCCGTTTGCGGTAAACCAGATCGTGCACGGCTCCAATGATCGCCTGCAGCACGACCTGGAACTGTGTGTGAAGTACAGGGTGCCGATCGTGATCACTTCGCTGGGGGCCAAGGAATTCGTCAACGAGGCTGTGCACTCCTACGGCGGCCTCGTGTTCCACGACATTATCAACAACCGCTTCGCCCGCAAGGCGATCGAGAAAGGCGCCGACGGCCTGATCGCGGTGGCCTCGGGAGCGGGCGGCCACGCCGGGCCGATCTCGCCCTTCGCCCTGGTGCAGGAAATCCGCGCCTGGTTCGATGGCCCGCTGCTCCTGTCCGGCTCCATCGCCACCGGCGATGCCATTCTCGCCGCCCAGGCCATGGGCGCGGACCTGGGCTATGTGGGCTCCGCCTTCATCGCTACCGAGGAGGCCAATGCCGAGCAAGCTTACAAGCAGGCCGTCGTCGACTGTGGTGCGTCTGATATCGTCTACACCAACCTGTTCACCGGCATCCACGGCAACTACCTGCGCCCCTCCATCGAGGCGGCGGGGCTGGACCCGGACAACCTTCCCCAGAGCGACCCATCGGCAATGAATTTCGGTTCTGAGAACAAGAGCGGCGGCAGCAGCGATGCCAAGGCCTGGAAAGATATCTGGGGCTGTGGCCAGGGGATCGGCGCCGTGCAGGACATCCTCCCTGCCGCGGAACTGGTGGCACGCCTGCAGCGGGAATATGCCGCCGCCCGTGAGCGCCTGCTGGCCAGCTGAGGCAGCAGCCAGCTTGCGTGGTTAGCGCCCGGGCAGGTTCGCCAGTTCGCTGAACTTCACCACCCTGGCGTGCACCGGCGGATGCTCGCTGGCGCCAATCCAGCGCCAGCAGAGCGTTCCGCGATCGTGGCCAGCGGTTTCCACCCAGTTGGCCTGGGGGGGACGCTGGTGCGCCACCACGATCACCACCCCGCCGTCAGCCTCATAGCGGGCCGTGTGCTTGTTGTAGTGGATCTGGTGGTAGCGGAAGTCCAGGGACTCCATCCACCAGTTCTGCAGGACGAAGTTCCAGGTCTGGCATTCCGGTATTTCTGGGGCATGGATCAACAGCGCCTCGTCCTCGGCCAACTCCCAGGTGCTGTGGAAATAGTAGATATTTGGGTCGCCACCAATCGCCTGGCAGTAGGCCTGGTCCGCGGGTGCCACCTGATTCACCGTGGGCAGGAAACTCTCGGCCCAGCCCTCGAACAGGCCGGTGGTATTGCGCATGAACTGCACCGCACCCTGCAGGGCGCGGTCGAGTTTTTCCGGGCTAAGCGGCGCCGGGCGTTCCTGCTCGGCCCCAATCCGCTCGATGCGAATCTCGGCTTTCGTTTCCCGGCGCCGGTCCTGGAAAGTCTGGCGCACATTGAGGGAATTGGTTTCCGGGCCCATGGGCAGCCAGTTGCCCGGCTGCCGTTTCTGGCTGACGATGATTTCCAGGCTGCCGTCGGGACCGAGTTCCAGGTCGCGGGAATCCAGCCAGCCATCGGTTTTCATGCCGCCGCCGCTGCTGTAGCGATTGATGACAGTGCCAAAGCCGAGGTAGTCGACTGTGCCTCGATTCCCGGTAATCCGGTAGTCGTGGTTGGGATCGATACTGGCGGTCTGGTAGTGATTGTCGGGGTTGTCCGCGCCCAGCTTGATGGTCTCATGAGCCGGGCAGCGCAGCTCCGGGAACAGGGGATCCCCCGCCTCCAGGAAGCTCTCCAGGCCCGCGCGCAGCATACGGCTCAGGTAGCGGTAGCCTTCGGCCCGATTGAAGGCATCCTGCGGCGCCAGCTCCGCTTCCACCAGCTGGCCGGCTGCTTTCAGGGCGTCGCAGAAGTCACTCCAGCTGCTGCCGTCCAGGATGCGCTGCTCCGCGGTTTTGGATTCACTCATGCTGCTCTCTCCTCATCCATGTTCAGGCCGTAGCGGCTGACGTAGCCCCCGAACAGGGCCTCCACTTCGCCGCGATCAATACTGTAATCCTGCAACCGATAGCGATGCTCGCCATGCTGGCCTCGGGGGTGTGCATCCAGCCAGCCCTGCATACGCTTGCGGGCGGAAACATCCAGGCTCATGCCGCGCAGGGCATAGAGTTGCTCCAGCACCGGCCAGGGATCACGCAGGAAATCATCATGGTGCAAATCGATAAACTGATCCGGATGCGCGGGTTCCAGCGCCGCCCGGTCAGCCTCGAAGGTGCGGGTGTAGGCAGTGAGCATGTTCATCCAGTCGCGGCCGATCTGCGCCCGGTCGATCTCATCGCTGCCGCTGCGCCGCAGCAGCTCGCTGAAACTGCAGCCAGACGCGACAAAGGCCATAGGCGCGCGATGGGTCTGCAGAATGATGGCGTCAGGATACACCCGCAGGATTTCCCGCAGCCCCAGCTGGTGGAACGGCGCCTTTAATATCCAGCTGCCGGGGTGCTGCGATTGCAATAGTTGCAGCTGGCGCCGGTGATAGTCGTAGCTGTCGGAGCGGCACAGGTTGGCGTAGAACCAGTTGGCGAAGCTGGGGATATGAAACAGGGCCGGGTATTCCACCGACATGAAGTTGCGGTTGAGCAGCATGTAGCACTCATCCGGTTCCTCGGCGTCAATCAGGTGGGTGCGTTTGAACCCAGGCAGGAAGTTCTCGGTGAGGGCCACGCTCCGGGCCTGGGCGGCAATACGCGGGTCGCTAGTGTAGGTGGCGGTCTGCGGCGGCGGAATCGGGTTCTGGGCCTCCCACAGGCGCAGGGTGCGATTGCGGGGATCCTGGTTCAGCAGGTGATGCAGGGCGGTGGTGCCGGTGCGTGGCAGGCCGATGATAAAGACCGGCTGGCGCACGGGCTCGTCGGCAATTCCAGGGTGCGCCGTAAGATAGTCCTGCACCTGTAGACGCTTGCTGAGGCCCGCCAGGATCGTCATCTCAGACCGCAGCTGGCCAAACTCATTGAGCCGCGCCTCGGTCAAAAGGGCGTCCAGCAGCCGCTCCAGGGCCTCATAAAAGGCTGGATCTCCGAAATCCTCCAGCCCGGTGTCCAGCATGGCCTGCTGACGTAGCGATTCTATTTCCAGCACGGGTTGCCCTTCCTGTCCTTATTATTGTGCTGACAGGCCCTCTGGCCAATGTCAGTCCATCACTGTACAGACCCGGAATGACGCTGGCATTCGTTCTGGTATAACAAACGAGACCGTGCTGTCACATTGCTCCGCGTGGACCGCAGCTGCTACTCTCCTGCGTTTACGACAGGACCGACACCATGCGACTTCCAGTTGCCACCTGGCCGGACATCGATGCCCGGCTCAAGCAATCGACAACCATCGTGCTCCCCATCGGCTCGATGGAGCAGCACGGACCCAACGGCTTCCTGGGCACGGATGCGCTCTGTCCCGAGATCATCGCCAACCATGCCGAGAGCCTGGCCCCGGACGAGCTGCTCATAGGCCCGACCTTCAATGTCGGCTGCGCCCAGCACCACCTAGATTTCCCCGGCACCATCACCCTGCGGCCGTCGACGATGATCGCCGCTATGATGGACTGGACCGACAGCCTGCTGCGGCACGGCTTCGACCGGCTCTACTGGCTCAACGGCCACGGCGGCAATATCGCCACTATTGAAGCGGCCTTTGCCGAAATCCATTCCCGGCGCAGCTTCGACCGCCGCGGCGCCGACACCCGGCCCGACCTCTGGCTGCAACGCCGGGACTGGTGGGATTTCAAGGAAGTCATGGGTCTTTGCAAAGAATTGTACCCGCAGGGTCACGGCGGCCACGCCACCGCCTCGGAAGTTGCCGTGACCTACTGGGCCTACCCGGAGCGGGAGCGGCAGAACACCCCCATGACTCCGCAGATCGCGCCCAATGGTTCGATCAGCGATGCCGTGCGCTACCGGCGCGATTTCCCGGATGGCCGCATCGGCTCCGACCCCACCCAGGCCAATGCCGCTGACGGCGGCAAGATCGTCGCGGTAGCGGCGCAATGCCTGCTAAAGGATGTGGCGCGATTCGATGGGGCCTGAGAGGACCCTCTGCACCTGCTTAAAAATTATAGGTGACTTCCACGCCATAGAATCGGGGCGGAGCAGCAATGAACGTGGGCGTGCCGAACGCGCCGCCGGTGTTGCCGGCATCGATGATGTACTCCTTGTCGAGCAAGTTGTCGGCGTAGGCACTGACACGCCAGTCGCCAGCTGCAGTGGTGTAACCGATATTGACCCCCACCAGGCTGACAGCGTCCTCGGAGATATCCTGGCCGGCGATGGGTGTGTTCGCGTTTTCAAAGAAGACCTTGCTGCGATAGGTGTATGACAGCATGGACTGCAGGCTGGCACCGTCTGTCAACGCCAGTTCGTGCACCAGGGCAAGGGAGGCCGTGGTTTCGGGTTGCAGCCGGAAGCGGTTGCCACCAAAAATCTGCGGGTTGCCGTCACTGTCGGTGTCGTCGAACTTGGCATCAATGAAACCCAGGGTGCCGTACACGGTAAACTGCTCTGAAAGCTTTGCATTCAGCGCCATTTCGACCCCGGAGTTAGTAGCGGAACCGGCATTCACGGGAGTGGCAACACCGCTGACCGGATCGATAATCGAGGTCTGGAAATTTTCATATTCCTGATGGAAGTAGGACAGATCGAACCCGAGTCGGTTGTCCAGCCATTGCGACTTCAGGCCGATTTCATAGTTCCAGATCTCCTCGGCGGGCAGGATGCTGACGATCGCGAAGGGATTCGTGGCCCCGCCCTGGCCATCTACATCAATGACCGGGGCAACCCGTCCCTCGCCAACATTGGTATAGACGTGCAGATCATCGGAAAAAAAGTAGCTCAGGGACAAACGCGGCAGCCAGGCATCAAAAGTCTCGACATCTGATCTCACCACGCGACCACCGGTATTGCCGAACAGCCCTCCGAGGAACGGGCCGCCAAACAGGGCCGAGGTGTTGCCGTCCGCGAAGGCTCCACCCTGGCGCTCCTCCTCCAGGTAGCGGATGCCAGCCGTGGCTACAAACTGCGGCGTGATCTGCCAGGTGGCGTCGGCATAGACCGACCAGGTGTTGTTCTTGCCGGTATTGCCAAACCTTTCATTAAAGATGACCGGGACAGGAAAAATCGAGTTGACGCTGCCGTCAGCGCTGATACAGGGGACGCCGGGCACAAGCCCGAGACAGGCGGCAAACACGCCCTCATCGGTCACGAAGGGCACCGCCTGAGTACCATCTTCCCAGAAATAACTGGCACCGAAGAAGCCGCTTACTGCGCCACCGTCGTTGAAATTGGCGCGGATTTCCTGACTCCACTGGTCGCTTTCCGCATCCTCGGCAAATTCCAGCCAGAAGGCTGCCGTGCCGTCGGCATCAAACACCTCCAGCGAATCGAAGCGACGGGCATTGCTGATCGAACTTACTGTCCAGGCCTCGCTGAGGTCGTAGGAAATGTTGAGCGTTGTGCTCTGCACCTTGCGGTCGATGCCCAGGTCGCCGCCGAGAAATTCGTTGCGCAGACTGCCATGTGGGCCCAGCTCCGCGAAGCTGTTGGGATTGGTGGTGCCGCCGGTTGGAGGAATAGAGCCACTCTTGAAGGCAGTTCCCGGAGGAGTGTCCCTTTGATAGTTGAGAATCAAATCGACCTGCAGGCTGTCCGTCGGTTGCCATGCCAGGAACCCCCGCAGCGCCAGGGTCTCGGTACCATTAAGTGCCTCGGCTGGTTCGCCGGGGTTCTGGGATTCGGGGCGTCCGTCGATGTTCTTGATGAAACCGTCGCGCTTCTTGTAGGTGAACGCAAGGCGCCCGCCTGCAGTGTCACCCAACGGGCCGCTGACGTAGCCGCGCGTCCGGCGCTCTGAATAATTCCCCAGCCCGCCACTCATGCTCCCCTCAAGCGCCTCGGTTGGCCGCGCGGAAACCACCTCGATGGCGCCGATCGCAGCTCCGGAGCCGAACAGTGTGGACTGCGGACCTTTCAGCACCTCAACGCGATCCAGGTCGAACAGCTCGATAATCGAGCCACGCGAGCGGCTGATATCGACACCGTCCTGGTAGATGGACACCCGCGGTGCGATCCGGGCAGAGCCACTGTCCGAGGTAATGCCACGAATGACGAAGCCGGGATTGTTGACACTCTGCTCCTGCACCACCAACCCGGGCACAAAATCTGAAAGCCGGTCAAACTCGTCGATGTTCAGGGTGTTGAGGAAGTCGCCGCTGTAGGCGGTCAGCGTTATGGGCACCTCCTGTGCGCTCTGCTCGCGCTTCTGGGCGGTGACGCGGACCTCCTCCAAGCGGGCAGACTGGGCGCTGGCGAGGTCTGGGATAATCGCAGCACACAGTGCGGCGATGGCACCACGGCGCCAGGTGGGAGCCAATACCTGGCTGCGGCTTGGGGAGAATTTGGGGAATTGGGTCACAGCGCATCCTCGCTCGTTACATGACTGAGAAAGCGAGGACGTTAGCGCGCAGATGTTGCGCCGAGGTTACAGGAGCAAGACGTTTTTATGTCAGCGGGAGGTCGGTGCGGACACAAGCTGGACGGATGGTGGAGCTCAGCCAATCGCCTGGCGCCGCGCCCGCACCGCGGCCGCAAGCTCCGCAAGCAAGGTCTCGGTATCCTCCCAGCTGATGCAGGGATCGGTGATGCTCTGGCCATAGGTCAGGGACTGCCCCGCCACCACATCCTGGCGCCCTGCCAACAGGTTGCTCTCGATCATGATGCCGAAAACGCTGCGGCTGCCGCGCGCGACCTGATTGCCAATATCGCGGATCACGTCCACCTGGCGGGCGGGGATCTTGCGGCTGTTGGCGTGACTTGCGTCGACCATGATGCGCGCCGGCAGGCCAGCCTTGACCAGCATGGCACCGGCATCGTCCACCGAAAACATATCGTAGTTCGGGTGCTTGCCGCCGCGCAGGATGATGTGACAGTCCTCATTACCGGTAGTCTGGAAAATCGCCGAGTGACCGTGCTTGGTCACGGACAGGAAATGGTGTGGCTGGGAAGCGGACTTGATGGCGTCGATAGCGACCTGGATGTCGCCATCAGTGGCATTCTTGAACCCGACCGGGCAGGACAGACCGGAAGCCAGTTCCCGGTGGGTCTGGCTCTCGGTGGTGCGGGCGCCGATGGCACCCCAGGCAATAAGGTCGGCCACGTATTGCGGGCTGATCAGGTCCAGGTACTCAGTGCCGGCGGGCAGGCCCATGTCGGCCAGGTCCGACAGTAATTGCCGGGCCAGGTGCAGGCCCTTGTTGATCTGGAAGGTATTGTTGAGGTCCGGATCGTTGATCAGCCCCTTCCAGCCCACGGTGGTGCGAGGCTTTTCAAAATACACCCGCATGACCACCAGCACGTCAGCCGCCAGCGAATCGGCCACGGCCTTCAGGCGCTGGCCGTAGTCCCGCGCGGCCGCCGGATCGTGGATCGAGCAGGGGCCGACCACGGCCAGCAGGCGGTCGTCCTCGCCGGCGAGTATGCGGTGAATGCCATGACGGGCCGCAGCCACGGTGCTGGCTGCAGGTTCACTCACCGCAATGTCATTGATGAGTTGCTGTGGTGCAACAAGCTCGTTGGTGCGCTGGATGCGCAGGTCGTCGGTGTTGGTTGTCATTACAGTCTCGGACAGGCTCCTGATAGCCCGCCAATATACCACTCACTGCGGCCTGCTTGCAGCCCGGTAGCGGGTCGCAAACGCTAAAACAGCGCCAGATCCGAGGGATAATCCACATCCTGCAGAATACCGGGGTCCGCAAGCGGCAGGCGCAGACACCTGCTGCCCGCATCCCTGACCAGGTCGCGGGCGCCACGGTCGCCGTCCAGGCCGGCGAGCGCGTGGAAATAGTCGCGGCCGAACCCGACCGGATGTCCGGACTGGCCCCGAAAAGTCGGCAGGACAACGGAGTCGGTTGTGAGCGCCGCTGCGATCCGGCGGAAAGTTTCCGGACGGATAGAGGGCATGTCGGCAAGCGCCACCAGGAGTCCCTGCCATTCCTCCACCTGAGCCACTGCGTCCGCCAGGGTTGCGCCCATGCCGCGCGCCGCGTGCTGGCACTCTAAAACCGGAATGCTGCTCGCAACAAGTCGCGTTCTGAGCAATTCGTCCCCGGGCCGCAGACAGACACGCAGGGGCAACCCGCTGCGCTGGATTGCGGACACAGCCGCCAACACCAGCGGGCGCCCATCCGGCAACTGCGCCAAACGCTTGTCGTTCCCGAAACGCCTGCTGCAGCCGGCCGCCAGAAGCAAGACGCCGATAGTCACCGTCGCGCCCGCCGCAGCTGCACCAGCTGGGCCATGATGGCAACGGCTATTTCCAGAGGTGTCTTGCTGCCGATATCCAGCCCCACCGGGGCGTGCAGCGCTGCCAGACGGTCTTCGGGAATATCCAGCTGGCGCAGCCGTTCGAGTCGCTTCTCCGTGGTACGGCGCGAACCGAGGGCGCCGACATACCAGGCGTCGGTGGTCAGGGCTTGCATCAGCGCCATGTCGTCTATGCGCGGATCATGAGTGAGGGTAATGACTATGCTGTGGCGGTCGCGGGCATGCTCGCGCACCGCATCGTCCGGCATGCCGGCCAGCAAAGGTACCGCAGGGCCCTGCCACTGCTCCAGCATGCGCTGCCGCGGATCAGCTACCAGCACCTCATAATCCATGGCCAGAGCCAGTTCCGCCAATGACTGGCCGAGCTGTCCCGCACCGACGAGCAGCAGGCGCATCTGGGGGCCGAAGGTCTGCCACAGGGTGCGGCCATCAAACTCGAGGGGAGCATGATGCTCCTCCGCCGTTGTCTTGGTAGTGCCTTCGTTCACCGTTACAGCGCGGCGCAAACAGCGGCGGGCGGCAATCGCCTCCAGCGCTGCCTGCAGCCAGGGGAGGTCGCGATCTGCCTGCAGCCGCTGGACCAGCACTTTTAGCCGACCGCCGCAGGGCAGGCCTAGGCGCTCGTTCTCCTCGGCGGTGACGCCATACTCGAACAGCTCCGCCTGCGCTACCGGCAGGGCACCGGACTGCAGGCGCTCCAGCAGATCATCCTCTATGCAGCCGCCGGACAATGATCCCACCTGCTCGCCGCGGCCGTTACAGGCCAGCAGCGCCCCGGGAGGCCGCGGTGAGGATCCCTGTGCTGCAACGATGGTGCACAACCACACCGGCGGTGCCGAACTTTCCGACAGCCAGTCGAGCGTGGTGCCGAGAATGGCCTGGTCAGGTATCTGCATGATCAGCAAGTCCTCCAGTCACAGCGGCCGCTCCGTCGTCGCGGGTTCCCTCGATATAACTCATAACACATTCAGCTTCCCGATCTTTCACCGCCGCACCCACTTGAGCTCTGGCTTAAGGCCATGCCCCAGCTTCAGCCTGGAGGCTTGACTGAGTCAAGCATTAACCCGGCAGGTACGCTTCCAGTATCTCGAATAGTGATTCCAACTAGTCAAATATTGTTGTCCTGCTCGACTTCGAGTCTATGCTAGGTTCTATCTCCCTGTCCGCGCTGATGGTGATAGAACTATGAAAATCGGCTTACGAAAAGGCTATGTCGACGGCCCCCTTGGCCAAATCCACTTTCGGCAAGCGGGCAATGGGGTACCTCTCGTGCTTCTGCATCAGGTGCCCAATTCGTCGGAAATGTTTTCTCCCGCCTATAGGCTACTGGCGGCATCAGGCATTCACGCGATCGGCCTGGATACCCCCGGGTACGGCATGTCGGATCTACCGCCCCATCCACCTTCGATCAAGGAGTATGCTGCTGCATTGATCTGTGCGATACGAGCATTAAATCTGGACAAAGTCGCGTTGCTGGGCCATCACACAGGAGCCGCCATCGCCGCCGAGATAGCCGCGGCTGAACCGGAACTGATCGCCTGTGTCATTCTCAACGGACCCCCGGTCATGACTGGCGCCGAGCGCAAAGAATACCAAACAGCTTTGAAAAATGCGCCGCAGATTGAAGTGTCAGCTGACGGCAGTCATCTTCAACAGGTGTGGAATCGACGCGCGATGTTTACACCGGGATGGACGGTTGCGCCAGCTATGCACCGAGGAGTTTTGCAGATGTTACTGGCGGGTGAAGCCCACGGCTATGGACACAGGGCCGCCTTTTCTCATGACATCTCTGAGCCACTGGCAAGAATAAGCCGACCGGGTCTGATTCTGACAAATACCGGTGATGATATCTATTATGCAGCGACACGCGCTCGAACCCTCAGACCCGACTTCGCATATGTCGAGCTCGAAGGAGGTACACATGACATTGTCGACGAACAGCCCAAGGCTTGGTGTGACACTGTCACCCAGTTCGTGCTCCGACACACGAGATGAGAGCGGCAAAGCTGAATCGTCAGTAACAGCCGGGTAGAACCCATCGCCTTACAGGACCTACTGGCCCCGGCCAGGTAGACCGTCCCCGACACCCCCGTTTCTGTAGAATCAATAGGCGACCCAGTGGCGGTCCAATAGGGAGCCGATGGTATTGGGTACCACCAGATGCGCTGCATACCAGGTGTGCAGGCAGCGTATCCGGGTGAAATCGGCGATACCGCCGATGCCGCGCTGTTGCAACACCTCAGAGAACCCTGCCGCCTGCAGAGCGCTGCGGTCCTCGGCCGCCAGGAAGCTAGCGCGGAGCCGGATATGGGCGCCGTGGTCCGCGCGCATGGACGCCTGCAGCTCGGGCTCGGCGTTGACCCGGGTCTGGAAATTCTTGATCAAGCCGCAGGCCTCTTCCTGGTCAATGCGATAATTCAGGGCGGGGTCCACCAGCCAGAACAGGGTTGGAAACGGCTTGCCCCCCACCAGCGAGGCGACCCGGATTACCCGGGGCTGGCCGCGATCATCAACGACCGGGATGTCCTCCAGACCGCGGGGTTCGCGACCCAATAGGGAAGCTACTTGTTCCCACTGTGATTCGGTAAATGTCATCCTGCTTTCCGTATCTTCTTTCAGGCTTCCCATTCTACGGCAAACATACGATCACGGCGCCATGTGATACGTGGTGCTTTCTCACTTTACGAAATCCGGTATCCAAAGATACGATGTGGTGACCCTGATACACTGCCGAATACAGGGCGACCAAAACCTAAGAGAGTGCTTTCAAGTTGCGCGTATCTCACCGTCGCAGCAAAAACTTTACGGGGGTGAAGAATACAGTGTCTTACATCACGCGCAGAGGCGTTCTCAAGGCAGGTGTGGCCGGTGCGCTGTACATGGGGACACCCTGGCTTCGTGCGGCGCAGCGCAGCGACGTCATTGTACTGGGGGCGGGCTTATCCGGCCTCAACTGTGCGCGGCAGCTGGAGGCATTCGGTTACCGGGTCACTGTCCTGGAAGCGAATAGTTCTGTCGGCGGGCGCGTGCGAACCCGCGAGATAGACGGGGTGCTCCATGAAATGGGCGCTAGTGACGTGGGCTTGCTATACGCGAGGGTGATCAGCACGGCGCAGGAGCTGGGCCTGCAGCTACAACCCTACGCCATTGGATCGCGACCCTTCAGCTATCACGTCGGGGGAAAGTTGCTGCACGCGGAGGAGTGGAAAGACGCCGATGTAAATCACACCGTAGGCCATGAGCGGTTCTTATTGCCGGGAGAGCTTGAGTTCAAGCTCATCGGCGATCTCAATCCCATCGACAGCCCCACGGACTGGCTGCAGCCCGAGAACCTCTCTCTTGACGTCCCACTTAGTGCTTTTCTGCGCTCCAATAACGTGTCCCAGGCTGCGCTAGATTTGATCTCCCACACCTACAATGGAGATGGCATCGACCGCACGTCAGCACTAACGGTTCTGCGTGATGCCAGCCGGCAGAAGGTAGCAACCGATGCTTGGCTCAGGCAGCGGGAGCAGAATCCCGATGTGCTTCGGATGATGGAAATAAAGGGTGGTATGCAGCGTCTGCCGGAGGCCATGGCTGCGACACTTGATAGTGAGGTTCGTCTAAAACATCCGGCCGCGCTCGTGGAGCAAGACGCCACGGGGGTGACTGTCACCTGCCGAGACGGCAGCCGATTCTCTGCGGATAAGCTGGTTTGCGCCACATCACTGCCGGCGCTTCGCAACCTACACTTTCAACCAGGGCTCTCAGCGCTAAAGCAGCAGGCAATTCATGAAGCGGACTATTACGCGACGACGAAATTCTATTTGCGCCCCACAGAACCCTTCTGGGAGCATGATGGCTATCAGCCGAGTCTGTGGAGTGACGGACTGATCGAACGGATGTTCGCGCGGACAAACTACGAAGGGAACGTGCATCTGCTGCTGGCTTGGATCAATGGGAGCGGCGCGAGACGTCTGGACAAGCTGAGCCCGAAAGCAGGTGGGCAGCTGATCATTGATGAGCTTGCGCGTATACGGCCTGCCTCGAAGGGTAAGGTCGAGGTAGTTGCCCATGAGGCCTGGGGTCGCGACCCACTATTCGGTGGCTGCGGCTACAAACATACGGCAGGGCAGGTTGCAGAGATGGCGAGGGAGCTACCGCGGCCCGAGGGCCACATTCACTTCGCCGGGGAGTATGTGCGCGACGTGGAGGTGGGGATGGAGGCAGCGATGACCTCGGGAGAAGCCGTGGCCATCAACATTGCAAGCGCTGCTGTCTGAATCGGCACGCTGCCGCGCATTCTCTCCCGGGTGGAACCACAAAGCGTACGCCGCATCCCTTTAGCCCTCGCATAACAAGGAGAAATTGATGAGCCGCAATTTTCTGTCCATGGCTTGCAGGAGTTTTCTGACCGCCCTGCTTGCTTTCACATCTAGTCTTGCGAATGCCGAGGACCCGGGCCCGGTACCCACGCTGAAGATCGAGGAGCTGCGGCAGAAGTATGCAGTGCCGCAGTCACGTTTCTTGGAAGTCGATGGGCTTACGCTGCACTACCTTGACGAAGGTGAGGGGCCTGTGGTGCTGTTGCTGCATGCCTCATTCAATAGCCTGCGCTCCTGGGACCCGCTAGTGGAACGCTTGAAACAAAAATACCGTGTAGTACGCTTTGATTTTCCCAATTCGGGGCTTAGCGTAGACCAGAAGCCGGCGCCCCCGGAGAAGTTCAGCATGATGGGGCGCTACGTAAATACCATTGAGCACGTGGTTCAATATCTCGATCTTGAACGATTCGCGGTAGTGGCTACTTCCATCGGGGGCGCGACGGGATTCCGGTACACCAGTGACAACCCCGATAAGGTAGAGCGTCTCGTACTTATCAACACCGCGGGGATGCCGAGAACTGCGCGCACTAATCCCCTGCGTGAGCGCGACGAAAGGGCCGTGTGGGCGGGGATGAAAATCAGACCCCGAGATTTCTGGGAGTTTGGGATGTCGGAAAACTTCATCGCGCCTAATGAGCCACCCGCCTGGCTGGTTGACCAGGTATACGATTTCGCGCGACGCGAGGGGCGGGCAGAGAAAGTCGCCGAGTATGCCTATGTGACCGGGGACCCCGAATCCATCCTCAGTCGCATCAGCTCTCCAACCATGATCATGTGGGGAAAAAGTAATCCTACCGTAATGCATCTTGAGGCAGACGTAATCCAGCACTGGATGACCAACGCTCCGACTACAATTCGCAAATACGAGGGACTGGGCCATTACCCCTACATAGAGGATCTAGATGCGATCTATCCGGATTTGACGGCGTTTCTCGCGGGTGATCTGGATCAGGATCTCCGTCGCACGGTAATGGTAAAAATCGGCGAGGAGTGCGGCTGTCCCCACCCTTGAGTCATATGAATCTGGCTGTGTGGAGTCCCAAAGTACTCACGAAGACTTGTGGTTTTTGACGACGTGATGGCGTGTCATGATGAACGTCTCCCTGGTGCGCGCATACGTTGAGCCACCCATCCGTCCCACGGCGCGCAACTTATCAGCGTCGATTTTGTGGTCTCCGATGTATACCGATTCGTGAACATGTATGCGCAGTACATCGCAGATCATCAGGTCGTTGCGGCCATGTTCATTCTGCAACGTCACCGTTTGGTTGAGCTTGCATTCAAACTGCACCGGGCTTTCCTGCACACGCATCGGTTTCACCAGATCTGAGGGGATCGGAGTCACGCGAGCCTCAGAGAATTCGTCAGTGTTGGGATCAAAACTCTCCCCGGTGAGGTTCATAGCTTCCGCTGCAGCTTCCGTTACGATGTTCACAACGCACTCGCCGCTGGCGATGAGATTGACATAGGTATCCTTGAATCCCCGTTTCA
Source organism: Haliea sp. (assembly GCA_041746975.1). Taxonomy (GTDB): domain Bacteria; phylum Pseudomonadota; class Gammaproteobacteria; order Pseudomonadales; family Halieaceae; genus Haliea. The sequence continues at coordinate 19,348 of JBGTGB010000014.1, read as the reverse complement.
GGTCGTCGAGTCCCACAGAAAAAGCCACAGTTGGAGGCATGACAGCCACGGCATTGAACCAACTGAACGGCGCAAGGTTGTGCACGCCTTCGGCGCTCACGGTAGATACCCAGGCTATCGGCCGGGGCACAATGGCGCTATTGAGAAGTTTGTAGGACTGCTCCTTGGTCAGTTCGTCGCTGTTGAAGGTAGGCATCAATGATTTCCTCTGAAAAAGGCCATGAAGCATCGGCTTCAACCGCAATGCTAATCTGCACGACCCGCGATGTATATTTCTTGCTGCACAGCTATCTGACAGGTGGTTATGCCGCAGAAAAGTGTGATCACCTCGCGTCCAGTGGCGGTAAAATCACACCCAGATAATCATTAGCGCCAGGCTGGCAACAGCTGCGCTTGGAAGCGAAGGGGGTTTCGAAGTCATGTTAACTTTGTTTGGTCGCACAAGTGCGTTCACGATCATTTTTCTCCTGGGAGCCAATGCAAGCTCGGCCGAACTGCCAACGGAACCGGGTCAAGTGTTTACCGAGTGCCCCGAATGTCCAGAAATGGTGGTAATCCCCCCCGGCAGCTTCACTCAGGGCTTCGACGGCGGCCTGGAGGCGCGATACGAAGGTCCGCGTCGAGACGTCACCATCGGCTATCGTTTCGCGATAGGCCGCTTTGAGGTTACACAGAAGCAGTACCGTGCATTCATACAGGCCTCCGGTTACGAGCCCTCGCCGGGATGCTTCATGTGGGATGGCGTTGGCGCTCCCTTCCTTGATGAGCATGGCTGGGAGGACCCCGGCTACGGGCGACCGCCGGCGGACCAAGAGCCCGTCGCCTGCTTGAACTGGACCCATGCAAACGCCTACGTCACCTGGTTGGCTGAGCACACGGGTAAACCCTACCGGTTGATCAGCGAATCGGAGTGGGAATACGCTGCACGGGCGGGACGAGACAGCGACTTCACGTACCCATGGGGTGAGGAAGAGGGAGACGCCTGCCGACATGGTAACGTTTTAGATCAGTCAGCGGCAGCGTCGAATCCGGACCTATCGCTTCCCAGCGCTCCATGTGACGATAGCTTTCCCGGCATCGCGCCCGTTGGCAAGTTCGAACCCAATCCTTTTGGCGTCTACGACATGACCGGTAATGTGTGGGAGTGGGTAATGGATTGTTACGAGATGTCCTACCCAGACGACGCCCCCACCGATGGTTCCGCTTACATTAGTGGGGAGTGCGAACGACGGTCGGTCCGTGGTGGGAGTTGGATATCCACTCTCTTTTGGCAGCGACCGACGTTTAGAGGACGTGATCCTGAGTCGCTCACGAGTCGGGTCTTCGGCCTGCGTGTGGCGCGTGACCTGCCGCAGTAATTAAATCTGAGGGTAAAAAATGCCCAGTAACCAGTTCGCCCGGTTAACCAGCCTGATCTTCTCCCTGTTGCTGTCTGCATCTGTTCTGGCGAATGAACTGGAATATACCACGATCGATGGCGCGGGCGGAGTACCGCTGAACATGGTCACCCGTGGTGACTCAGGGCGTCCAGCTATCGTGCTGATCCACGGGTTGGGCCAAAGTCATCATTCATGGCAAGCTCAGCTGACGTCGACACTGACCGAGAATTATTATTTGGTCAGCTACGATCTGCGCGGCCACGGCAACTCCGGAAAGCCTTGGGAAGCTTCTGCATACTCCGATAGCTCGGTTTGGGCTGAAGACCTGAATCGAGTGATTGTTGCTTCAGGCGCCAAGCAGCCCATTTTGGTGGGTTGGTCCTATGGCACCCTCGTCATATCTGATTATCTGCGCCATTTCCCGGACAAGTCGGTCGCAGGACTGGTTTTGGTCGGCGCTTACGGGGGATTGACAGATCGGCCAACGGCCAACGCGAATTCCGCGCGCAGAAGAGAAGAAGCGATAAAAATGCAGGAATTATTCCAAAGTAAAAACCTCGATGAGAACTATGCGGCCGCTAAAATCCAAGCACACAGGCTCACTGCGCTGGAAATGAGCGATGAATGGTATGCCATGACGACTGCCATCAACATGTTGCCCATGGGAGAAGCCAGGCGGTGGATGTTTGATCGCGATCTGGATAATCGCGATCTCGTCGCAGACTTGGAAGCTCCCCTCTTGGTTTTCGTCGGCGGCCAGGACCAAAACACCCCTGAAGATCTCGCAAAAAATCTGGCAGCGAGCGTTAAAGATGCACGGATCGTTATGTTCGAGGAGTCTGGCCACTCACCTTTTGCTGAGTTTCCCGAGCGCTTCAACCGTGAACTATCCGAGTTTGCGGAGAAAGCGGCAACGCAACAGCCGCCAGATTTCTGGCTAGGATCCGCTGGCTGGTGGGCCAGCGACAATACCTACCTTGACGGGAAACTGCAGCAGAGCCTCGCCGCCTACCATAGCCTGATGCACATCGAGGTGTACGATACACGGGTGGTCGAGACGACCTACAAGTTCTATCCCCCCGGCAACGCTGGGCGCTTTCACAGCGAGGGACAGGTGGGCGAAGACCGGGGAATCGAACTGATCACGGTGGTGGAGCTGGAAATTGTCGACGATGCCGGCATGGCAGCTACGCTCTCAGTGACGCCCAGGTCGGCGGCGCAACCCTGTGCCATGACCACGACACCTCTGTCATCTACACTGGCGTTACAGCGCAAAGTCGAACCCGAGTCCGAGCGCGATTATTATCACACCGTAATAACCATGCCGACACCGGACCGCCGCTATACAGCGATGTTCGGCATTTACACCGGCTTGGAAAACCCACAGGTTGAGGCGGGTGACCTGCGCGGACTGGCCCTCTTCGCGGGTCGACGCATTGATGCCTCCGAGGTGGAAGCGCTACACGCCCGCTTCCGCGACGCGAATACCGTTGGCGCCGTCGTCTCGGGTAACAGTGATGGCGACAGTCTGATTGAAGTGCTCGACTAAACCAAGTGGCACACGAAGACAGGAGCTTGCGCTTCGGTCATACGACAATCAGGTTGTCTGACTCTTCATGTAACAGCTCGTACCCGTCTGCCGTAATAAGCAGAAGATCTTCGTTATGACCAGCACCGAAGCCGAGGTCGATATAGGGCAGGTCGACGGTGATTACCATCCCGGCTTCCAGCGCCAGATCTTCACCGGACTTCCACGGCGAATCATCGCGGTAGGGCTGATCCGTATGCTGCAACCCGACCGAGTGCGGGCTAACAAAAAAGGTCTCTACCGGGCCGCCTGCTTTTCTGAACGCCTCGCGGCCGGCCGTTATAATCTCCGAATAGCGCACGCCGGGGCGCAGCATTCCCATCACCGTTTCCCGCGCCGCAGACTGCGCCGCCGCTCGCTTTTTCACTTCCAGGTTTGGCTCGCCCACAACGACAGTACGGCCGAAGTCGCCGAGATACTGCTGATAACCCGACACGGCATCGAACAGAAAAGGTTCTCCCTCCACGATTTTTCCCTGCCTGAAACTACCCACGCTGGTACCTGCCAGGAGAAACCCGACTTCATTGCCCCGCAGCGCCGCTTCAGCCAGAAAACTCTGTTCGATTTCCGCTAGTGTCATTCCGACCTTGAAGCCTGCGATCGTGGCCATGGCCGCTGCATAATTGTTTTGTCCGCCAATGCGCAGATAATCGATCTCAGCGGCGGACTTGATATAGCGTATGCGACGAAACAGATTCTCACCGTCAACAAATTCTATTCCCTCTGCCACGCCGATACGCTGGAGCATGTGAGCGATACGCATATCGTCCACCGCAACGCGTCCCCGGGTTATACCCGATTCTTTCATTGCCCGCACCAGCGCCCATTCAGGTGACGGTGCAGGTGCGCGTGCACCAGCAGCTTCCAACCAGGCGCGCTCGCGCTGCGTCAACGTTGCGTTGTCGTCTATTGTTGGGGTGCGGCTAGACGCTACCGGCTCCTGAGTCAGCGGAACCGGGCTGTCACCGGCATACTCGCGCCAGTTCTGGGGCCTGGTGAAGCGCATCACTTCGGGAACCCAGCGATCAAGATTGCTCATTTCCCAGGTCTGCAGCGTAGTCGTCACCAGGAACATCGGCTCGTCCTGGTTACGCGGCAGGGTGGCAAATGCTGACAGTTCCTTGCGCATGCCAATAGCAATCGGAACGGTGTTACTCAGGTAGTACACATTTACCGGGTTAGCCGCCAGCATGCCCGCGAGGTTGTACTGCTCCATGACTTTTGCAGCCTGAGCCCGATTGATCAGTGGACGGCTGCGCAGTGTACTTAGAACTGCGGTCGACGGAGGGCGGGCAATGCTTGCATCCGCAGCGCCTTCCTTGCTTGTAGCTACCCCTGCCAAAGCTTTGGCAGTCAATCCAGCAGCCCCCAAAGCGCCCAAGCCCTTGATCAGATCCCTACGATTCACGGCTGTGTCTCGATTTCGAGATAGCGGATCAACAACTCCCGCTGCGCCTCGTCGCTGATGCCACCAAACACCATGGATGTGCCGGGCACCATCGCTGTAGGATTGAGAAGCCAGAGATCCATGGTTTCTCGATTCCACACATAACCTGAAGTCTTTAGCGCTGACGAATAGGTGGTGAAGTACTCTGCAGCACCCGCTTCACGACCGAATACATTCGCCAGGGAGGGTCCGATCTTGCCGCCATTATCCTCAGGGGTCAGCGTATGGCATGCACTGCACTGCAGAAACAGAATGCGTCCCCGCTTCATCTCCTGTTCAGTCAAATTCGAGGTGATAGCGTCGGCTTCGGCCGCGTTGAGGCCGCCGACGTAACTCAAAGTGCAAGCGGCCAGCAACCACAAGCAGGCCGGTTTCATCCGAAGAAAACTGTAACGTAAACTGGCATTCATCATGACTTCTCCTTGTTCAACATCGCCGTAGCCTGATGGATGGCGCGACGGATCCTCGGATACGTACCACAGCGGCAGAGATTGCCGCTCATGCCCTGATCAATTTCGGCGTCCGTCGGGGCCGGCGAGCGCGCAAGCAGGGCAGCTGCCGACATAATTTGGCCCGACTGACAATATCCGCATTGAGGAACGCCCATTGCAATCCACGCGCTCTGCATTGGGTGATCGCCGCCGAGGCCCTCGATCGTGGTAATCGCGCGGCCTTCGACGGCAGATACGGGCAGCATACAAGAACGCATGGGGTCACCGTCGACATGCACCGTACAGGCACCGCACTGGGCAATCCCGCAGCCGAACTTAGTGCCGGTCATGCCGAGTTCGTCCCGCAAGACCCAGAGCAAGGGGGTGTCTTCCTCCACCTCAACGCTTACGGGCTTGCCATTGATGTGCATCGTGTACATTCGGGATTCCTATCTCAATTCAGGCTAGCGTTATATTCTCGGCGGAGAGCGGCAACCGCCTGAGGCGACGCCCGCTGGCTGCATGTATTGCATTTGCCAACGCCGGTGCCACCGGTGGCACGCCGGCTTCGCCCACGCCACCGGGCGACTCATCGCTGTCCATTAACACGACAACAAACTCAGGCATTTCATCTATGCGCAGTATGCGCTGATCGTGGAAGTTGCTTTCGTTGACCGCACCCTCGGTGAAGGTGATCTCCCCTCGCAGCGCCGCGGATAGACCGAAGATCATTCCACCTTCCAGTTGGGCATGAATCGTATCCGGATCAATCTGCGTCCCGCAGTCCAGAGCGCAGGTCATCTTCTCGATGTGCAACCGGTCACCATCGACCACCACATCAGCCACCTGAACGCAGAGGGAGCCGAACCCCTGTGACACAGCGATACCCACGCCTCGCCCGGCTGGACGCTCCCGGTACCAGTCCGCGGCTTCGGCTGCAGCATCAAGGACTGCGACGATTCGCGGGTGTGCCGCGAGCATTTCTCTGCGGAATTCGTAGGGATCGCGTCCCAGCGCCACTGCCGCTTCGTCAATTGCCGACTCCGCAAAGAACGCATTCTGTGACAGCGTGACGGAGCGCCACAGCCCAACCGGTAAGAGCCAGGGCGCCTCGACAAAATCAATGTACTTGCCAGGGAAGTCGTAAAGGTCGGAGACTAGCAGCGCGGCAACAGTCGGGTCGGCCATGTCCGGTCGCTGTGGCTTGCCCTGGAAACGCCAGACAGACTGCCCGGCGATGCGGCTGTGCATGCCGGTGATCCCGTTGTCGTCCAGAGCCACGCGGGTGCGGGTCATGAAGCCCGGGCGATAGAAATCATGTTGCACATCCTGCTCGCGGGTCCAGATCAGCTTGACCGGATGTCCCGGTACTGCCTTGGCGGCCTGCACGGACTGACGCAGGGTATCGACCTCCCATTTACGACCAAAGCCGCCACCGGTAAAGGTGACGTCGAGTCTTACTTTTGACAAGGGAAGTCCTGTCAGCTCAGCGGCCAGCTCGCGGCCGCCGTCGGGAAGCTGCGTTGGCGCCCAAACATGGCAGCTATCGGCGGTTACAAGCGCCGTACAGACCATGGGCTCCATAGTGAGGTGAGCCAGGTAGGGAACCTCATACACCATTTCCAGAACTTGCGTCGCAGAATCGATGGCCTGATCGGTGATGGCGCGGTCCAGCGGTCGATACGCCGCGGGTTTGACCTGTGTGTCGACATTGGGAAACGGGACCGCCGCGACGTCATCATCGAGCAAAACGCGCAGTGTTTCGCGCATGGCGGGCGTGCTCACTCCGGCCACATCGTCGACCGTGAATTCAACGTCCAGTGCCTCGGCGCTTTTTTTAGCGCGCCAGAATCGGTCCGCGATAACCGCCACACCGCCGTCAACCTCCACGACCGCGTGAACGCCTGGTCGGGACATGACCGAGGCGGGGTCAAAACGGGCGACCTTACCCAACGCCTGTGGTGGCATGCGTAGCGCCGCGTAAAGCATCTCGGGGAGCGCGACGTCAATGCCGAACACAGTCTTACCCGATACCTTATCGCTGATATCCTTGCGAGGAAGGTGCTTTCCGATCAGCGTGAATTGCGCAGGAGATTTTTTCTTTGGCTGCTCTGGAACGCTGAGCGCCGCTGCAGCGGCGGCGAGTTCTCCGAACTTTAACTCGCGCCCGCTTCCAGTATGAACTACACGACTCCCTGCGGCGACACATTCGGCAGCTGGCACCCCCCAGCGCGCTGCAGCAGCCGAACAGAGCATTTCCCGGGCGCTGGCCCCGACACTCCGAAGCTGCTCGTAGTAAACCCGTACCGCTTCGCTGCCGGCCGTGCGCTGCTGTCCGGTACTGTTAGCTACGAACCCTGGGTCCGCGTGCGGCATCACAACCTGCACATCGTTCCAGTCTGCGCCAAGCTCCTCGGCGATGATCTGCGGCAGAGAATTGTGAATGCCCTGGCCCATCTCCGTTGTCGGCGTGGTGATCTGGATGACGCCGTCCCTGCCAATCTCCAGGAACGCGTTGTACCGAAACTCCTCAACTAGCTCTGCGCCCGATGCATGACTGATTCGCCCATTAAGCCCCAAACACAGCAATAACCCTGCCGCGGCGCTCCCCGCGATGAATTCCCGGCGGCTGACTCCCGGAGAACATAACGGGTCCTCTTTACGCATGCCCTTGCTCCACTTTTTTCATTTGCGCCTCGTCCAGCGGATAGCGAGACAACACCGCCGCTGCCGCGAGCGATAGGAGCCCCGGCACGAGCGCGATACAGACATAGACGGCCATAATGGCGCTCGCCGGCTGCACACCGACGGTGTCCCCCTGCCCTTCAACATATCCCGCGGCTCCAAGAATCAGCCCATTGATCGCCAGTCCCAGGGCGAAGGCAAACTTCTCAGCAGTTGAGTAGAAGCCGGTGAGCGCGCCTTCACGATTGATACCGCTTTTGTGCCGGTCCCAGGCGATCGTGTCGGGAAGCAGGGACTGGCCCACCAGGAGCATGCCCGCTGACGCGAAACCGCTTATTCCTGCCTGCACGACAATCAACGCCATAGGGTAGCCAGGCTCGGCGAGGAACCAGGCCAGCGACACCACAAACTTTATTAATGCCGCCAGCTGAAACGTCCGAACCTTGCCGAAACGTTTGGATATGGCGAGCCACACCGGCATGGTCGCGATGAGTACCACGGTATTGATGGCGAAAATGGTAGCGAGCGTGCCACCGCCCGCCTGCAGGACATGGAGTACAAAAAACGCCAGCGAGCCCTGCATTACCGCGATTCCGGTCAGTTGCAGCAGTTTTACCAACAACAACAGGGCGAAAGGACGATTTTCCTTCAGGAGCTTCCAGTCTATGGCTAAACCGCGACGGGGCGCAGCGCTTTCCGCGGCCAGAGGCGCGGAGCCGGTTGCGAAGAAGCTGGTCCAGCAGGCGCAGATTACCAGCAACCCCATCACCAGTGACATACCCGCGAAACCCTCGCGTCCGCCGCCGAAGGCCGACACGAGAAGGGGAGCCAGCACGCCAGCAAGTAGTTGCCCTATACCGATGGCTGAGACCCGAAACGACATCAGCTTCGAGCGCTGGTGGTAATCAAGCGCCATGTCCGATGCCATCGACAGATACGGCACATTGAATATAGTGTAAGCCGTAGCATAGAAAAAGGTAGCAAATACCACGGTAGCTATACGCCAGTCATCGGCAACGGTGGCTGGTAACCAGAAGAGAATCGGCAGTGCCGCCGCACAGAGAACACCACCGAGCAGCAGGTAAGGACGGCGCCGACCCAGGACGGATCGTGTGCGGTCGCTAACCAGCCCCATAACGGGATCAGTGAGCGCATCGTAGATTTTGGAGACAGCCAGCAGAATACCGGCCAGCGCCGCCCCTATCCCGAGAAAGTCTGTCATATAGCGCAACAACAACACGTTGACCGTGTTAAATAGAATTGCGACCCCGATCGTGCCGACTCCCCAGCCCAGGCACAGGCCCAGCCCGAGCACCGCAGGGGACCCTCGTGCAGGCACGACGGCTGTAGCTGCGGTCGCGATACTATCGCTACTCATACCTTTCGACCTGACACGACGTACCAGCAGGAATAGACCGGACCGCGCTGGGAGCTAAACTGCTGCTTACCCCGCTCCGCGCATGGCACGGCCTTCTGATAACCTTCAGCCACATCCTGGAAGCCAGCGTCGGTCAAAGCAGATACCATATCAGCCGTGCAGGCGCCGCGCCAGAAAGGCTCGTTGTTGTAGTGTGTTTCGTATTCCGCCCGAAGTTGCTCAGCCAGCGAGAGATCCTTGTAGCGCGCCGGGACTTCGAGGTGAATCACCACGCCACCTGGTCTCAGTACGCGGTAACATGCCTCCATGATCCGCGGCAGGGCGCGCTGGGAGGTCTCGTGCAACATGACGCAGGAATACACCACATCAAAGCTTGCGTCGGGGTAGCTCGGGGTCTCTGCGTTCTCCTGCGCAAAGTGCACTTCCGCTCCCAGGGACTTGGCCCTGGCACTGGCATAACGCAGGACCGGGAGACCCACATCGACGGCGTGCAGATCGGCTTTGGGGAAGTAGCCAGCGACTGCCACAGTCGAATGCCCGACAGTACATCCCATCTCCAGCAACGACTGCGGCTGGATCTCCGGAAAGCGCTCATACAAGTGGCTTACAACCGTGTGCCCCCTGACATCGTTCAGACCCTGGCCGTTGCGCCCACGGTGATAAATTGCCGCAGCGAGGTCGAAGACCGCGCCCTGGCGGATGTCGCCATCATGGCGTTGCTCGTAATAGCTGCCAGGCATGAGGTGGGTATCAACCGCTGTAATGTAGTGGGGCACCTCGAAATTCTCATGCCCGGCCACCGAACCATCACCAACGATTTCATTCGCACGGGATTCCAACTGATCATACTGTCGGTCCACGCAGTCACTCACGGCGTCCCACATGAGCTCTTGTGCGCTACGCATTAGCGCCTGCCAGTTCTGGTAGGGCAACTCTCGCTCCATAGCGCGCGCCGCGAGCTTGCGTCGCTCACCGGCGTTGGCTTCCTTTGGAAGCGAAGGCTCTACCTTATGACGCAGCAGCCGCGCATTACCGACCCCGGCTTTCACGTCCAGGTGAGCCTTCAAGTCGACGATAAAGGAAAGCCTTGCACGCTCATCATGTAGTGTCTCAGGCATCATGCCATGTACTCTTGCCATACTCTCAAGTTCTCCTGGGCGATTCAGATTCCGGCGGTTCCGCTGATGTTCGGGTCGTCCTCGATATCCGCCACGACGCTGGCGTGAGTTGCTGCTGCCGGGTTGCTTTCCTGCGCCAGAACGGATCTGAAGACCTTTTCTACGATTCGCTTCCGCAATTCACTGCGCGCGACCTCAGCGGCAGCGTCGGGTTCGTAATGATCGACCTGATCCGGAGTGATACCGGCCACTTCCCCTGCCAAACGCTCGTGCGCATCCAGGCGCTCCCGCAATACGGACACCTCTCCGGCCAAACCAACAATCATGCTGATTACATCGTCAATGGCTGGGTCGTCATGAAACTGCGGCTTTTCGCCGCGCGCGATCCGAAACCGATTACCAAGTTCGCTCCCACTCATCACGGCAAGTCCCGAGCAACGCGAAAGCCAAAGATGAATGACAGCTTGTCCTCTGGGTCGCGCCCGCGCCAAGAGGGACGCTGCCGAAACGGCGATGTTATCCAACTCCCACCGCGTACCGAGCGAAGCTCGCAAGTGCCTGAAGCCTGCGCTGCAGTACCGTCCAGCGGGCCATCCGGGTAAGGCACAAGGTAACAGTCTTCCACCCACCCCCAAGAATTGCCGATCATATCGTAGACGCCGAAACTATTGGGTGTGAAAGAGCCGACGGGCGCGAGGCCGGAATACCCGTCGTTGCAGTTCACATGTGACCACTTGATATCGTCGGCACTCACTGTGTCGATGAGCGCCAGGTCTGCAACATTGGCATGGTCACAGGCGGCGTTCGCATCGTCCCCCCAGGGGTATTCGGTAGAAGAGCCTCCGCGGGCGACATACTCCCACTCCGCCTCCGTGAGCAGCCGGTAGGGCTTGCCAGTTTCATCCGACAGCCAGCTTACGTAGGCCTTGCTGTCATGCCAGCTTACGCACACCACCGGCTCATCGTCCCGAATGGGCCTGCCGTGTCCAGGGTCGCGCCAACTCGAGGACTCGAGACGAATAAGTTCACGACTTTCGAAATCCCAGAAATTACAGCCGGTGCCTGTATCTCGACCACTACTCTCCAAGAAACGCGAGTATTCTGCATTGGTGACCGGGTATACCCCCGCCGCAAAGGGTCGAGCGATGTGGACCTCGCGCACCGGCCCCTCGTAACGACCTTCTTCGCCACCATCGAACCCCATATCAAATGTACCCGACGGAATGACTGCCACCGCCGGGCAATCGCTGCAGTCTTGAAACACGCTGCCCGCGTTGAGGGCGACCTGTACCTCGTCCGCGGCAGACAAGGGGTGGGCGATGGTCAGCAGAAGCGCTGGATAAAACAGTTTCATGCTCATGCGTATACCTTTTGTAGGATTTCGAGAGCTGCCCGCTCACCAGACTCCATCGCACCTTCCATACCGACCTCGAGTCGTCGAGTATGTTCACCAGCAAAGTGGACGCGCTTAAATGGCTGGATCATCTCCGTGCGAAATCGTTGCATTTGCCCAGGTGCGAATGAGTGACTGCAACCAAGAGCATGGGGCATCTCCTCCCAGGAAAACACACCCTCGACTTCCAGGCGTCCGCGGGTAGACGGGCGCACGCGGGCCAGGTAATCAAGGACAAAACGGCCGCGCTCTTGCGGCGGCATCCGGTCGAGAGCACTCGCCTTGCGGCCAACGCCCAGCGCTCCCAGCTTGACACGGCTACCATCGGGATCGATCTGCTGGCGGACAAGCGTCAGTGGACCAGTACTCCACATGGACGCATCAATGCCATCCTCCTCCCAATAGGGCTCCTTGATCGACATCCAAACCTGGCTTTGACGACCATAGGGCAAAAGCGAGACCGCTTGCCCCTGAAGCCCAGGCAATAGCGGGCTAAACCGGATCTGGCGAACCACGGTAAAAGGTGCCGAGCAGATGACGAAATCGCTCTGGTAACGACTGCCGTCGCTGCAACGCACCTCGCAAGCTGAGGCAGTCTGATCAACCGCGGTCACTCCCTTTCGTAACCGCAAGCTCCCACCCACCGTGCGCGCCATCGCCTCGGTAAGTCGGGAGGCGCCACCGACGACGCGGGATGACGAGAGGGCAAACTGCTCGTATACATCCAGATGACTTGCAGCGGCTTGATTCTTGGTGCTCTGGACTTCTACTTTGCTTCGAGTGGCTTCCTGCAATTGCTTGAGCGCAGAGGCGCCGTGAACACCCGGATCGACCAGGCCTTCATCAATCAACTGGATAGCAGCTTCAGACGCTCCTTGTTCCTTTAGCCAGCGATACAACGAGATATCATAGCGGTCCGCTTCGGGCGACAGCCAGTCGTCGAGTCGTTCAAAAGGTGTTCTCGCATCTACATACATCCCCTTGAGGGTGTGTGGGGGGCGCTCACGCTCTGCGCCAACGGTTCTGTTATGAGGTGAGTCTGGCCACTGCGCTGCAGTAATGAGCTCGTCGTTGATTAGAAAACTGTAAGGCGCATTGACGTTTGCACCCGGCAGGAGCTTTACACCGAGGCGATTGGCCACGTCGCGCACCCGGGCATAGCTCGGACCGATCTGGTTGGCCCCCATCTCCGGGCGCCCCGGAATGTCGTCTGCGGTGTAAACCCTGCCTCCAGCTCGCTCTGCCGCCTCAAGCACGATGACGCTAGCCCCGTTCTCAGTCAGCAACATGGCGGCATACAGGCCCGCCAGGCCGCCACCAATAATGGTGACATCTGCCCGCTCAGGAACGGCCCGTACCGCGCCAGATGCAAACAGTAGCGCCGAGGAGGCAGAGCCAATCAAAAACCGACGCCTGTCAATACCCCTACCAGCGGATCGACGACTCACGACCTACTGCCCGAAGCGCATGAGCGCACTGAGGCCAACGATCCGGCCGTAGCCGAAAGTGACGTCATTGATGGCGCCGGTGTGGAAGCGCGGCTGCGCCGAACTCGCAGTGAGGTACTTCTCGTCGGTCAGATTCTTGGACCACAAGGATATCTCGAAGCGACTGTTCTCCACCCCGACGCGCGCGTTTACCAGCGTATAATCACCAATGAAATTCTTGTTGATTGCCGATGCAAATTGCTTGTCCTTGTAAGCGACGTCGGTCCGTGCGAACCAGTCCCAGCCCGACCCCAGTTCACCATTGGCCGACGCGTAGAGCGACCACATGCTCTTGACCGTCCGGCCCAACTGCTGACCACCGACATTGGTCCCGTTCGGACAGATGCTGGTATCAACGCCACAGCGACCCGTCAGCCCCAGGTCCACGGAACCGCTCTCGAATTTCGGATCTGTCCAGGCGTAGGTACCGCCGATGAGAAAGTTGTCTGACGCCAGGAGTGACCCTTCGAGTTCGAAGCCACTGGACTCAGCCTTACCGGTATTGCGGATAATGCTACCGAGGTTGTTCGGATCCTGAGATGGCGCCGCGATCTGCAGATCGTCCCAATCTATCTGGAATACTGCACCGTTGAGCGTCAGACGCTGATCCAGCCACTGGCTCTTCACGCCAATCTCGTAAGTCTTATTCTCTTCCTGATCAAAGGAATTTTCCGCGGCTATGGTGGCCGTAGCGTTAAAGCCGCCGCTGCGCACGCCCTCGGCATAGACACCGTAAAGAAGAATGTCTTCCGTGAGCTGATAGTCCACCGTGATTCGCGGTGTCATCGAATCGAAGCTGGCATTCTGTTGAGGATTGACTGTCACGGGAAAGGTAAAACTGCGGATTCTATTCACGTCCTTTTTTTCATCCGCCCAACGCAGCTCTGCACTCAAGCGCAGCCTTTCCGTTGCCCGGTAGCCAATTCGACCGAAGAAGGCCAGCGTCTCGACTCCTTCCTCACTCTCGTTGCTGTCTACGGGAGATCCAGCGGGGTCCGTTGTACCGAACAGAAAACCCAGCGGCGATGTCAGCACCTGGGTCGGCCCCAGGGGTGATATGTCAACTGCACCGAAGGACTCGTCCCTGCGCTCCGAATCGTAGTAGTATGCTCCAAGCATTGCTTCGAGACGATCGCCACCGTACTCAATGCGGAATTCCTGGCTGAAATCGGAGAAGTCAGATTTGCCCTGCCCGAGGTAAGTGTTGATCAAAACCGTGCTGAGTTCCCCGCTGACGACATCACGAGCAGCAAACGGTACACCGCTGCTGGTATAGTCAAAATCGAAATAGGACTCGCTCTTGGAATCGACCTGCGCCGTGATACTGCGCAGCCACCAGTTTGGAGCGAACTCGAAGTTTAGATCCAGTGAGACGATCGTGTTCTCCGCCACGCGACCGTAGGTCCCGTTCGAATTCAAGTCGAATACGCCGTCAGTGGGCAATTCACCACAGTGATGCGTGGGCGTGCCGAAAGCTGACACACCGCAGTTATTGGGAACCAGATACTGAGCTGTCAGGCCGTTTTCGAGATCCACGTAGTAGCCAAACAGTCGCGCCTCGAAACGGTCATTTGGCGCAAATTCGAGCGCGCCTGAGAACCCGGTGGATTCATACCCCTGCAAATTGCCGTTGGCGTCGGCGCTAGCGTTCTTGAAGGTACCATCAAACTCCCGGTAGGCGACCGAGAGCTGCCCACCCAGTGTGTCGGTGATAGGTCCGCTGATGCTGACGCTCCCTTCCAGCAGCTCATCGCTACCGATGGACGCCTCAATATCCGCCTCGAAAGTTTCCGTGGGCTTGCTGGTGATATAGTTGATGGCGCCGGCAAAGCTGTTCTGGCCATATAACGCGCTCTGTGGCCCCTTGATGACCTCAACCCGCTCCAGGTCGACAAGACCGATGTCCAGGGTTCGCGCGTTCGAGAGGTAAATGCCATTGATGAACATGCCGACGTTGTTGTCGACCGAGATATTGGTCTGCGCCAGGCCGCGAATCACCGGTAGGGACAGCGTGCCGTTGATATCCTGGTAGACGAGGCCGGGCGTGTAAAGAGCTATGTCCGCGATGCCCTCGATGCGTTGACGTCGAATAGCCTGATCGGTGAACGCGGTCACCGCAACCGGAACGGTCTGCAAGGACTCCTCCACTTTCCGCGCAGTGACAAGTACTTCTTCCCGCAGGGAGGATGCCCCCGCCGTACTCTGCGCCATGGTTGGCAGACTCGCCGCGAGTGCCAGTCCGGCCGCGATGCGAGTGATGTGACCCCTATATGTCGATGTATGCATTGTTTTCTCCTTATGAGTATCGAGGCCAGCCCCCTCGATCGCAGCAATTGCCCGTTAAACCCCCTCGACCCATGTAAAGTAGGTCTCTGTGTCAGAGCTGTAAATCAGGGTGAAGTCCCACCTTATAAGTGGTTTCGGCTGCCGTTATCCCAGCGACCATTCGACAAAAACCCTGATCTGAATCAGATAGTGGAGTCAAATAGTGCATAACACCAATGCAAATTTCAGGCGTAGCAATACCCAAAAGGGTATGTTAAAACTTTTACCTGACCCCGGCATGCTGCGCTTTAAGGAGGAACAATGTCCGCATTCAAACTTACACCGCTGCGGCACTTCATCGCGGTCGCCGAACACGGCAGTATCGGTGTCGCGGCAAGCATTTTGCATATCAGCCAGCCAGCGCTCACACGAAGTATCCAGCGCCTGGAAAAAGAGGCCGATGGAGCACTCTTCGAGAGGGGTCACCGTGGTGTTCAATTGACGGCCCGAGGTGAGGTGTTACTCCCTTACCTGAAAGCGATGGTGACTGAGGCAGATCGCGCGACGGAGCAGTTACAGGCAGTACGCGGCGAAAGGCAATCGAAGATAAAACTCGGGGTTTCCCCAAATTTAGCCCGCTATATCTGCCCAGACATCATCGTCGATTTTGTACGCGAATTCCCCAACTCGAACATTACCACGATCACCGGTACCGGCGAGGAACTGCTCTCGCGGCTCACCGCAGCAGACCTCGATCTCGCCATCTCCGTTGCCTGGGGTACGACGATGGACATGGCGCTTGCAAAAAATACTGAACTCGCGCTCGAAACGCTGGCGGAGCTGACGGTGGGCGTCTTCATGCCTGCGTCCCACCCTCTCGCGGGGCAGCCTGGCGTGGAGTTGGAGGAACTTGCACAGGCGCGCTGGGCCGTGCCTCACGGTCTGTCGATCAGCTACGTCTTTCAGGATATATTCATCAAGCAGGACCTGCCGCCACCTGCCCAAATCATCAATTCCAGTAGCATTGACCACATGCTGGAACTCTGCGAGCGGCTCGACCTGTTGCTCATCATCCCCCAGCACGTGGCTGCAGATGAGGTACGTCAAGGTCGGCTGCTGTCTCTTAGTTGCCCGCCGCTGGAAATCAGATATCAAGTAGATATGCTTTCACGGAGAAGAGGCACCCAGGTCCGGGGGCTAAGCGTATTCAAGCGTCTGGTACGCGACCATTTCGCGCGCGCGAAGTTCGACGAAGGGTAAACCGCAGGTGTGCCGAAGGCCCAAGTAGAAGGTACTTTGTGGCCAGCGACAAAATCTGGACAATTGACAGACACAGCCCGAATCACTACAGTGCGCCGCGTACCAGGTGCCTGCCGCCGGTGTCACTTGACACGGCTGGGCCGGTTAAATGGGAAGTGTGGTGAGGCCCCGTGCCGATGCCACCGCTGCCCCCGCAACGGTAGACAGCAAAAGCTGTGAGCCCGATACCTGCCTGGCACGAGCAACGATGGAGCGGAGGGCTTCATTGAAGGTTGCCTGATGCCGTTCCCGCATTGCGTTCCCTGGATCCCCTCCCTCAATCGCCACCCTTTCCTGGCATTGAGGTACGACATGAAATCACACGCACTCGCCAGCGCCGTTGCGCTGCTGACCACCCTGCCCGCCTGGGCTGAAAACAACACCGCGACCCACCCACTGGAAGAGATCGTTATCAGCTCCTCCAGGATCGCCATGCCACTGCGCGAGGTCGGCACCTCGATCTCGGTCATTGACGCCGAGGAGATCCGCGCCCGCGGCTTCACCTCCCTGCACGACATCCTCCGCAGCCAGCCTGCTGTTGCGGTGAGCAATAACGGTGGCCCCGGCAAGGTATCCTCGCTGCGGATTCGTGGCGAGGAGGCCTACCGCACCCGGATCCTGGTCGATGGTATCGACATCTCCGACACCTCTGCGCCCCAGGTCGGGCCCCGCGTAGAGCAGCTGCTCAGCAGCGGCGTGCAGCGGGTGGAAATCCTGCGCGGCCCCCAGGGCCTGATGTACGGCGCGGACGCCGGCGGCGTTATAAACATCAGCACCCGCGCCCCAAGTGAGGGCTTTGGCGGCGACGTCACCGCGGAGACCGGCCGCTACGGCAGCCAGCAGTTCGCCGCCAATATCGGCGCCGGTAACGCCACCGTAGACGGCAACCTGTCACTGGCCGACTATCGTACCGATGGCTTCAATTCCCGCACCACTGACACCGACCCGGCCGATGACGACGGCTACGAAAACACCACCGTGCACGGGCGCGCGGGGTGGAACATCAGCGAGCGGCTGCGGCTGGAGCTGGTGGGCCGGGACGTCGATGGCGACAACGAGTACGACGGCTGCTTCGGCGCCGCCCCCAGCAACGTCTGCAGCGACAGTTACTCGCAGCAGTCCTGGCGCACTGCCGCCAGTTTTAGCGGCGAACAGCTGCAACACGAACTGGCCTACAGCCATAGCAAGACCGAGCGCCAGTTCTTCACCGAGGGCCTGCCGGGCTTCGGCACCGAGGGTACTATCAGCCGTATAAGCTATCTCGGCAGCTTCTCTGCCGGGGACGCCCTGCAGCTGGTGTACGGCGTGGACCACGAGGAGCAGGCGCTGGATGACGGCACCTTCGATCCCGAGCGGGATCAGACCGGCGCCTACCTGGAATACCAGGGCCGTGTCGGTGACAGCCTCTACTTCACCGCCGGCGGCCGCTACGATGACAACGAGGACTTCGGCAGCCACGATTCCTACCGGGTGAGCGCTGCCTACCTGGTGCCGGTGGGGAGCAGCGAACTCAAGTTCAAGGGCGCCTGGAGTACCGGTTTCCGCGCCCCGAGTCTGTATGAAATCGCCTATAACCGCAGCTTCTTTGCCTCCCCGCCGGCAGCGGATGTGATTCTCCAGGAAGAGCGCAGCGAGGGCCTGGATCTCGGTGTTGCCTGGTACAGCCCCACCGGCCTGGTGCTGGAAGCAATCCTTTTCGAACAGACTGTGGAAAACGAAATCTTCTTCGACCTGGTGGGCTTTTCCGGCTACCTGCAGGGCAGTGGCGACAGCGACTCCTCCGGCGTGGAGTTGATCGCAGAGGTGCCACTGCCGCTGCAACTGCAACTGCAGGGCAACTACACGTATAACGACACCGAAACCGCGGCCGGCGGCTACCGGGTCTATCGGCCGCGCCACCTGGCCAACATCGGCCTGCAATGGCAGGCGCTGTCCAACCCGCTGGCACTGGGCCTGCACCTGCGGACCTCGCGGGATGCGCGCGGAATCGATGGCAGCCCCACCGATAACTACGAAGTGCTGGACCTGAACGCACGTTACACGCTGGCGGCCGGCCTTGAAGTCTATGGCCGGATCGAGAACCTGCTGGACGAGGACTACGAAGAAATCCCCAGCTACCGGACCAGCGCCCGGGCCGCCTACGCGGGCCTGCGCTTTTCCTTCTAGGAGTTCACTCAGATGACCGACAGCGAGCGCAAGAACGAGCGCCACAAGAAAGCCATGGCCAAACAGAAGGCCAGTGTCGATGCCAGTATCAGTGCCGCCGATACCGAACGCGGCGTGGCGATATTGCTCACGGGCAACGGCAAGGGCAAGTCCAGCTCCGCCTTCGGCATGGTGATGCGCGCCCTGGGCTATGGCTACAAGGTCGGGGTGGTGCAGTTCATCAAGGGCGAGCAACTATCGGGTGAGGAAATCTACCTGCGGGAGCAGTGCCCGCAGGTGGAGTTCTACCAGATGGGCACCGGCTTCACCTGGGACACCCAGGACCGCAGCGGCGACATCGCCGCCGCGGTGCGCACCTGGGAGCAGGCCAGCGCCATGCTGGCCGATCCCGCCTACCACCTGGTGGTGCTGGACGAGCTTACCTATATGCTGGCCTTCGACTACCTGCCCGAGGACACCGTGCTGGCCGCCCTCACTAACCGCCCACCGGAGCAGAGCGTGGTGGTTACCGGCCGCGGCGGCGGCAAGGCGCTGCAGGACATCGTGGACACGGTCTCGGAAGTGAAAGAAATCAAGCACGCCTACAACAACGGCATCAAGGCCCGACGCGGCGTTGATTACTAGCACCGATCAGCGCCGACGCCGGGCCCGTCATCTGCTCGCAGTGCTGGCGGCGTTGCTGCCGCTGGCGCTGCTCACGGGGCTGGCCAAC
>JBGTGB010000013.1:0-9451 GCA_041746975.1 Haliea sp. | reverse complement strand
CACCCGAATTGAGCACCGCGTCGCGGGTGCAGACGCCCACCCCCACCTCGCGGTCACCGCGATTCTGGCCGGCATGCTCGCGGGTATCGAGCAGCAGCTGGAGGCGCCGCCGCCAATCACCGGCAACGCCTACGACCAGGTGCCCCTGACACTGCCGCGCTACTGGCCTGACGCCCTGCAGCGGTTCCGTGATTCGGCATTTATCCGCGACAACTTCGGCTCCGAGTTCCAGCGCGTGATGACCCTGATGAAAGAACAGGAGATGGACGACTTCGATCGCCAGGTCACCCCGCTGGAGTTTGACGCCTGTCTGTAGGCAACACGCTGCCGCCCAGGAGCAGCGGCACCACCAGGGTGTAGCATCCCATTGCCAGAGCGATGCTGCGCATGCCGATCCCGGCGTCCAGCAGGGCGCCAAACACCACCGGTGAAACTGCGGTGCTCGTCACCATCACCGCCAGGAGCATGGCGCGGATGGAACCTATGTGGCGGGTACCGTAGAGTTCTGCCCACAGCGCGCCACCCAGGGTGCCCTGGGCCCCTGCGGAAAGACCCAGCAATCCCATATAGGCAAACACCTGCCAGTTCGCACTCTGCTGCCACAGCAGCAGGCAGCCCAGGCCCATCGGCAAAAGATAGAAGCGCATCAGCCGTCGCGCTGAATAGCGGTCCGTAAGGAAACCCGCCAGCAAGCCGCCGCTGACTTGCAGCAGGGCATAGGCGGTAAAGGCCGAGGCCAGCAGGCGGGAACCGAAGTTGGGCACTGACGGTCCTTGTGTTGGCGTGGCGGGTCGTGATTATAACGCAGGAGGAGTGCGGCCAGCCGGCCAAGGCAATAAGATTAAAGCGAATCAAAAAGCGATTAACTTCGACTAGATCGATTTTATTATAGTGGCGAAGCTGTCTATCCTGTGTAGTTCACATCCTGAGCACGGAGCGGTCCATGAAGACACTCAAACCCCTTTTCCACATAGTTGCCCTCGCCGCGGTACTTGCTGTGGGCGCGCCAGCGGTGCAGGCGCTGGAATCCTCGGCCGCCCAGACTGCTACTTCTCAAGGGAGGCTCTCGCCTGCGGACGCACTAGGACTGTTGCAAGCGGGCAACGCACGTTTTGTGGCCGGCGAAATGTTGCAGCGGGATTTAGCTGGCCAGGTTTCCGCCACCGCCAGTGGCCAATTTCCACATTCCATAGTACTCGGCTGTATAGACTCCCGAGTGCCTCCGGAACTGGTTTTTGACCAGGGTATCGGTGACATCTTCGGCCCCCGTATTGCCGGCAACGTGGTGACACCGGAGCTGCTGGGCAGCATGGAATTCGCGGCTCTTGTTGCTGGTGCCCGTGCGATCGTGGTTTTGGGCCACACCGACTGCGGGGCGGTGAAAGGTGCCTGTGACGGCGTGGAACTGGGCAACCTCACCAGCACGCTGGCGCACATTCATCCTGCGGTGGAGGCCGTGCCGGTGACGGATGGTCCTCGCGATTCATCAAACAGCGCCTGGGTAAATGCCGTGGCGCATGAGAATGTTGCACAGACCGTGCAGCGTATCCTCACCGACAGTCCATTGCTTAAACTTATGGTTGAGGAAGGCAAGCTGGCAGTGGTCGGGGCCATGTACGACGTTGCCACCGGCAGGGTCGAATTCCTCTAGCAGAAAATGCAGCGGGCCAGTGCCAGGTTGGCCCGCTGTCAGCCGATCAGTCCCAGGTCATACCCAGGCGCATGCCTACCGTGCGTGGACGTTTGGGGCCGAAGAAGTGCGAGGGCAGTACGCCGCCGTTGTTGTTCTGGCCATCCCAGGTGAATTCATCGGTGAGGTTTTCAACGTACCCCTCGATGAACCAGTTATCGTCGGACTCATAGGCAATACGCAGGTTGGATTGTGCCGAGCCGCTGATCTTGGTCTCCCGCAGGTTTTCCCAGCCGCCGCCGCGCTCGCTCTCGTAGGTCAGTTCGAAGTTGCCGGTGATGGCGCCGCCGCTGACGGGGAAGTTGGCGCTTAATACCGCCGCTCCCGACCACTCCGGGGCCCAGAACAGTGGGCTGCCCTCGCAGCCGTCGGGATCTTCGAGGCCGCATACTGCCTGTACTTCAGTGGCCTCCGAATCCAGATAGCCGGCGGCCAGGTAGAGGTCGAAGTTGTCGCTGAGGCGGCTGGTAATAGAGCCCTCGATACCCCAGGATTCCACCTGCCCCACGTTTTTCACCAGGGAGGCTCCACCGTCAAAGGTTACCACCTGCAGGTCTTCATACTCGTAGTAGAACGCGGTCAGGTCGACGTTGGCGCGGCCATCCATGAGCGTGTCTTTGTAGCCGATCTCCCATGAATCCACCGTTTCCGGTTCGAAAATGTTGGGCAGGAAGCCGTCGCCCTGGCGCAGATCGACATTGCCGATGGCCGGTTCACCGTCGGCGTTGTTGGCCAGGTTGAAGGAACCAAAGCCGCCGGACTTGAAACCCTCGGTGTAACCAGCGAAGAACATGCGTTCGGGAGTCGGACGCCACTTGGCCAGTATTCGCATGGTGACGTCGTCCCAGGTCTGGCTGTCGTTGATGAATTCGGCGGTAGAAAAACCGTAGGCCCAGTAGGGCCCCAGCTCGCTTTCAGGGGTCGGCACCATGATCGAGAAATCTTTCTTGTCCTCGGTGTAGCGCAGGCCCAGCTCGACGTCGAAGGTTTCGGTGAAGAAGTAGTTGGCATTGACGTAGGTGGCCCAGCCGGAATAGTCGCCCTTGATACGCCCGGGCTCGACCAGGCGGCCATCCGCCGAGGGTGTAAATTCGGAGCCGTAGTAGGCATACAGGTCTTCACAGCCGGAGAAGGTCATGCCGTAGTTATAGTAATAGCCGTAGTACTGGCAGAAGAAATCCTCGCGCCCGGAAAACTGGAAGCGGGTGTCGATCTCTTCATCGTAGTAAGAGACGCCCGCATACCAGCTAAGCGGCCCGTCGGTGTTGGAGGTCAGGCGAAATTCCTGCTGGAAATACTTGCCGCTCTGGTCCTGCCGGTAGTTGCTGATATCCAGCGGGGTGCCGTCGTAGTCCTCGTTGTAGTAGTAGTCGTGATCCTTGTAGCCAGTGTTGGACGTAAACGTGGCGAAGTCGAGATCGTAGTCGATGTGCAGTCCCAGGGTGAGAACTGTGGCATCGTCGTTGTCACCGCCGGTGCGGTCGGAGTCAATGTCCTCGTCGCTGCCGCGTAGCTCAACGCCACCCAGCGCGGCGTCAAATGCCTCCCAGATGTCACCGCGGTCGACGGCCCGATAAACGGAGCCGGATTGCTTCCGGTCCTCGTACTCCACCATGCTGCGCAGCATCAGCCGGTCACGCTCGTAGTTGGTAGACCAGCGCAGGGCCCATTTCTCGTGCTCGATCAGATCGGGCGAGCCGGGAAATTTGTTGTCGGCGAAACCATCTTCGGTGGAGTAGTAACCTGCCAGGCGATGGGCGAAGTTGTCAGAGATGGGCAGGTTGACCGCACCTTCGAAAGTACCGCGGCCGCGCTCGCCAAGGTCGATCTCGGCATAGCCCGTGGGATCGGAACCCATTTCCGCGCGCCGGGTGTGGACACTGAACGCGCCGCCGATGGAGTTGCGTCCAAACAGGAAGCCCTGGGGGCCACGCAGGATTTCGGCGCGGTCGATATCGTACAGGCTGGTGACAGCCGAGCCGTTGCGCCCTTCGTAAAGGTCGTTCTTGAAGAAGGCGGAAGAGGGATCGCCGCCGACGCCGAAGTCCTGGGTGCGAATACCCCGCACACTGATGGCATCGATAAAGCTGTCCTGGCTGTTGCCGGTGACACCTGGGGTGTAGGAGACCAGGTCCTTGATGTCATCCATGTTGACCTTGCTGACGAATCTCCCGGATAGCGCGGTGATCGCCAGCGGCACATCCTGAGCCGACTCACTGCGTTTGGTCGCAGTGACTATGACTTCCTCCAGCGTTTGCGACCAGGCTGGTGCGCTGATGGTGGTGGCCAGGACGGCGGCAGAAACTGCCCTGGCGAGGGCGTGGGTGGAGCAGGGTCGGTGGCTTCCGGCGACCCGACCGCGATGGTCTCTATACATGGCAATCCCCGCTGTTTACTACTGGTTTTGTTTGGCCCATGTATACGCTTTGCTGGACTGCTGCGCAATCCGGGAGGGGGACGCCTGCCGCTGCAAACACCTTCTGCATAGGTGCCAGCTGCTGTTGGTAGTGGCGCCAGCGGCCAATCGAACGGGTGTGCGCGGGTTCCCGCACCTGCACTGCGCTGGCGGTGGTCACCGCGCTGTCCTGCTGGTGAAAGGACAGGCAGGCATCCTCCCAGGGTAGCTCCAGGTATTCGAGCAGGGCGCGGGCGTTGGGCTCGACAGCCCTCGCAGTCTCCTCGTAGCTGATGTCAAAGATGCGTCCAGGAAAGCGTTCCCGCCACAGCGCCATCAGGCGCAGGTAGCGCAGGTGATGGCGCGCCATCTCGCTCTGCTCATAGGAGTGCAGGTAGGCATCCGCGAACAGCTGTTTGAAGCTGGCAAAACAGGCGTCCATCGGGTTGCGTACCAGGTGCACGATTTTCGCATTGGGCAGTGCCGCCAGGATCAGGGGAATCAGCAGATAGTTCTGTGGCAGCTTGTCGACGAAGTGCGGTGTGGTGCCACGCATGCGGCTGCTGGTCTGCAAGTAAAGGCTGCCCACCTGGCGCGGGTCCAGCGCTTGAGCGCTGTGGAACAGCTCGGCGGAAAACCGCCGCGGATCCTGGTAGTTGGCCAGCCGGCGCAGGGCCAGGCCGAACTGCTGCAGCTCGCCGGCGGAGTGTACCCGGGAGTGGCTGCTGATGATCCGCTCCACCAGGGTGGTGCCGGTGCGCGGCTGGCCCAGCACGAATATAGGCGAGGGATCCGGGTTGCCCGGTTGCTGTGCCGCCAGCCAGTCTGGCGTGTACAGCTCCGCCGGCGCGGCGAACATGGCCTCCTCGGCGGCCTCATCGTATTCCACGGTTGCCCGGCGGTCGGCGGCGCCGGCGCTGAAGGCCGCGAAGGCCGCCTCCCACTGCTGCAGATCCTCGCGCTCCTTGCCGATGGCGTAGAGGTAGAACGCGCGCGCCCGCGGGTTGTTGCGATGCCGCTCCGACAGCGCCTGCATGGTGTGGATATGCTCTTCATCCCGCGCCTTGACCGAGCTGGCCAGGGCCCAGTGAGCCTGGGGGCTGTCCGGCTGCAAGCGGATGATGTCGTGGAAGATGCTGTCGGCCCTGCCGGTGTCGCCGTGATAGACAAGGTTGTTGGCGAGGTTGAGCATGAAGGGCGGATGCCCGGGCCGGCGGGTGTTGGCGCGGGCGAAGAAAGCCTGGGCAGGGCCGTGCTCGCCCATCAGCGACAGGGTAGTGGCGATCAGGTCCAGCACGATAGGGTCGTCGGGCTGGATGCGGCGGGTTTCACGCAGGGCTGCGTCCGCCAGGTTGACCTGGCCCTCGCTCATGTACAGGCGCGCCAGCTGGGCCCAGGCCGCGGCGTGGTCCCGGTCCAGCTTCACCACCGACTGGAAGGCGCTGAACGCCGTGCGTCGATCCTTTGCTTCCAGGGCCACCAGGCCCACAAGGAAGTGTGCGGGAAGCAGATCCGGCTGCCGCTCCAGTGCCTGTTGGCAGCAGCGCCCGGCCGCTTCGATGTCACCCCTACCCAGCGCGTCGAAGCCGCGCTGCAGCAGCTTTTGCAGCTGGGAGCCCGACGGTTGCGAGGGTCGCGTTCCGCTCACGGCAGCGCCTGCGCCTGAGGCGGCTGCAGGTACGCCACCAGGGTATCGCCCCCGGCATAGTTGCCGGCGCTCATGAGCGAGTCCAGGAACAGGTGGAACAGTTCGGCCTGGGAACTGACCTCCAGCTTGGCGTAGGCATGCTTGCGATGCAGTTTCACCGTCTCCACGGAAATTGACAGCTTCTCCGCCAAAGTCTTGTTGCCGTGGCCGTGCAGCACCATGTTTATCACCTGGGCCTCGCGCTCGGTAAGCAGGCTACTGCCAAACTGGTTGAGGGCGGTGTTGAGCTGCTCGCGCAGATTGATCGAGCCCTGCTCCCCATCTGCGACCGCCGGGTGCATCTGCCAGTGCTGCTGGCAGAGCACTTCGATCACCGGCTGCACGGCCGCCAGGCTGGCTACCTGTGGGCGACTGAAGCGGCTGCTGGCCGAGGTGCGGCCCAGGGCGATATTGATAAACCCGTTGGCGCCGTTGGGCAGCAGAAAGCCACACTCGTCCTGGTAGCCACAATTGCGGTACCAGACCTTATAGTATTCGCTGTCGCGAAAGCCCGTGGGCGCCAGGTCACGAAGCTGGAAAACGCCGAAGCGACGGTCGCGGCTCGCGGCCTGGTAATAGGGGTCCAGCACGAAGGCGCCGGCGACAAAGACGTCCAGGGTGCAGCGGTCGAGTCCCGCTGGAACCTCGAAATATTCAACTATCGGCAGGTCGGTGTCCGGATACACGAGCACGGTGGCATCGTCTATGGGCACCAGGCTTTTCAGCGTGGCCACCAGCTGCTGGGCAAAATCCGGCTGGCCAACGCAAGTGATCAGGCGGGCGAGATGCTCGTTGTAATGGGATATCGACATGGTTGCGCATCATACCTGCAAAGCGGCCCAATCCAGAAATGCCTGGTTGGCCAGGGAGATGGTGCGCTGCCTGCGTCGGGCCAGCAGCAGTTCGATCCGCGGCTGCTCGACAAACGGCACGGCCACAATCCCGGGTTCCTGCTGCGCGAGCATGGCGAGGCCAATAGTGGTGCCCAGGCCCTGTTTCACCATGCGGATCAGCAGGGGCAGGAAATTGCTTTGCAGGCGCAGGTCCGGGCTGACGCCGTGGGTCGTACACAGCTCGTCCAACCGCTTGCGGATGAAGTAGCCGGTCTCGTACACCACCATGGGTGAATCCTGTAGCTCAGTCACTGCTACGGCGCTGCGCCCGGCCCAGGGGTGATCCTCAGGCATGCACAGTACTATCTCTTCATTGACCAGCGGAACCGTGGCGAAGGCATCGCTTGCGTCCGGGTCGGAACCGCTGATGACCCCAAGCTCGATCTCGTCGTCAAGCAGCCATTGACGGATGCGGTCGGTTCCGGCCTGGGTCACTGCGGTGCGCAGCTGCGGGTGCAGCACCAGGAAGCGGCCCAGGAGATCCGGCAGGTAATATGTTGCCAGCATCGAGGGGCAGGCGACGGCCAGCTCCCCCTGCAACAGCCCCCGCAGCGCGTTACCGGTGGCCTGCAGGCTTGCCACCTGCTCGAGGATCGCCACCGTCTGCTGTAACAGGGTGTGTCCTTCCGCGGTCAGGGAAATGCGCCGCCCACCGCGGTCGAACAGCAGCAGGCCCAATTCCTCCTCCAGTTTGCGCACGGCAATGCTGACCGCCGGCTGGGCCATATGCAGCTGCTCCGCAGCCCGGCTGAAGCTGCCCTGGGCCGCCACTTCACGGAATATGTCCAGCTTTCTCAAATCCATGTTCATATAATTAGCATATGATTTACATACAAAACATATATTTTATAAATGAAACGCGTCCTGCTACTGTAATCGCAACAGACCTTTCCGGAGTAAGTCCCATGGCACAGGCGAAACAGTGGCAACGCCTCGACTGGCAGGATCCTTTCCTGCTGGAACAGCAATTGACCGACGAGCAGCGCATGGTGCGTGACAGCGCCAGGCATTACGCTCAGGGGAAACTGGCGCCCCGGGTACGGGATGCCTTCCGGGCGGAGGAAACCGATATTGCCATTTTCCGCGAGATGGGCGAGCTGGGCCTGCTGGGCAGCACCATCGACGGCTACGGCTGCCCCGGGGTGGACTACATCAGCTACGGCCTGGTCGCCCGCGAGGTCGAGCGAGTGGACTCCGGCTACCGTTCGATGATGAGCGTGCAGTCCTCGCTGGTCATGTATCCCATTCATGCCTACGGCACCGAAGCGCAGCGAGAAAAATACCTGCCCAAGCTGGCCACCGGCGAGTGGATAGGCTGCTTCGGACTCACTGAACCCGACCACGGCTCTGACCCCGGCTCGATGATCACCCGCGCCCGCAGCGTCGACGGCGGCTATAGCATCAGCGGCGCCAAGATGTGGATCACCAATAGCCCCATTGCCGATGTGTTCGTGGTCTGGGCCAAGACCGACGATGGCAAGATTCGCGGCTTTATCCTGGAAAAGGACATGAAGGGCCTGAGCGCGCCCAAGATCGAAGGCAAGCTGGCCCTGCGAGCCTCCGTTACCGGGCAGATCGTCATGGAAGACGTGTTTGTGTCCGAAGAGCAACTGCTGCCGAACGTGGAAGGACTGAAGGGTCCCTTCGGCTGCCTCAACAATGCGCGCTACGGTATTGCCTGGGGTGCCCTGGGTGCGGCCGAGACCTGCTGGTTTGCCGCCCGCGACTATACGATGGAGCGCACCCAGTTCGGCCGCCCGCTGGCCGCCAACCAGCTGGTCCAGCTCAAGCTGGCAGACATGCAGACCGAGATCAGCCTCGCCCTACAGGGCTGCCATCGCGCCGGTGAGCTGATGGATTCGGGCCAGATTGCGCCGGAACTCATTTCCCTGATCAAGCGCAATTCCTGCGGCAAGGCCCTGCACATCGCCCGTCAGGCCCGGGACATGCTGGGCGGCAACGGCATCTCTGACGAGTACCCGGTCATGCGCCATATGGTGAACCTGGAAGTGGTCAACACGTATGAGGGCACCCACGATGTGCACGCCCTGATTCTGGGCCGCACCCAGACTGACATTCCCGCGTTCTAGCATGGGCGCGCTGTCCCATATTCGGGTTCTTGATCTGTCGCGGGTACTGGCAGGCCCCTGGGCCACCCAGATCCTTGCGGACCTCGGCGCCGAGGTGATCAAGGTCGAGCGCCCGGACGGCGGCGATGATACCCGGGCCTGGGGCCCGCCTTTCATGGCGGATGCGGATGGCGCGCCCACCGGGGAGTCGGCGTATTTCCTCTGCACCAATCGCGGCAAGCAGTCGCTCTGTGTGGATATCAAGTCCGCCGAGGGGCAGGCAAGCCTGCGCGCCCTGGCCGCGGAGTGCGATGTGGTGGTGGAGAACTTCAAGGTCGGCGATGCCGCCCGCTTCGGGCTGGATTACGCCAGTCTGGCGGCGGTGAACCCGGGGCTGGTGTACTGCTCCATCACCGGCTTCGGCCAGACCGGGCCGCTGCGTGAGAGGCCTGGCTACGACTTCCTGGTGCAGGCCATGGGTGGCCTGATGAGCGTTACCGGCCAGCCCGACGGCAGCCCGGGTGCGGAGCCGATGAAGGTGGGGGTGGCGCTCACGGATATCATGACCGGACTCTACGCCACGATCGGCATCCTCGCGGCCCTCACTGAGCGCGACCGCTCCGGCCTGGGCCAGCAGGTGGATCTGGCGCTGCTCGATGTAACTGCGGCAACCCTGGCCAACCAGGCCAGTAATTACCTGGTCGGGGGCATTAACCC
>JBGTGB010000012.1:0-31668 GCA_041746975.1 Haliea sp. | reverse complement strand
TCTTGCGATAGATTTTCTGGTTGAGGCTGCCCTCGGGGTCGTCTGCCAGCTCCGCGCGGCCCCTGATCTCCACATAGCGGGTGGGATTCACCGGGTCCAGCACGCAGATTGTAATTCGTGAATCCGCCTGCAGGTTGCGGTACTTGACCCGGCTTTTGAGTGTACTAAAGCGGAAGGTATCACCGTCCCAGTCAAAACCTATTGGATTGGTGGAGACAAGCTGGTCCTTCACCCGAATCGTGCTGACAAAGGCGAAAACGGCAGTTTCAAGAATTGCCTTGTGGCTGTCGGGAACGGTTTTCTGCGGGGCCATGCTTGTTACTCCTGTTCAGTTATGGTTGTGTGCAGCGCCTGCGCTGCAGTGTGCGGCAGCATTAAAAAGCATTGTAATCGAAACGTTTAATCGGCTAAAGTCTTTCAGGATAAAGCAAGAGACAAGGTCAGCTGCCATGTCCAGAGTTATCTCCCGCTCACAGGTGGAGTCTTTCACAGATAGTTTCGATGCCATTGTTTGCGGCTTCGGTGGTGCTGGTGCCTGCTCTGCGCTGGAGTTGCGCGCTGCAGGTCTGGAAGTGCTGGTGCTGGAACGCTTCAGCGCTGGCGGTGGTTCTACACGCCTGTCTGCCTGCGAAATGTATCTGGGCGGGAGCGGTGGTACCAGTCTGCAGCGGGACCTGGGGATCGAGGACAGCAGTGAGGATTTCGAGCACTACCTGCTGCAGTGTTTTGGCGAATTTGCCGATCCGGCGCGAGTAAAGGCATTTGTAGACGGTGCAGCCGCGCATTTCGACTGGATGGAAGGGCAGGGCGTGCCTTATCGGCGCAGCCTCTTTGCGGGCCGCGACGTGGTGGCATTGACGGGTGATTCCCTGCACTACACTGGCAATGAACGGGCCTGGCCATTTGCCGCCAGGGTTACGCCGGTACCGCGGGGGCATCTGCCGGAGGACGCGGGTCACGACGGCGGCAAGGTGCTCATGGATGTGCTGATGCAGCGCGTCGCCGAAGCCGGCGCCGACATCCGCTGTGACCACCGGGTGACGGCACTGATCCAGGACGACAGCGGCCGCATCTGTGGAGTTGAAGTGAAGGCGGACAATCGTCCGCACTATATAGAAGCTCGCAGCGGCGTCATTCTGGCGATGGGCGGCTTTATCATGAACGAGGAGCTGACCGACCAGCATATTCCCCAGTTGACAGCCTTTTGCACCCGCCACGGCAACCCGGGCGACCGTGGTGACGGCATCCTGCTGGGCGTCGCGGCCGGTGGTAATGCGATCCATATGGGCCAGGCATTTGTCGGTGTGGCTCATTACCCGCCGGCGCAGCTCACTTACGGAATCTTCGTCAACGCACAGGGCCAGCGATTTATCAACGAGGATGTGTATCTTGCGCGTCTGGGCGCGGCTATCACCAACCAGACTGATATGCGCGCCTACATGTTTATAGACAATCAACATTTCGCCCGTCCGGATTACCACCAGACCACAGAGATAATTGCCACCGGCGAAACCGTGGCGGAAGTGGAGGAGGAGGCCGGGTTGCCGCCAGGGTCACTGCAGCACACTGTGGCCTACTATAACGAGCAGGCGGCCCGGGGAGCCGATCCGCTGTTTCACAAATCGTCTGACTGGCTGGCGCCCCTGCTCACGCCGCCCTACGCGCTGGTGGACTACAGCCTGCACCAGCTGCAACCCACCTGCTTCACTTTGGGTGGCCTCGATACGCTGCCAACAGGTGAGGTGCTTACTGTTGATGGCGCAACCATCCCCGGCCTGTACGCCGCCGGCCGCACCGCTGCCGGCATTCCCCGTACCGGAGCCGGCTACGCCAGTGGCATGTCGGTCGCTGACGCCACCTTTTTTGGTCGCCTCGCGGGCAGGCAGATTGCTGCCAACGCAGCACGGCAGTGACTAAGCCTCCGGCAACCCTCGTGAACCCGTTCAGCTGTTTGTTTCAGCCCCTCAATATAGGCACCATGCAGCTGCGTAACCGCATTGCCATGTCCGCGATGACCACCAATTACGGCAGCGCTGAGTTCGAGGTGACAGAGCGCCTGATCGGTTTTCACGAAGCGCGAGCCCGGGGCGGGGCTGGGTTACTGACCGTGGAGATGTGCTCGGTCGATGTTGCGCAGCGCTACCAGCCCCAGGCCCTGAGCCTCGGCGATGATCGTTTCATTGCCGGGCACCGGGAACTGGTGCAGCGGGTACATGCCCAGGGAGCCTGTATCCAGCCACAGATTTCCCACCCGGGCCCGGAATCCATGACCGACCCGGTAGGCCCTTCCGTGTGCGTGGCCGCCGGCACCGGCTGGCCTTGTCGCGAGCTTGCAGAGGAGGAGCTGGGGCCAATCATGGATCAGTACGCTGCAGCTGCTGTTCGCGCCAGGGAAGCTGGGTATGACGGTGTAGAGCTGCATGCAGCCCACGCCTACATGCTGCTCGGTTCTTTCCTGTCGCCGCAGCGGAATCGCCGCGAAGATGTCTATGGTGGGCAGACCCTTGAGACCCGCAGTCGCCTGTTGCTGGAAACCATTGCGCGGATCAAGCGCGCCACCGGCGCGGACTTTCCCCTTACCTTGCGCATTTCCGGCCACGAGGGCAGCTTTGACGGCCGCGAACTCACCGAGACCCAGCGCCTGGCACCAAAGCTGGTTGCCGCCGGCGTGGACTGCCTGCAGATCAGTGGCGGCGTCTCCCACGACCGTCTCGTGGGACAGATAGTCTGCGGTGCGGATACCCCGGACGGCCACAACACCGCGGTGGCGGCCGCGGTGCGCCAGGTGGTCTCGGTGCCGGTCATGGTGGTCGGCAGGCTGCATCGTCCGGAGCTGGCCGCAGCGGTTGTCAGTGAGGGTAGGGCCGATATCGTGATGTGGGCGCGCCCGCTGTTGGCGGACCCGGAGCTTCCGGAAAAGCTGCGCAGCGGGCGCCGGGAGCAGGTTCGGGAATGCCTGAGCTGCCAGAACTGCATCGACTCCATGTTGCTGGCGCCTTTCGATGCCAATATGCATTGCGCGGTAAACGGATTCAGCGGGCGCGAGAGCAGCCTGCGACCAATGCAGGTGACTCGGCGCAAGCGGGTGGTGGTGATCGGGGCCGGAACCGCCGGCCTGGAAGCTGCGCGCCAGTGTGCAGACAATGGCCACGAGGTAATACTGCTGGAGCGGGGGCCGCGCAGCGGTGGTTCCCTGTTCTTCGCCGCCACTGTGCACAGTGCCAATGAGCCACTGCTGCACTACTTGCGCCGGGAGGTGGAACGCCTGGGCGTGGACCTGCGGCTCGACACCAGCGCCAACCGGGCACTGGTTTCGGCCTTGGCTGCGGATGCAGTGATTGTGGCAACCGGTGCTCGCGTTGCTACAGCCGATGTGCCAGGCGCCGGGCTACCCCATGTGTTGCAGGGCCCTGCGCTGCGGCAGGCGCTTGCAGGGGGGCAGGCGGTCAGGGCTGGACCCGAGCCATTCTGGGCAATGCTGGCGCGGCACTTGCCCAGAGCCGTCTGGCGCCGTATGCAGCCCGTACATGTGCGCGCCCTTGCGCGCCGCTGGCTTCCTCTCGGCGAGCATGTCTGCGTGGTCGGGGAAGATCTGGTGGCGCTGGAGCTGGCGGAGTTTCTGCAGCACCTGGGGCGCCGGGTGACCCTGCTGACCCAGGCGTCGGTACCGGCCCTGGACGTCGGTCCAAAGCGGCGGCAGGAACAGCTGGCCCGATTCGACCGCCTGGGCGGGCAGGTGTTGTCGGAGTGCGCAGTGCGGTCCATTACCGCGATCGAGGTGATCTTTTGCTGCGGTGAGCGCGAAGGGCGCTTGCCTGCCGATTCCGTGATTCTGGCGGGTACGGCGGTTAGTGACAATCGTCTGGCGGAGGAACTGGCCGGGATCGCAGCCGAGGTTCACAGCATTGGTGACTGCACGGGGCCGGGGCTGATTGCCAAGGCCATCGCCGATGCCACCCGGGTTGCCTGTGCAATTGGCCAGCTGTCTGGCGGCCGGCCTGGTGAGGTACCCATAAGCGCACGTGCACACGTTGCGTCGACGCCCGTCTCAGCAGGTTAGGGCCCCGCTCAAACCGGAAGAGAATTCCGGGTAGTCACTCCGCCGCCTGACCAGCCTCCGCAATAGCCTCTTCCAGCGGTCCCAGCATGCCGGCAGCCCGGGGGTAGCCGGCGTACTGGGCGATAAACAGGAGCAGCTCCCGGGCTTCATCCGGCGTCATCTCCCCGCGCTTCAGCGAAGCCTTGACCTGTATCTTGAAGGTCATGGGCTCACCCTTCTCGGCGATAATGCCCAACAGGAGGATACGCTTGTCCCGCATGGAAAGGGTGTCCCGGGTCCACAGCTCCGCGAACAGCTGGCGGAGCATAACGTCAGTAAAAGCGTAACCCTCCGGTGGCGCAACAACATCCCCGGCGTAGACCTCCTTGAGCATCTCCTCACCGCGTGCGCGGCGTTCCTGGTCATTCATATTATTCTCCGTCCGTTGTGAGTCTGTTCAGTCCAAGGTCCCGAACATGTAGTCGTAGAGCAGGGTGATGGTCGCGTAATTGCCTTTATGCATGTTTTCATGATGCACGTGATGTTTCGCGGTGACCCAGCTGACCGTCCTGAAGGGGAAGTAGGGCAGTCTCACCAGAGTGTGGTTGATGGTATTGAGCTGCGTGTAGACAACATAAGTGAGGATGATAGTTGCGACATGGAAAGGTCCCAGCAACAGCGGCAGCAGAGCCAGGGTGACAACGAACAGGCTTAGACCGACGAATGTCTCTACGGGGTGAACGTAGAACCCATCAATATGCGTGGGGCTGCGGGCCTGGTGATGAACCGCGTGTATCTGTCGCATCTTGCCGTTGCCGTGAAACCAGAAGCGGTGGCAGAGGTAGTAGAAAAAGTCATAGACCATCAGGATAACGAAAAGATGCAGAAGCATCATCCACACCGGTTGTGAATCGAGGGTGACAATCCAGGGGAGAATCAGCAGGAAAAATACCACGTTGACCGCCAGTCCTACCTTTTGCGAGGCGCGGACGACAGGCAGGTATTTTGGCTTGGCCAGCTTCTCCTTGTCGGCCTCCAGATTGATTCGCCGCGTTTCCGCCACCGCCGGTACCCGGAAGGCCATAAACTTGCCGATCTTGGTCAGGGCGATGATGCCCACCAGCGCCAGCAGAGATTCCTGCCAGCGGTAGTTGGCTACTAAACTGCCAATTTCGAATTCCATACTGTCACCTTGTGTTATTGGGAGGCCCATCCCGCTTGATCGGGTGTGGGGTTCATCAGCAGCTCGCCCAGTCGGCTCGCCCGGTCTGCTCCAAGGCGAGAGATAAGGCTGGTTGCCAGGTCATGCAACTCGCCGGTATTCAGATGCGGTTCGGGTTGCAGGTGGGTATACAGCTTACGCATGCACAGCTGAAGCGTGGGCAGTGCCGCCGATGAATCCGGCGAGACCAGCTCTGCTTCAAGGGCATCAATGGCCTCCACGGCGTCAGCTATCATCTCAAGTCCGGCGGGAGTGAAGTGGAGCAATACCTGGCGGCCGTCCCTGCGATCAGTGCGACGCTCGATATAACCCAGCGTCTGCAGCTCCGAGGCAATACTATTGATAGCCTGCTTGCTGACTTTGTGGGCGCTGGCCATCACCTGCATGCGTCCGCCTCCCTTTCCGATCAGGGTGAGGACCTGGGCGTAGGAGAGTTTCAGTCCAGGGTGCCCTCGGGCCTCGGTCAGGTCCATAAGCCGACGACTCATGTAGTCGCTCAGCCGCGGCAGCAGGGAGGTGAAGCGGACTTGGGGTTCATGCGTACTTATGCCGGCATGGACACCTGGAGGAATACCCGGCAGCCGCGAGACAATGGCAACCAGCGCCTGACGACCTCCCTCAAACCTGGATGCTCCCAGACAGGCCTCGTACTCTGCCTCCAGCCTGGCGGCCACCGCCAGTCCATCTGTTCGAAGTTTTTCCCCTGCCGCTGTCAGGATAACCTGCTTGGCACGGCCGTCTTCAGGGTCGGGAGCGCGGCGCACATAGCCCAGAGATTGCAGTTCATTGACCACCGCATTCGCGGCCTGGCGGGTGATACCCAGGTTGTCTGCGATGCTGCTCAGGCGCCGGCCGCCACTGGCAGTGAGAGAGATATAGGGCTCAAAACTGAGTCGCAGGCCGCGATGCTGGTGCGTCTCAACCAGGTTCTCCATGATCTGCGACTCGAGCTGGCGGGTAATGGCCAGCACGTGCCGGGGGAAGTTGTCCTGGTAGCGTTGGAGCACGGGGTTCATGGTGATTGGCACCCTGAAAGCGGCTGGAATCCATATCTGGCGATAAATGTAAATGAAGATTGACTGCGGGTCAAATGGAGTTGACATAAATGCGACGCAATGTCTACACTTCTGCCCAAAGTAAATAAGATGGAAACTCCACTATGACTTCGCCCTCCAACGTAGGCTATATCGGTCTCGGTAACATCGGCGGTCCTTCTGCCCGGCACCTGATTGGCAAGAACTGGCAGGCGCATGTCTATGACGTATGGCCGGCCGCCATGGAAGGCCTGGTCAGGGAGGGCGCCGTGGCGGCGAGCTCCGTGGCCGATCTGGCTGAGAAGTGCCAGCACATCGGTATCTGTGTGCGTGACGACCAGCAGGTTGAGTCACTCCTGTATGGTGCGACGGGTATCGTGGAAAACGCGGCCGAGGAAACCGTGATCGCGATACACAGCACAGTGTCCCGCGCAGGACTGATGCGCTGGGCAGCGGATGCCGGTGAGCGCGGTCTCCACCTGATTGATGCCGCCATTTCCGGCGGCAAGCAGGGGGCTGAGGAGGCGCGACTCTGCTACATGGTCGGCGGCGCTGCCGAGATCGTGGACCGGGCCAAGCCCGTCTTTCTGACTTCGGGTAACTCAGTTATCCACGCTGGCGATTTAGGCACCGGCTTGTTGCTCAAGCTGTGCAACAATCTCATCACCTATGCTGAATTCATGGCCATGTCGGAGGCGGTGCGACTGGCGGAAGCTGGCGGGCTGCAGCCCGAAATGTTGCGCGAAGTCGGCAAGTCCAACGGCGTCGTTAACGAAATAATGTCTCAGTTCATCAGCAACCGTAATGCGTTGGCGCGCGAGTGTACTGACGAGCAGATGGACCAGTTCTTCGGTGACTTTGGTCGACTGGCCGAGAAAGATCTTGACTGTGCCCTGCAGTCCGCCGAGGAGATGGGCGTGAGCCTGCCCTCCACCCGCCGTCTGCGCGATCAGGCGCTCGCGCTTTTCCTCAACAAGGCCTAGGAGTATTTCATGCAAGCTGAGTCCCGTCTCTTTATCAATGGCGAACTCGTCGCCGCAGCGTCCGGCAAGACCTATCCCAATCTGAATCCGGTTACTGAGGCAGCCATCGGCGAGGTGGCCGATGCGGACCTGGAGGATATGGATCAGGCTATTGCCGCTGCCCGTCGCGCATTCGATGAGACCGACTGGGCAACGAATCACGCCTTCCGCCTGCACTGCCTGCAGCAACTGAAGGCGGGCCTGGTGGCGGAAATGGGTAGCCTGAAAGAGCAGATTGCCGCTGAAACCGGTTCGCCGCTCGGTATCTGTGGTGCCGGCGGCCCTCAGTGCGAGGTGCCGATCGGATTCCTGGATTTCACCCTCGAGACTCTGCCACGGTTCGAGTGGAGCAGGGATATCGGCGTGTCTACCATGATGGGCATCCAGTCCCGGCGTCTGGTGGAGAAGGAAGCGATCGGCGTGGTTGCCTGTATCACACCCTGGAACGTGCCCCTGCAGATCAATCTGGCCAAGTGTGTACCTGCCCTGGCGGCGGGTTGTACCGTGGTACTGAAGCCGGCGCCGGACACCCCCTGGTCGGCCACGGCGCTGGGGCGAATTGTCAGCGAATATACCGACATCCCCCCCGGGGTTTTCAACGTGGTTACCGCCGAGGACCCTGTCACCACAGGCGAGGCGCTGGTGCGTGACCCGCGTGTGGATATGGTCTCCTTCACCGGTTCTACCGGGGTGGGCAAGCGGATCATGGCCATGGCCTCGGAGACGGTGAAAAAGGTGTTTCTGGAGTTGGGTGGGAAGTCGGCAAATATCGTCCTGGATGATGCCAACCTAGAGCAGTGCCTGCTGAGCGCCCTCAGCGTATGCTTCCATGCGGGCCAGGGCTGTGCCATCGCCACCCGGTTACTGATTCCCCGCGACCGCCAGGCCGAGGTCGAAGCGCTGCTCAAGACTTACTTCAACTTCATTGAGTACGGCGATCCCAGCTCTGAAACCCAGATCATGGGCAGCCTTGTGAATGCCCGGCAGCGGGAACGTGTACTGGCCTACATCGAAAAAGGCAAGCAAGAGGGCGCGCGTTTGCTGCTCGGGGGCGGTGTGCCGGCCCACCTGGACAAAGGTTTCTATGTAGAGCCTACCGTGTTCATGGATGTCAGCAATGACATGACGATAGCCCGAGAGGAGATATTTGGCCCTGTTCTGGCGGTGATTGCCTACGACGGAGAGGAAGATGCCATTCGCATTGCCAATGACTCTGACTATGGCCTCTCCGCCGGGGTGTGGTCGGCCAGCGAGGAGCGGGCACTGAGTGTCGCCAGGCGTCTGCGTACCGGTACCGTAAATGTCAACGGTGGCAATTTCTATGGTGCCGACGCACCCTTTGGCGGTTACAAGCAGAGTGGTCTCGGACGCGAGATGGGTCGCGAAGGCTTTGAGGAATACCTGGAAACCAAGACCATTGCAATCGCGGTATCCGCATGAGCCTGCCGGTTCACGTCATTACCGGTGGCGCCCGTGGCTTTGGCCGCGCCATCGCGGAGCATCTGCTCGCTGCAGGCGCCCGCGTCTGTCTGCTGGGGCGGGATCGATCCCGTCTGGATCAGGCCGTAGAGGCACTGGGCGAGCGCGCATCCGCTGTGGTTTGCGATGTGGCGGATGCAGATAGCGTAAGCAGAGCCTTCGCTGAAGTCCAGGCGCGCTATGGAAAGATAAACAGTCTGGTGGCCAATGCCGGTGTTGCCCGGCCGGGGCGCATTGAGGTGATGGCGGCGGACGAAATTGCCCTGCAGCTGAACACCAACTTCCTCGGTACAGTGCTCTGCTGTCAGGCCGCTATTCCCCTGCTCAGGGGCGCCGAGAATCCCCGGATTTTGACCGTGTCCTCTGCCAGCGCCTGGCACACCGATGAGATGAGTCATCTGTCTATCTACGCCGCCAGCAAGGCAGGCGTTGAGCGTTTTACCCGGGACCTGCGCGAGGAGCTGCAGGTTGATGGCATCGGCGTCACCTGCTTGCGACCGGGTGCAGCGGAGAGCGAGTTTGCCCTGGATTGGGACCAGGAGGTTTTGCAGGAGGCCTTCGTCGCCTGGCGCGATACGGGCCCCTTGATGGACGTAGGCATGGCTGTGGATCAGGTGGCGGCGGCAGTGGTTTGGTCGCTGCAACAGCCGCCGGGGGTGGCGGTAGACCTACTGGAAATTCGCCCGAACATACTCGCTCCGAAACCCTGAGACGGGCAAAAAA
Organism: Haliea sp.; assembly: GCA_041746975.1. Taxonomy (GTDB): domain Bacteria; phylum Pseudomonadota; class Gammaproteobacteria; order Pseudomonadales; family Halieaceae; genus Haliea. The sequence continues at coordinate 22,149 of JBGTGB010000012.1, read as the reverse complement.
GGCCAGGTCCATGTCAATAGCAGAATTTCCATTGAACGCAGAAGATCTGACCAACGCCAGACTGACTGAACTTCTCCGGTCTTTAGATCCGACAGCGTCGGTTGAATCGTTTGTGATCACCGACAGCAAGCAGTATGGCGATGGGAGTGACCAGGTCTCTACCGCCAATCGTATCGAGCTCGACGTGGTGTTTCAGGGGCGCGACGGTCATGGGCGGCAGAGAATGGTGCTGAAATGTTCGCGGCCGGACCTGGTTTCAATACCGCTATACAGAAACGAAGTCAATTTTTACACCCGTGTATTGCCGTTATTGGAACTTGAGGTGCCGCGTCCATTCGGGGGTGAATATCACCAGGCATCAGGTACCTTTGGCCTGGCCTTGGAGAATCTGCGTGAACGAGGTGTCAGCTTTCCCAATGTCAAATCGCAGTGGTCAATGGCGAATATGCGCGCTCTGCTGGACACTCTGTCGACTTTGCACGCAAGGTTCTGGGAGAGCGGGGAACTGAGCTCCGAACTGGACTTTATCGAGGGCCATACCAGTGGCGATCTGTGGTGGTTTTTCAATAGCCGTGATGCGGTGCCGGCGCTGATAAACGACGAAGTGAACAAGCAGCAGTACAAGCGCGAGTTGGTGGAAGCTGCAGGCCAGACTGAGTTGGGTCTGTATAACGAATATCGCAAACTGCAACGGCATCAGGCGACGCTACCGAGCACACTATGCCACGGCGACACGCATATCGGTAACACCTACTTGTTGGCAGACGGAAGGGTGGGCCTCCTCGATTGGCAGATGATGGCCAAGGGGTATTTCATGCACGATGTCGCGTACATCATGATCACGTCCCTGCCGGTCGCCCGGCGTCGGGCCCACCAGGGCGAAATGCTGGCTTATTATCTGCAGCAATTGCGGGCCAAGGGTGCGACGAATGTACCGGACATGGAGACTGCCTGGCTGGAATATCGGCGCGCCGCAGTCTGGGGCGTTTATATTGGCTGGTTAACCACGCCAGTGGAAAATTATGGTTGGGATATTAACGTCTGTAATCACGTGAGGTTGCTGGCAGCCTACAGTGATCTCGAGACCTCCGCGGCGCTCGCCAATCTGCCTGACGCAGAGCCTATGCCTGAGGCCGAGATCGCTATGCTTCTTGATAGTAGCGCACATGATGCGCTCATACAGCCCCCGACAGAAGGCTGCTCAGAGTGAAAACGCCGGGGCGATGAAAGCTTGGTCGTCACCGGCCTGCAGGGTACGAAAACAGACGCGCACGGGCATGTCGCATTGTAATTGAGCTGCTTCGCAATCGACGATGCGTGTCACCAGACGAACTTCGGGTGCTTCCACCGGGCAAACCAGTCCAGTGATGTAGGGCGGGGCATGGTCGGGATTTATCGGCCCCAGAACCTCACTCCATGACAGCAGTGTGGCTTCGCCGGAAAGCGCACGCCAGTGCAACTCGCCGTGGCATTGTGGGCAGTCGGCCCTGGGGTACCACACGGCGCGATCGCAGTGCTCGCACCAGGTTATCCGTAGCTCGTTGTTTGCGGCGGCCCGCCAGAATGGGCCTGCCAGTGAGTCGTCCATATCCGGTGTTATCATCAGTTCCCCCGTTTGAGGATCAGTGTGGAGGCTTCATCGGCGGTAAAGCCCGCATAGGCGGCCAAGCGCGCGGACTCGACCTGGTTCACCGCGTCGCCACGCAATTGCTTGACCAACTCCACGACGTGGGAAATCCCGAGCAGATAGCTGTGAGAGAGCAGGCCGCCGTGGGTATTACAGGGGATGCCGCCCAGCCGCCGGTGCCGTTGATAGTAAAGGCGATCCTGCTGAATGAATTCGCCGCCTTCACCCTCCCTGCAGAAACCCAGGCCCTCGATTTGCATCAGCGCGGTGCTGGAAAAGCAATCGTAAACCGCAATCACATCGATCTCGGAGGGCGAGGTATCAGCCATGGCGTAAGCCCAGGGCGCCGAGAAAGGCTGGGGTGTAGAGGTAATAACCCGCTGCTGACTGATGTAGGGTGCGCCGTGAACCCGGCCATGACCGATCCCTTCGACGGTTATTGGGGCGTGGGGCATGTCCCGGGCTTCCTCCGCCGGGCTCATGACCCAGGCCGCGGCACCATCGGAAATCAGGCAGCAATCTTCCATCCGCAAAGGATCGGCCAGCGGAGTGCGCGTCAGGTATCTTTCCAGAGTCAGTTCGCGCTCGTGCATTATCGCCGCGGGATGTGTGTTGGCATGGCGGCGGAAAGTCATCGGCAAGGCAGCCAGCTGTTCCGCGGTGAGCCCATAGTCGTGCATATAGCGCCGGGCAAAAGTGGCGAAATAGACCGGTTGCGGATACCAGCCGAAAGGCAGCTCGAAATGCGCTTTCATGATTTCACTTGCGTGCCAGTCTCCGGGGGTTCCGGTGCCCGCGGCGCGCCGGCTGGCCCAGTCTACGGAAAAGACATTGACGATATGCCGCGCCTCTTTCCTGCGCATCGCCAGGGCGGCGGTATGCGCGCAGGTAGCAGCCCAAACCATCGCGCCACCCCCGGTGCTGAACCACAGTGGCTGCGAGGTACCGAAATGTTCGTGAAAGTCTTCAGGTGAGAGCTGGTCCGCGACCCCTGCCGCGACCATCAGGCCGTCCACCTGTTCCGGACGCAGCCCGGCATCGGCGATGGCGGCGGCCACGGCCTCCAGGGCCATACCTTTGGGGTGACGCCCGGAGGGGCCGCTTACGGCGGTTTCCCCTATGCCGGTAATGGCAACTTCGCCACGAGTATCTTCAAGCGGCAAGCTCTGCCCCCAGTCGGGAACCTGCGCTCGCCGGGCCAGGGTTTGCAGTGACTGTTGTGGCATGGGGTCAGTCCCTTAGTCGATAGACTACCAGGGTGTCACCCAGTAGTTCGTGGAGTTTCTCCGGGCCCTTGGCCCCGTAGGCGAGCGGCCCGTGGCCACCTGCGGCAATCGCGATATATTGCTTGCCAGTATTGGACAAGCGGTAACTCATTGGCGTGGCCTGTGCCGGTGCCGGCAGGGTGTCGGTCCACAGTGTTTCACCTGTGGCAGCGTCGAAGGCGCGGAAGCGGCTGTCCAGGGTGGCGGCGATGAAAACCAGGCCCGAGCCAGTCTGCAGGCTGCCGCCTGTATTGGGAGTGCCCCAGTTGAGGAAGCGGCCCAACCCTAATGGGGCAAGTTCGGCGAGGTTGCCCAGAGGCACTTCCCAGAGCGTTTCGCCGCTGTCCAGATCGATACCGGTGAGCGTGCCCCAGGGGGGAGGCGTGCACGGGGTGTTGTTGGGGGAGAGAAAGCCTGCGCGAACCGCCACCCAGGGAGTGCCTTCCTGGGGCGCCGCGCCCACCAGGTCGGAGCCATCCGTATTCTCTAACTGATCCCGCGGCAGCAACTGCACGGTGTAGGGTACACGCATGGAGTTGACCACCATGGTGTTGGTGAGCGGGTTCACGGAAACCGAACCCCAGTTGATGCCGCCCCCGAGCCCGGGCCACAGCAGGGTAGGGCGATCTACCGCTGGGGGAGTGAATATGCCCTCGTAGTGAAACTCCCGGAACTGTTCCAGGCAGGCCTTGCGATCACCGGGGTAAATACCCCAGATATCGTCCTCGGTGAGAGTCGGGGGGTGGACCGGTCGGGGCAGGGTGGGGAATGGTTGTGTTGCCGAGGTGGTCTCGCCAGGTATCGTGGAAGCAGGGACCTGCCGTTCCTCCACCGGGAACAGTGGTTCTCCCGTTTCCCGGTTGAGCAGGAAAATATGCCCCATCTTGGTCGCGACGATGACCCCCGGGGTTCTGCCATGTTGGTCGAACAGCACGGGCTGCGCAGCGACGTCCCAGTCCCAGACATCGCGGCGCACGGCCTGGAAGTGCCACAGGGGCGTTCCATCCCGCGCGTCCAGGGCGACGACCGAGGTACCGTAGTGATCCATCTCCCCACGCTCTCCACCGCGGTAGTGATCCGGCTGTGAGCCGCCGGTTGGCAGATAGATGATACCCCGCTCCACATCCGCGGACAGATTGCCCCAGCTGTTGGGCGTCGAGCGCGTGAAATCGGCGCCATCGAGGGCAGCTTCAGCTGTGACAGGCTGCATGCCCGGTGGTACCGGATCAAAAGCCCAGCGCAGCTTGCCGGTACGGACGTCAAAGGCGCGAATCACGCCCGGCGGGGCATCCAGGCGCTGTCCGTCCATGACAAAAGCCCCCGTAACTACCAGATCCTCTATTACCAGGGGCGCGGAAGATACGTAGTACTCGGCCAGCCGTAAATCACCCAGATTCCGGGTCAGGTCGACGCTGCCATTCTCGCCGAAATCCAGGCAGAGCTCTCCTGTGCGGGCGTCGAGTGCTACCAGTCGGGCATCGAGGGTTCCACTGAGGATGCGTTCGCTGCAGTGCTCGACCTCATTCGATCCCTGCCAATGGGCGACGCCACGGCAAGTCGGGGTGTACACGCCAGCAAGGTCCACCTGCGGGTCGTGTACCCAGAGCTCTTGCCCGGTTTCCGGGTCCAGGGCGATCACCCGGTTGAAGGGAGTGCAGATAAACATGCGGTCATTGACGACCAGGGGCGTGGCCTGGAATGCCGTAGCGCCATGACTCTCGGTACCGGGTGAAACGTCACCGATCGGATAAGTCCAGGCGACTTCAAGGCGATTGACGTTTTCCCGCGTGATCTGGTTCAGCGGCGTGAAGCGTTGCGAGGCTTCCCCGCCGCCTATGGTGGCCCAGTCTGCGACTGGGCCGCTGTAGTCGACCTGCTCACCGCTGCAAGCGGCGAGGGCGAGCATGACGCAGCTGGTGACGGGGATGCAGTACCTGTTCATGGCTTCCGCCTATTCCATATATTATAAAATGTTTTATATGGTAGCATCTAATGCTCGGAATAACATTGAGGGGGCGCTATCCCGGTGCAGGGTATGAAATAGCAACCGATGCAGCTTAGCGCCTGCTCGAGATAAGAACAAGGCAGCAGAGCTGGCGTCAGTTCTCGAATATTTTCATTGCCCGGCTTGTCATTTCACGTGCGACTGTCTACTATTTAAAACATTGAAACTAAAATGTTTTATGCAAATGAGGATTTGACGTGACCTATCAGCCCAAGCGTCTGCGTTTCGGAGCATTCTTTGCTCCCTTTCACAATGACAGAACCAGTCCCACCTTTGCCCTGGAACGCGACCTTGATCTGATCCAGTGGCTCGACAAGATGGACTATGACGAGGCCTGGATTGGTGAGCATCACTCTGGTGCTTACGAGAGCATCTCATCGCCCGAGGTGTTCATCGCAGCAGCTGCGGAACGCACCCGGAACATTCGCTTCGCAACAGGTGTCAGTTCACTCAGTTATCACCAGCCTCTTATCCTCGCGGACAGGATAGCGCAGTTGGATCATCAGACCCGGGGCCGCCTGATCTTCGGAGTGGGTCCAGGGCAGTTGATAGCAGATGCCTACATGATGGGCGTGGACCCTCAGCGTCTCCGCGAGCGCATGGGGGAATCCCTGGAAGTGCTGGTCAAACTGCTGCGGGGTGAGACAGTGACAGCCAGGACCGACTGGTTCACATTGCGGGAAGCCCGCATGCACATCCTGCCTTACCAGGCTAATCTGGAGATCGCTGTCGCCTCGGCAATTTCCCCATCGGGCGCCCGCCTTGCGGGGCAGCACGGAGCATCCATGTTGTCGGTTGCTGCCTCCAGTCCGCAGGGCTTCAAGGCTCTGGCAGACAGCTGGCAGATCTGCGAAGACAAGGCTGCAGAGTACGGGCAGACGGTCAATCGCGATACCTGGAGAATAGTGGCGCCATTCCACATAGCCGAGACGCGCGAGCAAGCTCGTCGTGACCTGGAATACGGCTTGATGGACATGTTCAATTATTTCCACAAGTTTGGCGGAAAGCTTTTCCCTCAGGTCAAGGATCTGGATGAGGCGATTGAAGTGTGGTGTACCGGTGGCCTGGGGGCCTTCGGGGTTGGTCTGGTAGGCACGCCGGATGATCTGATCGAACACATCCAAACCCTGCAGGAGCAGTCCGGTGGTTTCGGTGCATTCCTGTCTCTGGCACACAATGCAGCGAGCTATGAGGCTACAAAAAAGTCCTACGAGCTGCTGGCGCGTTACGTCATGCCGCAGTTTCAACATTGCAACGACAACCGTACGCCATCGTTGGAGTGGGCCGCCTCGAATGCGGACCGTTTCATGGAGGAGTATATGGGAGGAATCCAGCAGGCCATCGATAGTCACGAAGCAGAGCAGCGCGATAAAGCAAAGGCGCCTGGGGGGAAAGCATCATGATTCTTCACATCACAGGAATGCTATCGGTACCGGTTAAAGGGACTACTAGTTGTTGTGGGACTCAGGGCCAACCTCGATCAACTGGATAGTCTGATTCGGACAGAATCTGACTGCATCCTCTACCTTCTTACGCAGGCCCTCATCCGGATGCTCGACTTTTACCCGAACCTTGGGGTAGCCGGAGTCCACGTCAACCACCTCGAACACCTCTGGGCATTCCTCGACGCAGACCCCGTGCCCCTGGCAAAGCATCAGGTCCACCTCTACTTTGTATTTACTCATCAAATCGCCCCTCACGCTGCCGGGCGGTCAGTGCGCCGTCGGTACCGTAGTATGCAGGGATCAGACGGACGCAGGATCAGGGACGGCATGATTTCCGCATACTCACCGGGAGGGCCGGCCAACTCGAACTCGTAATGGTGCAGCAGTACCGAGAATATGACCTTGACCTGAAGAATAGCGAATGCGTTGCCCACACATTTGCGCTGGCCGCCACCAAAGGGAATGAGTGCGAAGGGATTGTCGGGCGCTGGCCGATCTGGGTTAAAGGCCTCGGCATTTTCAAAGCTGCTTTCCAGCCGATGGGCGACATAGGGGCAAAGCATCACATTTTTGCCTTTCTCGACGACATGTCCTTTGTACTCGAAATCCTCGATCACCCGGCGGGTGAGGGTATTAAGCGGTGGATGCACACGGAGGGCCTCACGGATAAATCCTTCAAGCCTGGACATGCGACGCAGGACCTTCAGGTCAAACTGCTGGCCACTGCTCATGACCTCGTCAACCTCGCTGACAACAGCAGCGGCGAGGTCGGCGTATCGCGCCAGTTCCACCAGGGTCCATGCGGCGGTATTGGCGCTGGTATGATGCCCGGCAAACATGAACCAGACGATCATGCCCGCTATCTCACTGGTTGTGAGGTGGCGGCCGTCAGGGTAGGTTGTATCCATGTACACCTGGAGCAGGTCCATGTTTACCTCGCCAGAGGCGCGGCGGAGATCCACCCGCTCAGTAATAAGTTCTTCCAGCCGCGCACGAGCCTGATCACGCGCCTCATAAGCTTCCTTTTGTGCTCCCGGGTCCTGCAGGCCCCCAGCGTCGGCCGCGGCGCCGAGGGTGTGATAGAGCTCCGCGAATTCGTCCGTCAATGAATAGCGAAATTCGGATCCGAGCAGGCAGTGAGTCGAAGTCTTGATGGTCAGATCGGCAAAGCCCTCGTAAAAGTCGATTTCGCCGCTGTCGCCCCAATCTGCTATCCAGTCTTCGGCCTCCTTGGCAATAATCGGGGCATAGTGATTCATTTTCTCACTGGCGAGGCCCCTCGAGTGCATGCGCAACTGTTGCCGTTCGATATCCAGGGGTGCACCATACTGTATGCCCTTGCCGAAGATGGGTACCATGAACTGATAGGCTTCCCGCGCGCTGACCTTGTCATCGTCGACGCGAAACACTGCCTCATGCGCTTCCGGACCTACCATCAGTACGGTGTTCCTGCCTCCCATGTCGAATTCCGCCAGCTCTCCGCACTCTTTATAGGCTCGCTGCAGGAAGAAGGCGGGGTGAGCGCAGAACTCTTCGAAATGCCCACCCTGGTCGGAGGGTTTCGCGCCGCTGACGAAGGGAATCGGTTTGCTGGACTGCGTCATACTGACCTCGAGTTTCCTATGCAAGAGTATCGTGCGAGAGTACTATGTGGAACCAGACAAAACATTGCTATATAAATTTTATAGAGTATAGGCCAAGCTATCTTCAATCACAAGAAAAGAAGGGCATAAATCGAACCCGGGCGCTAGCGTATAAGCGCGCCTTTTCCACGGAAATACAGGCCTGCGCGGCTACAGTTTGACTTGTAACATTTCATAGAGTATGTTTTTTGGCCATCTATGCAATAGGTTTACTCGTATGAAATACTGGCAATGCGTCGCCATGATCGATATGCAGGAGCTCCCCACGCTTGCTCGTCATGCCGAGAGCCTCGGATTCGAGGGTATCTCTCTCGGAGAACATCTGATTACCTTCAGCGAGCAGTACGAAAACTACGAATACAGTAAGAACAACCTCATCCGCTGGTACCCGGAAACACATTGGCCGGAGCCCTGGGTTCAGATAGCCGCGCTTTCGCAGGTGACGACACGGCTTCGCTTTCTCAGCAGTGTCTATGTGCTGCCGATGCATGATCCCTTCAATGTTGCCAAGCTGGTATCTACCGTTGCCAACATCAGCGAAGGGCGCGTGATTCTCGGGGCCGGAATTGGCTGGCAAAAGTCGGAGTTTGAACTGGTAGGCCAGGATTTTCATACCAGGGGGCGGCGCTGCGATGAGGCGCTTGAAGTCATGGCCAAGCTATGGACAGGTGAACCCGTTAGCCACGATGGTGAGTTTTATCCATTTCCGTCGCTACAGATGTCTCCGGGACTCTTCCAGCCAGTTCCGATCTACATCGGAGGCTTTGCGGAACCCGCACTGAGAAGAGCCGCACGGCACGATGGGTGGATTGGCGGGCAGCATGAAATGAGCGAAGTGGAGTTCTTCGTGCCTACTCTGATTCAGTATCGTAGGGAGTGCGGTAGAAATCTTGAGGATTTCGAAATCTGCCTTGGTCTCTACGAGATGTCAGAGTCGAACATCGATAGGTGCAAGGAATTGGGGGCTACCATGTTGTATCGGGAAGCTTTTTGCGATGCCAACGGCATGGCCAGTTCCATGTCTCTGTCTGAGAAGCTCAATGACATGGAGAGGTTTGCCAATCAATACCTCGCCTAGTGTCCAATCGCAGCTGTTTGCCACAAGGATCGAAGGATGAACGTGCTCGTGACAGGCGCGACAGGATTCATCGGCAGCCACATTGTTGATCATGTTCTGCGAGCGGGTCACACGGTCGGTGTTCTGGCCCGCAATGCCGAGAAGCAGCAGTCCATCCTTGCCAGACTGGGGATCGCGCCGGAGAGCGTGGTCTGTCACCAGGGTGATGTTCTCGATAACACCTGGATTGACCTTCTTCCCCGGTATCAGGCTGTGGTGCACTGTGCCGGCATGATGTCCAAGAGAACTGCCGACATGCAAAGAATGTGGGATCTCAATGTGCCCGGCAGTGATCGCGTGCTCAGGGAGTCGGTGGCTGCCGGGCTGGATCCGGTGATATTCCTGTCAAGCTTCCTGGCGCTGTTTCCCCCGAAAGGGCCAGTCATGCATGCTGATGACCCGGTGACGGAACCCGATTCGAGATATGCGAAAACGAAGGCGCAAGCAGAGCGAAATGCACGTGCCCTGCAAGCTGAAGGAGCTCCCGTCGTCTGCATCTATCCTGGGTCTGTCAATGGCCCGACCGATCCAACGGTAGGCAGTGGGCAGGAATTCCTTGCCAACTATGTCAACCGCGGCTCCATGCTGGTCACTTCGGGCGGATTGACCTTCACCGACGTCAGGGATCTGGCTGCGCTCGTCAGTCGCCTCCTGGAGCCGGGCAGGGGGCCTCGCCGTATCATGGCGACGGCAGACTATCTCACCCATCAGCAGATCCTGGACATCATGCGGGAGCAAACCGGCAAGCAGATCAAAGCGCTGAAGTTTCCGGGGTGGGCGTTGCGGACGGCTGGACGGTTGGCCGATCTGCAACAAAAGGCATTGGGTGGTCCGACTCCCGACCTCACCTACGAAGCTGCAGCGGTGCTAACTCGCTGCGTTCCACAGCATGACGAGGAAGCCCGCACCCTGGTAGGGGCGGACCTGGTAGGCGGAGACCAGAGCCTGCGGGACATGGTCGACTGGATGAAAGCCGAGGGAATTATCAACTCATGAGCACTTTTCAATGCAACAGTGGGGTGTAACTGACAGCCCCAGTGAAACCTGAGAGAGCAGCTTGATCAGGGGTAAAGCATTCCCGTCACAGTTGTCTTGAGCCGCTTGATGTAGACCTTGGAGTCAAAACTCACCGGCTCCAGCGCCATTTCTATCAGGATGCCTGTGAGCATACAGTGAACGGTATAGATGACCTCCTGAAAAATTTTGTCGGAAGCCGAGCTGTCGTGAAAAATCCTTCTGGCAAGTTCAATATGGGCCTGACGACTTCGACTGATGGAAAGATCGTTGCTGGCCTTGCCATGCCCTCGGGTCGCCAGGAGAATTTCCAGCGAGGCCATGTATTCCTCGCCCTGATAGTGGTACCAGGCTGCATCCACGTATTTCGACACTCGCCGTCCGGCGGTGCCGGTGGTGAATCGGTTCGCTCTGAGGGACTCGTGAAACTTTGTATGCGAACGCTGCAGAACCTCTTCCAGAATTTCTTCCTTGCCCCCGAAATGATGCTGCACCGCTCCCCAGGTAATGCCGGCGCGCTTGGCAATCTTGCTTGAGCTGGCGGCCGCGAATCCACTTTCCTTGATAAGGCTGATTACCGCACCGATGATCTTGTCCTGGGTCGCCTTGCTTTTGGCTGCCTGGCGGCCCATGGCATCGACATCTGCCTGATCAAATTCCATCGCCATGAGTTATTTTTACTCCAGTGGTTGGACTCGCTTGCCGCAGGCCTAATCCACACTGCATCGGTGCGACGGCTTTTGGCCGGGGCCAATACTACTGTGCAACTCCAATTGTGTAAACGACAGGGCAAAAGAGCACAAGGCCGCTAATGGCGGTTTGCAATGATCAGCCAACGCCGATCTTCCTGCATTCGCAGTGCAAGCAGCTTCAGCCAGACGCTTTAGCGCCCGTTGCGCGCAGGCCAGCGACAATGGTGGCGATCATAAGCTCCTGGCGCCGGCCTTCGCGCATTTCTATTACCGGGCGAGAGGACAGGTTGTTGCGCTCTATGCTGAACACCAGCGCCTGCAGCATATGCGCGGTATCTGCCGGATGCATTTTGGGGCTGATATCGCCCTCGCGGATCCCACGGCGGATGACCTTTGCCAGGGCTCGCTTGACTTTACTCAGGGCATTGTCGGTTGCCTCCTGGTCCAGCATAAGTACCCCCTGGGCGTCATCAATCATGACTACCCGAATGAAGCCAGGTTGGTCATTTGAGAGCAAATCTCGCATCCACTGTTCGATCACCGTCAGTGCGGGCTCACGGCTGCCAAGGATAAAACGGGTGGCGGCCAAAGTATCCTCCATGACCCGTGCGTTTAATTCCAGGAGAATCGATTCCTTGGTGGAAAAGTGCTTGTAGAGAGCGGCGCGGGAGATGCCGCATCGCGAAGCGATATGCATCATGCGAGCATCACGATAGCCGTCCTGCAGAAAGCAGGCCGCCGCATGGTGCAGAATCTTTTCCCTGGTAGAGTCTGCTCGGGAGAGGGAGGAGTCGTTTTTATTCTTCTGCATCATCTCCTCGAGTCAGGATATTGAGTGGATTGAGTGCGGTCATTCTAGCACCGGGATGGTTTGCACCCTGGCTGGATTCTAGCAGAAATCAACAGCGACCATTGTAGACAGAATTGCACAATTCTGTTGACTTACCTGCTGCGAGATTCTAGCATCGAAATGAGAATAAAAGGAGCAAATGACATGGCGGAACAAGCGGCCTCCGGGAAAGGCCTTCCCGGCTATTGGTTCTCACCGAATCCGGACAAGGCATGGGGTGAGAAGTTTTTCCTGACCGTTGTGCCGTTCTGGTTCTTCTACAACATGGCCATGGTCCAGATGGGCTGGCTGAACACGGGTACCTTCTGGAACATCATGCAGAACGTACTCATGTGGTTACCTTACTGCGTGCTATTGCCCTGGTTTCTACGCCGCAATAGTGGTGTGATCTGGCACCAGAGCTACTGGTTCAAGTTCAATGTGTATATGTTCTGGTGGATTTTTCTGGCCACCTATTTCCACACCGAGTATTTCTTTGAAATCCTGGGCCTGCGCTATCGTTTCGAGGATGTGACCCTTTATCTGGATTCTGCGCTGGTCGGGCCGGATGAGGCGACTGCTCTAGCGCGGCACATGAAAGTGCCACCTTCGATGTACTTCAATGCCATCGTGTTCTTCATCGTCTATCACGTCACTGCGGTGATCGCCCTGAGACGAATCCGCACCATGACCATGAACTGGAGCTCCGCCGCCGCGCGCTTTATCACCTACTGCGGTATCGTGGTGCTCATCGCGGCATTCTGGGGCTGGGGTGAAACCTACATGTACTTCGTGATGATTTCTCATGGCGATGATCCCGCCTTGATCAACGTTTGGTACGAGAATCTGGACGCCATGCTCTGGGTGGGCTCCTGGTTTTACGCTCTGTACTTTGTGGTGGCTTTCCCTAACGTTATTCGATTGGATGAAGAAAAGGATGGTGAGCGTTGGAGCATTGGTCGTGTATTTATCGAATCGAGCTTTGTGGCGATGATCACCCTGCTGCTGCTCGATCTTGCGACCCATCTGCTGGGCGGCCCAATTTATTGATCATGGCACAATAAACAGAAGGAGGAGGAATGAGTATGAAGGATGTACTGGGTTATCAGGGCAAGCAGGTAGTTATCACCGGGGCCGCTTCAGGCATGGGTGCCGCGGCTGCGCAATTGTTGGTAGATGCAGGCGCAGACGTATATGCGCTGGATATCACTGACGTCAGGGTCCCGGTGAAAAAGGCGATCAAAACGGATATGAAAGATCAGGCTTCAGTCGATGCAGCGATCGCGGAACTGCCCGCGGAAATCTATGCGCTATTCAACTGCGCCGGTGTCCCGCACCCGCCGTTTTCAGCGATCGATACGGTGATGATCAATTGGGTCGGAGCACGCTATCTTACTGATGCGATGATTCCTCGCCTCTGCAAGGGTGGCGGCATCGCCTCTATCGCTTCCACCGCAGGCTTGAGCTGGAAAGGGAACCTGGACCTGGTCCAGGAGTTTTTGGCGGTGGCCGGTTTTCCTGAATCCAAAGACTGGTTGGAGGCGCACCCGGATCTCAACGTGGATGCTTATGGTTTTTCCAAACAGTGCATGATTGTCTACACTATGATGCAGGCTGGCGAGCTGGCCAAGCGTGAGGTGCGGATCAATTGCATTAGCCCCTCTCCCACAGATACGGCATTCATGGATCAGCTAACGAAAGAATTTGATCGTGATGCGATCAAGGTGTTCTGCCCTTCCAACGGGCGGTTTGCTGATCCCGCGGAAATGGGTGAACCACTGGTCCTGCTGAACAGCAAGCTGGCGAGCTTCGTCAGCGGCGTCAATCTGCCGGTGGACTTTGGTTACTGCGCGGAGGTATGGATGGGGCAGCGGGATAATCTGATGGCTATTTGATTGAGCCCATGCGTGGGCTGTGGAGCGGACTGTTGCGTTAGAAAATCAGCTTCAGGAGGTACTCAACCAGCTCCTCGCGTTTTGCCGGGGTGAGTGGGTAAACACCCGCAGATGCTCCGGTTGCCACAGATCGGGATCGCTCCAGCAGGGGGCCCAGCGTGACAAAGGCCACCAGGGTGCTGGCCAGAATATCGCGCAATATCGAGGTGTGAACGCGCTTCTGTACCTCCGTGTTCCGGTAGCGCACTTTCAGCGCTTGCCGGGGGGCAAAGTGTCGGGACAGCCACTCCATTCTAGGGCCATCCGTCGCACCTTCGCGGAGATAGATCTGTCCGTATTCCGGTACTTCGCAGAGTGCGTCCAGAAAGCAGGAAAGCGCATGGCGGGCGGTCTCCCGGTCGCTCGTGTATTCCTGTTCTGTATAGACCGAATCAAACGCGGCGTTGAAGCGTCCTTCGATTTCCTCTGCGGCAGCCTGCCACAGAGTTTCCTTGTTCTGAAAATGGTAGAGGATAAGTGAGCGCTGAGCTCCGCAGAGCGCGGTGATTTCCCGGAAATTGGTGCCACTGTAACCCAGGCGAGCAAAAACCTCGATTGCTGCCTCAAGTATTGCGAGCCGGGTGGTAGTCTTCTGGCTCTCACTGGTTGCGCTCATCTGTTCCTCAACAAGGGCGGGTGTTCCTGAGGCGCATGTTACCGCATATTGTATTGACAGGTATGTCAGTTGAGTTTATGGTTTGCTGACACCTATGTCAGTTTTGCTCAGGAGGCACCCATGAGTACCAAGCGTTTTCCATTCCCCATTCCTTTGGGCTGGTTCCAGGTTGCATTCGAAAATGATGTTCAGCCCGGTCAGATTAAACCACTCCGGTACTTTGGTCGCGATCTGGTGATGTGGCGCAGCGAGGCCGGCAGCTTGCATCTTCAGGACGCATACTGCCCCCACCTCGGCGGTAACTTCGGCGTGCTGGGGAAGGTTGTCGGGGAGAATATTCGCTGCCCGTTTCACCACTGGGAATTTGATGGCGAAGGGCAGGTTGCAGCGATACCCTATGCCCAGCAACTCAACACACGCGCCTGTGTGCGAACCTATCCGCTACAGGTCAGGTATGGTCTGGTCATGGCCTGGTATCACCCTGAGGGTGCTGCGCCTGATTTTGATCTTCTGGAGGTGCCGGAATTCGACGATCCCGCTTATGCCACGCCGATCGTAACCGAGCACAAGATCCGGACCTGCCTGCAGGAAATGGCTGAGAATACCGCGGACGGCGCACATTTCATGACTGTTCACCAGCATCCTGGTGCTGCCGAATACGATCGCTTTGATTTCGACGGGCCCAGCATAATCATGGAAAGTCGGCAAATGTTCCCCAGCTCCGGCGGTCCGGTCGAAGGATATTTGAATTCCACCAATTGTGGCTTCGGCTGGGCAGTAGTTCGCTACAAGACGCTTGTTGAAGTGTGCATGCTCACAACCAACGCCCCCATCGACGAAGACAATGTCGTCCAGTACTTCCACGTCAGCTACAAGAACCCGGACCACGACCCGAAGATCGACCGGATTGGTGCGGCGTTCAACAAGGAGGTCAACCGGCAGCTCACCGATGACATTCCCATGTGGGAAAACAAGATTTATCAGCCGAAACCCAATTTATGTGACGGTGATGGACCCATTGCAAAGTTTCGCAAGTGGGCTCAACAGTTTTATCTGGAGCAGCACGCAAGCTCCTGACTTCACCTGGGAGCGAAGGCGCGCACCGCTCTCTCGTCTGGGCCCATCTCGCCATCCGGGCGCAGTGGCTGCAGGGCTACGTGGTCGGCGCCGGCGGCCTGGTGTGCCTCGATGCGTTTTTGAATGGTAGCTTCGTCGCCCCAGGCAACGATAGCGTCCACCAGTCGGTCGCTACCACCGTTTTCAAAGTCCGCCTCACTGAAATCCAGGGTGAGCAGATTGTTGCGGTAGTTCTGCATGCCAAGGTACGGCTCCATGAACCTGCGAGAGGCGGCACGAGCGGTGCTGGCCGAGGTTTCCAGCATGACTTTCTGTTCCGGTGCCAGTAATTTTCCCGGACCGAGGATGTCGCGAGCCCGGGCGGTGTGTTCTGGCGTGACGAAGTAGGGGTGTGCACCATCCGCAGCACTGCCTGCGAGCCCCAGCATCTTTTCGCGCAGGGCCGCCAGCATGATCGGCCCGGAGTGCGTTGGAGCGGGCCCGGCATAGAATGCGTTCTCCATACCGTTGAGGTAGTTGCGCATGGTGGACAGGGGTTTGCCGTACTCCTGGTGGCGCAGGCTGCTGACCATCTCCGGGTGGGATACCCCCAGGCCCAGTACCAGGCGTCCACCGCTGAGTTCGTCCAGGGAGCGCCGCGCCGCGTTCATCGCCATGGGATCGCGTGCGTAGATGTTGGCGATCCCGGTTGCCAGGCGAAGGGACCGGGTTTCTGTGGCGAGCACCGCCAGCAACACGAATGGGTCACGGCCAACGGCCTCCGGTACCCACAGGGTACCGTATCCCAGTTCCTCACAGAGCCGCGCGAACTCAATGGCATCGGGATAGGAGAGGCCGTCCAGCCAGGTCCAGATGCCGAGCGGGCCGAGTGTTGAGTCTGTCATTGGCTGAATCTCCCGAGCCTCTTTACTATTTGAGCATCCGCGGCCTGCTGAGGCCCCCTCAGGATGCCGCTAAATCGATGCGGATTGCCTTGAACTGGTCCTGTTCGGCGCGGTAGTGTCCTTTGAGGTGCAGCTCGAAACTTTCACCGGCCGCCAGGGATTGCCCCATGAAATCACCTATGGCTGCGCGGGCGGTAAAGCGATCGACAATGGTGACCCGCGCCTCATTCCCGGTGACCACGATTTTTGTGGGGGTCATGCGGTCCTCGAACATGGCTACCAGAGCTTGGTACATATCCAGAATCGCCTCGCGTCCCCGTAGTGTGCCCTGAGGGGATTCCAGAATGCAATCCGGATGGTAGAAGGGGGCGAGTACCTCGGGATCCTCGCTGTTGTAGGCCGCGTAATAGCGGCGAATCAATGTTTCATTCATATGGTTACCTCGTTGTTGATGAACGCCCGTGGTGACGTTTGTCCTCGTCAGGCAGGTCTGACCGCAATCTGAAACTTCTGGCCTGAGGCGCAGCCGCTCGGTCCAAGTGCTTGTACCGCGCGGCTTAAGACCTGCGGGGAAACCGTCTATCATGCCTGTGTTGACCAGCCCCCAGCAACGCTGACCCGGTGGCCCGTCCCAACCCGCGAGGAGTTCTGTCATGCCCAAGCCCCGTCCCCCCATGCCGATACCGTTTGGCTGGTTCGTGATTTCCTACAGCGATGAACTTGCCGTCGGCCAGTCCCGCGCGGTGCAGTATTTTGGCAAGGAACTGGTGCTGTTTCGGACCGAGTCTGGCAAGCCGGTGCTGCTTGATGCCTACTGCCCCCACCTGGGCGCACACCTCGGTTACGGCATCAATGAGAGCAGTGGCCAGGGCGGGCGCATTGAGGGCGAAACCATTGTCTGTCCGTTTCATGCCTGGAAATTCAATGCCGAGGGCTACTGCACGGAAGTGCCCTACGCGAAAAACATGCCGCCGAAAATCCAGGGCAAGCAGTGCCTGCAAACCTATCCGGTAGTGGAAGACAACCAGGTGATTTATGCCTGGTATCATCCGGAAAACGCCGCGCCCCTGTGGGAGGTCGAGTCCTTTCCCGAGGCCAACAGCGACGACTGGGCGCCGCTGCAGCGCTTCGAGTGGACGATCAAGACCGCCTGCCAGGAAATGGCTGAGAATGGTGCTGACTCCGCACACTTCCGCTATGTGCATCAGACCGCCACCTTCCCCGAGACTGATCTGACCTACGACAAGCACTATTCCCTTGGCATCCAGCGCGCGGATATGCAAACGCCCAAGGGTATGGTCAAGGGCAGCATCACTTCCAGGGGGATCGGCCCGGGGCAGGGCTTCACCCGCTTCGAGGGCATCGCCGACACTTTCCTGATGGGCAACGTTACCCCGGTAGACGATGAAACCGTGCACGTGCGCTTCGCCTTTACCCAGCCGAAGGTCAATGGCGAGGTCAAGGAGGGCGGAGTGAACGCCGCCATTATCCGCGATATCTGCAAGCAGCTGGCTGAGGACAAGCCGATCTGGGAGCACAAGATCTTCCGGGCGCAGCCGGTGCTCTGCGACAGCGACGGCCCCATAGCCCGCTTCCGCAAGTGGTATAGCCAGTTCTACACCGAGCCTTTGGCCACCGGCTGAGCTAATTGAGGCTGCACCCTCAGAATGCGATGGATTCGCCGACGGCAGGTATCGCTGCCCGCACCTGCAGCTCATCCCACAGTTTGTCCGCAAGGGCATCCTGGGCCCGCGGTTCGCCGTGTACCAGGGCGATTCTCGGCGTCGGCTTGAAATTGGCCGCCCAGGCGACCAGTTCAGTCTGCCCTGCATGGGCGGAGAAGCAGCCCAGGGTCTCCACGCGCGCCTTTACCACATACTCCTCCCCAAACAGCTTTACTGTCTTCATGCCATCGACCAGAAGTCGGCCAAGAGTGCCCTGGGCCTGAAAGCCGGTAAAGATCACCGTGTTGCGAGCGTCCCAGATCCGCTGTTTTAAGTGATGGCGGATGCGCCCTCCGGTACACATGCCGCTGCCAGCGATGATGATCGCTCCGCTCTTGATCCGATTGATGGCCATGGATTGCTCCGTATCCGCCGTCAGCTGCAGGCGCGGGAGAAAGTCCGCCAGTGAATCCCGGTTTGCAGCTGACAGTTCGCGGATGTCCTCGTCATCCAGCAGCTCCAGCCAGCGATCGTAGACCCGGGTTATCTCGATGGCCATAGGACTGTCGAGGAAGATCTGCCAGGCATCGAGCTGGCCCGCATAGTGCAGGCGGCCGAGATGGAACAGGATTTCCTGGGTACGCCCCACCGCGAAGGCGGGAATCAATACATTGCCTCCCTGCTCCCAGGTTTCGTGCAGCACCGTTTGCAATTCCTGCATGGTTTCGTCTTCTGCCCGGTGATTGCGGTCGCCGTAGGTGCTCTCCAGCAGCAGCAGGTCCGCTTTCTCCAGCATTTGCGGATCATTCATCAACACGGAACCCTTGCGCCCAAGATCGCCAGAGAACACCAGCGTTCTGGCACCCCGGTTCTCCTCCAGAGTCACCTCGACGATGGCGGAGCCGAGGATGTGGCCGCCGTCATGCAGGCAGACCCGGCAGTGATTCCCTATTTTGAAGGTTTTGCCATATCGATAGGGCTTGAGCTGCCCCAGGACTTTATCGACATCGCGCTCATCGTAGACTGGCTGCCTGGTCTTGCGCCCGCGGCGCTCTGCCCGCCGGTTTTCGCGCTCCAGATCGCGCAGGTAAAGCCCGACCGCATCCCTGAGCATGATCGACAGGAGGTCAGCGCTGGCGCTGGTGCAATAAACGGGACCGCGGAAGCCCTGGTGGACCAGCAGCGGCAGCATCCCGCAGTGGTCGAGGTGCGCGTGGGACAGGACGACCGCGTCGATACGGGTGGGATCGAAGCTGAAGCGTTCGTTGTGGATCCGCTCTACGGCGTCACCACCCTGGCGCAGGCCGCAGTCCAGTAGCACCCGACCACAGGCGGGAGATTCAAGCAGATGGCAGGAGCCCGTGACTTCCTGGGCCGCGCCGAAAAAGGTGACGGTTGCCATCGATGATCCCCGTTGAAACGGTAAAGCGGCAACTATACCCCGGTCTCCGATCCCTGCGCAGTACCCCGATTGTTGTAGCCAAGGCCGCTCCACCCCGACGCTGCTTTGTGGTGCCGGGTTCGCTATAATGTCCAGCCTAGGACAGGCGGGTCGCACCGGGGTGGCGCCGCCGTGACAGGATCGTGGCATGCCAGACAACAAACTCATACCCACTGTGCAGGTGGCCAGCGGCAACAAGTTCGTCAACGAACGCGGCATAACCGCAATCAAGGATGGTATCAAGGCATCCGCGAGTGCCGGTGAGCGCCTGTCCAAGCCGGACTGGTTGCGGATCCGGGTCCGGGGTGGCAGCGGTTACGAAAAGGTCAAGGAGATCGTGCATGCCCATCGCCTGGCGACGGTATGCGAGGAAGCCAAGTGTCCCAATATGAGCGAGTGCTGGAGTGCGGGGACCGCGACCATAATGCTCATGGGCGACACCTGCACCCGGGCCTGCCGTTTCTGCGCAGTCAACACCGGCAACCCAAGGGGTTGGCTGGACCCGGAGGAACCCGCCAACACCGCCGCGTCGGTGCGGCTAATGGGCCTCAAATACGTGGTCCTGACCTCGGTCAACCGCGACGATCTGGCCGATGGTGGCGCCGGGCACTACGCTGACTGTGTCCGTCGGGTGAAGGCAGATAATCCGGACACCGCGGTGGAAGCGCTGACCCCGGATTTCCTCGGCGTGCTGGCGGATGTAGAGACGGTGGTCGACTCCGGCGTTGCAGTATTTGCCCAGAACGTGGAAACCGTGCGCCGCCTGACCCACCCCGTGCGCGACCCCCGCGCCAGCTACGAGCAGACACTGGCGGTGCTGGCGCACGCCAAGCGCCATCGTCCGGAGGTGCTAACCAAGACCAGCCTGATGCTCGGCCTGGGGGAAACCGA
This sequence comes from Haliea sp., assembly GCA_041746975.1. Classification (GTDB taxonomy): domain Bacteria; phylum Pseudomonadota; class Gammaproteobacteria; order Pseudomonadales; family Halieaceae; genus Haliea. The sequence goes on along the minus strand of JBGTGB010000012.1, from coordinate 2,005 downwards.
CGAGGAAATCCAGCAGGCCATGGATGATCTGCGCGCCGCCGACGTCGATATCCTCACCCTGGGCCAGTATCTGCAGCCCACAGTCAATCACTATCCCATTGAGCGCTACGTTTCGCCCCGCGAGTTCGAACAGTATCGGGAGTGGGGTCTGGCGCGGGGCTTTCTTGAGGTAGTCTCCGGCGTGTTCGTGCGCTCAAGCTATCGTGCGGAACAGGTTCTGCAAAAAAACAATGTCGGGCTGGCCTAGGCGCCAGCGTCTACTGCCCGGCGTGGGCTGTACTCCTGCTGTATGTTTATAATGGTGTTCGCTTGCGAATAAGGCAGTGCGCTTATGCAGACTAGTTTTGACAGGATCGGCCTGGTGGGGCGCAGCCAGCAGGATGGTCTCGCGGAAGTGCTGGAGGAACTGATCGCCCTGCTGCAGGCGCACGGCAAGGAACTGGTGCTGGAGACCCGACTCGGTGAACTGGTGGCAGATACCCGGATTCCCCGCGCGACCCTGGATGAAATCGGCGAAGACAGCGATCTGGTGATCGTTGTTGGCGGCGACGGCAGCCTGTTGAGCGCCGCCCGAACCCTGGCAAAGTACGAGACCCCGGTCCTGGGGGTCAATCGCGGCCGGCTGGGTTTTCTGACCGACATCACCCCGGATGACATACATACCCAGGTGCCCGCGGTGCTGGCGGGGGAATATGCGCGCGAGAGCCGGTTCCTGCTCGATGCCCGTGTGCTGCGCAACGGCAAGACCGTGGCACGTGCCGATGCCCTGAATGACGTGGTGGTCAACTCCGGCACCTCGGCGCAGATGATTGAATTTGAACTCTACATCAATGGTGTCTTTGTCTATCGCCAGCGGGCAGACGGCCTCATTATCTCTACTCCCACCGGGTCCACGGCCTATTCACTTTCCGGCGGCGGGCCGATCATGCACCCGACTCTGGACGCGGTGGTACTGGTGCCCATGTTCCCTCATGCGCTGACCAGTCGCCCGATTGTAGTGGACGGCAACAGTGAACTGCGGCTGGACATTCTCGAGCGCAACCGGATCCATCCCCCGGTCACCTGCGATGGCCAGGTCAATATGACCGCGCGTCCAGGTGACTCGGTAGTGATTACCAAGAAGCCGCACCGCCTGACCCTGTTGCACCCGGTCGGGCACAGTTTCTATGCCAGCTGCAGGGACAAACTGCGCTGGAGCACAGCGCTGGTGAACTGATGGCGCGGGGTTTCACGGTACTACGGGTGCCGGCAAGTGAAGATCTGCTGCCCTTTCTGGTGCTGCTGCAACAGCGGCGGGTCCCACACCGTGTCTATGAAGCCGGGGGCGAGCAAGTGCTTGAGGTGGCTGATCAGGCCCAGGCCGAGGGAGTGAGAAATCTTTACGAGGCCTGGCGCGCGGGCGACCTGCAGGTGGACATTGTCCCACGAGCGTCCCCGGCGGGGCAGCGGGCTTCCAGCGTGCAGCGAGTGCTGTCCGCGCCCGTCACCCTGTTGCTGATGGCGCTCAGTGTGGCCGGTTTTCTACTGGTGTACTTGCGCGCACCTCTGGAGTGGCTGGCACTGTTCACCTTTGCGCCCTTCAGCCTGCAGGGCGGAGCCATCAGCTTTGGCAGCATGGGCGCTGAATACTGGCGTTTGCTCACCCCCGCGTTTTTGCATTTCGGCTGGCTGCATATCGTGTTCAACAGCCTTTGGCTGTGGGAACTGGGCAACAAGGTGGAGCGCACCCTGGGCTCCGTGCACATGCTCGGGTTGTTTATTGCTATTGCCCTGGTCTCGAATGCCTGCCAGTACCTGCTCGGGGGGCCATCCATTTTCGGTGGCATGTCCGGCGTGGTGTATGGATTGCTTGGCTTCAGCTTCGTCGGTGCCCGCCTGCAGCCGCGCTGGGCCTTCGAGCCCAGCCGGCCCATCATGCTGTTGATGGTGGGTTGGCTGGTGCTATGTATGGTGGGCCTGATAGAAGTGCTGGGTTTCGGCGCCATCGCCAACGCGGCCCACGTGG
>JBGTGB010000011.1:0-13625 GCA_041746975.1 Haliea sp. | reverse complement strand
GCAATGCCCATGCCGAAAGATATTGGCGTCATTGACCTGATGCTGGCCGTGCCCGGCGACGACAACAGCCACTTCTACGAGTGGATCAAGCCGATGCTCATGGACAAGGAGAGCCATGAGATGTTCAAGATGCCCGCCCAGTACATGTTCAAGGACATCCCCAAGATCGATGGCCAGGAGGACTACGTCGCCTACACCATCGCGCAGATGGACAAACACAATATCCAGCGCGCGATGATCGGCATCGGCCCCTACGCTGAGCAGCACAAGGAGGCCCTGCGCCGTTTTCCGGACCGATTCTTTGCTTGCTATGAAGCCAACCCCAATAACGGCATGGATGAAGTGCGCACCATCGTTGCGCTGAAGGAGGAGTTCGATATCAAGGCAGTGACCGCATCCCCGGCGATGATCTGCCCGCCGGTGCCGGTGAATGACAAGAAGTGGTACCCGATCTACTCCAAGCTGGTGGAGCTGGATATTCCGTTCTGCCCGTGCATGGGCATCCCCGGTCCGCGCCTGCCCTTCGGGCCGCAGAAGGTGGAACTGCTGGATGAGGTGCTGTGGTTCTTCCCGGAGCTGAATATTGTCACCCGCCATGGCTGCGAGCCCTGGACCGATGTCGCCTGGAAGCTGATGCTCAAGTATCCGAACCTGCACTACATGACCAGCGCCTTCGCCCCCAAGCACTACCCGAAGGACATCGTGCACTTCGCCAACACCCGCGGGTCGGATCAGGTGATGTATGCGGGCTATTTCCCCATGGGGCTGTCCCTGGACCGGATTTTCAGCGAGATGCCGGATGTACCGTTCCGTGATGAGGTATGGCCTAAATTCCTGCGTGAAAATGCCCTTCGCGTGTTCAAGCTGGATACCTGAGAAGGAGCACAACGATGGACTATGTCGAGGTTGAAGATGCGATCAATGCCCCAGGCCTGCGCCTGGTGCTGAGCGCGGGTGTGCCCGGGCCCTGGGGCGAGACTGCCAAGTCCCTGTTCGATTTCAAAGGGCTCGAGTACCTGCCCGTGCGCCAGGAGGGCGGTGGCGAAAACAAGGCCCTGCAGGCGTGGACCGGGCAGACCTCGGCGCCGGTGGCGGTCTACAACGACTTCCCACCCGTCTGTCACTGGCTGGACCTCCTGCACCTGGCCGAGCGGCTGGCACCCCAGCCGGCCCTGCTGCCCGAGGATCCCGCGCTGCGGGCCGAGGTTCTGGGTTTATCGGCCTTGATCGCCGGCGTGGATGGATTCGGCTGGCAGCGGCGTTTACAGCTGTTCACCCCCGGTATGAGCATGGCTGAACCCCCGGAGAGCATTGCGAGGATGGCGGCTAAATATGCCTGGAGCGCTGCCGGTGCGGCTGCGGCAGGTGCGAAAATGGCGGCCATCGCCGGACTGCTGGACCAACGCCTCGCGGCACAGGAAGCAGCCGGGCGCGAGTGGTTTGTAGGGGAGAGCGTCAGCGCGATAGATTTTTACTGGGCCAACTTCGCCGGTATGGTCAATCCCCTGCCGCCGGAGGTCAACCCGATGCCTGAGTACGTGCGCGGCTTCTACGAATCCGGTGCCGAGGAAACCGCCCGCTGGCTGACGCCCCGCTTGCTGGCTCACCGGGACCGCATGTACCAGCAGCACATGACGCTGCCGCTGGACTTCTGATTGTCAAACTGAACCGATAAAACCATAACGAGGAAAACCACAATGCTGTCACAACAGGAACTTTCCGATCGGCTGGAACTGCAGGATCTAGTCTTTTTCTATTCGCACCTGATCGACACCAAGTCCTTTGATGCCCTGCGCGAGGTGTTTACCGAGGACGCCCATATCGACTACTCCGCCTTCGGTGGCTCGGTGGGCAATCTGGAGGAAACCATCGCCTACCTGAAGCAGGCAGTGGCTGATGAAATCTTCCCCAACTCCCAGCATCTCAATGCCAACCTGCAATTCAAGGTGGACGGCGACAGCGCAACGGGACGGGTGATGTGTTTCAATCCGATGGAAATGAATCTACCTGAGGGTGGCCGTCAGGTGTTCCTGATCGGGCTGTGGTACGTTGACGAATACCGCCGCACGTCCGCCGGCTGGCGCATAGTGCGTCGCGTCGAAGAAAAGAGCTGGGTGTTCAACGCACCGGATTTCATGAACCTGTAAAAGGCAGAGCCATGATCGACCTGTACAGCGCTCCAACGCCCAACGGTTACAAGGCGTCGATCGCGCTGGAAGAGATGGAGATTCCCTACGAGGTGCACACCATCGATCTCAGCGCCGGGGAGCAGAAAACGCCGGAGTTTCTCCGTGTCTGTCCCAATGGCCGCATCCCCGCGATCACTGACCGCGATCAGGACAACTTTGCGGTGTTCGAGTCCGGGGCGATCATGGTCTACCTGGCGGAAAAGAGCGGCAGGTTTCTGCCCACCGATGTGCGCGGCCGCTCCCGGGTACTGCAGTGGCTTATGTTCCAGATGGGCGGCATCGGCCCGATGATGGGCCAGGCCAACGTGTTCTATCGCTACTTCCCGGAGAAAATCCAGCCTGCCATCGACCGCTACCAGACTGAAGGCCGGCGCTTGTTTGAAGTGTTGGACAACCGTCTGGGGGAGAGCGAGTTCCTCGCCGGGGACTACAGCATCGCCGATATGGCGAACTGGGCCTGGGTCAGAACGCACCGTTGGTCGGGCATCTCTATTGAGGGCCTGGATAATCTCTCACGCTGGATGGGGGCTATCTCCGAGCGGCCTCGCGCCCGCGCCGGGGTCAAGGTGCCGGTGGATATTGCCGAGCTGATGGACGCGAAGAAAACAGAGGACGCCAAGGCGTTCTCGCGTCGGGCGCGCTCCATGGTGACTGGCGCAGGCCCCAGCGACTGAGGTCAGCGGATCCTGCTCCGGGGTTTCATCATGCGGAGGCCGGCCGGCGGCTGGCAGCGGCATCAGGAGTGGGGCCACTGCTCCAGGTGCCGCGAGCGGATGTCCTGTTTCAGCAACTTGCCGGTGGCATTGCGAGCCAGTGGCTCCGCCGTCAGTAGCCACTGGGTAGGAACCTTGAATCCCGCCAGGCGCTCCTTCAGGTACGCTGCCAGCTCCTCCGGCTGCAGGTTCGGATCGCCATGCACGGTGGCGGCAAGCTCTTCTCCCAGTTCCGGATGTGGCAGGCCATACACGGAAGCCTCGCGTACCTGTGGGTGGGCAGTGATAACGCCTTCCACTTCGATCGGGTAAATGTTTTCCCCGCTGCGGATCACCATGTCCTTGATCCGGTCCACAACATAAACGAAACCGTATTCGTCCACATAGCCAATATCGCCGGTGCGCACCCAGCCGTCGACGAAGGTTTCCGCCGTTGCCTTGGGCAGGTTCCAGTATTCCCGCGCATTGGTGGGGCTGCGTATCGTCAGTTCCCCTGCCTCGCCCGGCGGTATCGCGTTGCCAGCGGCGTCAATCGCGCGCATGTCGACGATGGGCGACAGGGTGCCGGCGGCGGTGGGACAAACCCGGTAGGCCTCGCCGGTGCAGCTGCTGCCGGTGGCATTGGTCTCGGTCATGCCGTAACCGGTGCCCGGATAGGCGTGGGGTATCTTGCCGTAAATCAGGTCTTTCAGGTGTGGCGGGCAGGCAGTGCCGCCCGCGCCCAGCGAATACAGGCTGCTGGTATCCGTGCGCTCGAATTCGGGCGATTCCAGCATCGCAATGGTCATCGCGGGTACGCCGGTGAATACGGTAATACGCTCGCGTTCAATAACCTTGAGCGCGTCCACCGGATCCCACTTATAGAGGATGCTGGTCTTGCGCCCGCCGCGCAGGTTCAGCAGAAACACGGCGTAGCAGCCAGAGACGTGAAACAGGGGCACCGACAGCAGGGTAGAGGGCTCGAAGCCCGAGGACATCATCTGGCCGATGAGTTCCGGATTGGCCATGGCCGACATGTAGGCCATCAGTTCGAAGTTGTACAGGGCCTGGGCGATGGCAAAGTGGGTCGAGGCGGCGCCCTTGGGTTTGCCGGTGGTCCCCGAGGTGTACATGATCATCACCAGGTCATCTGGACTGATCGAAACTTGCGGGCATTCTGCAGGGCAATCCTGGGTGGTCTCCCAGGTTTTTGCGCCACCGGTGTCGGTGCCGGCGCTGCGCACCACAATGGCGGTGCAGCCCAATTCCGGCAACCGCGGGCTGACCAGCGCCAATCGCTCCGGGTCGCAGACCACCAGCCTGGCGCCGGCGTCGCCGAGGGCGTAGCTCAGCTCCTCCGCCCGGCCCCAGCTGTTCAGGGGCACGACCACCGCGCCCACCGAGACCGCGCCAACAAAGGCAAACATCCACTCCGGGTAGTTGCGCATGGCAATCGCGATGCGGTCACCGGGCCTGATGCCGGCTTCCTGGACGAGATAGTGGGCAAAGCGGTCCGCCGCGGCAAAGAACTCCCTGAAGCTGTAGCGTTCATCCTCGTAGGTGATGGCGGTTCTGTCCGCATGACTGCGGCCAGCGGCAAGTGCCGTGGCCAGGTCGGACGGCGCGTTGCGATAGCAGCGCAATTCGATGCCGTTGACGACCCGGGTATCCAGTTCGAAGGGCGCACCGGGCGCGGTCAGTTGCTCGCGGGCGGTTCGCAGGCGGGTGCTGATTGCGGCGACTTCATTCATGGCGTTCTTGGGCTCCCGGTCGTCGTCGGTCTGGCGAGCGGTGGATGATACACAAGCCGGACAGTCTGGGGCACTGGCGGCGGACGCGGGGCGCGAATTGAAGCAGGCTGGTCCATTCCGTTACACTGCCGCCCTTTGTGCTGTCCGGGGTGCACCGTGGCGACGATCGTAACCTGCAACACCAACGGCATTCGCGCTGCCGCCCGCAAGGGTTTCTTCGAATGGCTGGCGCAGCAGGACGCGGACGTAGTCTGCATCCAGGAAACCAAGGCTCAGGAGGAGCAACTCACGGATCCGGTCTTCAGCCCCGCGGGCTACCACTGTTTCTACAACGATGCCCTCAAGAAAGGCTATAGCGGCACCGCGCTCTATTCGCGGGAGAAGCCGCGGGCGGTGGTGACCAGCCTGGGCTGGGAATCGGCGGACACGGAGGGCCGCTACCTGCAGGCGGACTACAACGGAGTCACGGTGATATCCCTGTATATGCCCTCCGGTTCCAGCAGCGAAGCTGCGCAGGCGAAGAAATTCGATTTCATGGAGCAGTTCTATGAGCATTTGCGCGGCCTGCGCCGCAGGCGCCGCGAGTTCATCATCTGTGCGGACTGGAATATCTGCCACCAGCCCATTGACCTGAAAAACTGGAGGGCGAACCAGAAAAACTCCGGCTTCCTGCCCGAAGAGCGCGCGTGGCTGGACCGGGTGTACGCTGAGCTTGGCTATATCGACTCCTTCCGGCTGGTGAACCAGGAACCAGAGCAGTACACCTGGTGGTCGAACCGCGGCCAGGCCTGGGACAAGAACGTGGGCTGGCGGCTGGATTACCAGATGATCACGCCGGGCCTTGCTTCGGTGGTCAGGCGGGCCGAAATCTACAAGGCCCAGCGCTTTTCCGACCACGCACCGCAGATCATGGAATACGACCTCAAGCTACGCGCCTGAGCCGCCGTTCACATTGCAGGAGCAGGGGATTCACTGTACATTTGCGCCTCTCACAACTGCCTTTCATATACAGCCAATAATCAGGAGTTTCCATGAGTTTGTTCATTGCCAGTGCCCATGCCCAGGCCGAGGGCGCCCCCGCCGGTGGCGGTGAAATGTTTCAGATTGTTTTCCTCGTAGGCCTTTTCGCTCTCTTCTATTTCATAGCCATCCGCCCCCAGCGCAAGCGGCAGAAAGAGCACGCGGCGATGGTATCGGCATTGGGCAAGGGCGATGAGGTGGTCACCAGTTCCGGCATCCTGGGCCGGATCACCAGCCTGGACGACAATTACATGGTGCTGAACGTTGCCAATAACGTGGAGTTGAAGTTCCAGCGCATTCATGTCCACGCCGTACTGCCGAAGGGAACCCTCAAGTCCATTGCCTGATGGCCGGCATCGAGCTACCGCCGCGGGTTGAACTGGCTCGCCGGCCCACCCCGCTGCAGTTCCTCGCGCGGGCCAGCGAACGCTGGGGGCAAGGTCACCGACTCTGGGTCAAGCGCGACGACCTGAGCGGCTGCCTGCTCAGTGGCAACAAGGTCCGCAAACTCGAGTTCATTATCGCCCACGCCCTGGCGGAAGGGTGCGACACGCTGATCACCTGCGGCGGCTTGCAGAGCAATCATTGCCGCGCCACTGCCTTTGCCGGCGCCCAGCGCGGACTCGCGGTCCATCTGCTACTGCGCGGAGATGAGCCCGCCAGCAGCGAGGGCAACTTTCTGCTCGACCAACTCGCAGGCGCCACCATCAACTGCTACCCCAAGCGTCAGTATGTCAGCGAGCTGCCGGAGCTGTTCGCGCATTGGCAGGAACACTACGCAAGCCTCGGCCGTAAGGCGCTGGTAATCCCCACGGGTGGCAGTGACGGCCTCGGGGCCTGGGGCTATATTGCTGCCTGTGAAGAGCTGGCTCTGGAACTGACGGCCGCGGGCATCGACAGTGCCCACCTGGTGACCGCATCCGGCTCCGGCGGCACGCAGGCAGGCCTGACCCTCGGCGCCAGGCTTTACGAACTGCCCTTGACCGTATGGGGCGTCAATGTCTGCGATGACGAACAGTACTTCCTGGACAAGGTGGCTGCGGACAGTGCGGACTGGCAAGCCCGGTTTCCCGGCGTACCTGCGATAGACCCGGAACCCCGTGTGCTGGACGGGTACGTCGGCGACGGTTACGGTGTTGCCGGGCCCGAGGTGTTCGCGCTGATTGCGGAATTGGCGGCGCTGGAAGGACTCCTGTTGGACCCGGTCTATACGGGCAAGGCATTTCAGGGCATGCTCGCTGAAATTGAGGGCGGGCGCTTCCACGACTGTCGCGATATTGTGTTTCTGCATACAGGGGGTGTCTTCGGGGTCTTCCCGCAGGCACAGCAGTTCAATTTCAGCGGCGGCGGGGCGCCTGGCTGAAGCAAGGGGCGGGCATCAATGAGCGACCTGATCACCACCATCAATAGCTGGGCCTGGGGGCCGGTGATGCTGGTCCTGCTGTTGGGGACCGGCCTGTATCTCACTATCGGCCTGCGCTTTCTCACTTTGCGCAATATCCCACGCGCGTTTGCGCTCCTGCTGAAGGGCAGGGAGGGGCAGGGTGAGGGCGACATCTCGCCGTTCAGCGCCCTGATGACCTCTCTTTCGGCAACCATCGGCACGGGCAATATCGCCGGGGTGGCCACGGCCCTGGTACTGGGCGGCCCGGGTGCGCTGTTCTGGATGTGGATCACCGCCCTGGTAGGCATGGCGACCAAGTACGCCGAAGCGGTTTGCGCGGTACGGTTCCGGGAACAGGATGCCGCCGGCAATTACAGCGGCGGCCCCATGTACTACATCCGCAATGGCCTGCACAAGCGCTGGCACTGGCTGGCCTGGACCTTTGCCATTTTCGGCACGCTGGCCGGCTTCGGTATTGCCAATACCGTGCAGTCCAACTCCGTGTCCCAGGTGCTGCAGGATTCCTTTGCAGTGCCGCCACTGGCGACCGGGCTGGTGCTGATGGTGCTGGTGGCGGCGGTGATTCTTGGTGGGGTGCGGCGTATCGCCCGTGTCGCCAGCTGGCTGGTTCCGTTCATGGCCCTGAGCTATATCCTGATGGGATTTATAGTCCTGGTGGCGAACATCAGTCAGGTACCGGCCGCGGTCGCCACCATTGTTGAAGCCGCGTTTACGGGCTCCGCCGCAGCAGGTGGTTTTGCCGGCGCCACGGTCTGGGCAGCGATCCGCTTCGGCGTTGCCCGCGGGGTGTTCTCCAACGAGGCGGGCCTGGGCAGCGCGCCTATTGCCCATGCTGCCGCCCGCACCAACCAGCCGGTGCAGCAGGGCATGATCGCGATGCTCGGCACCTTCATCGACACCCTGGTGGTATGCACCATGACCGGTCTGGTGATCGTGATCATGGACGTGCTGCCCTCCGGCGTCAGCGGTGCCAGCCTGACCTCCATGGCCTTCGCCGGGGGCATGCCGGGTGGTCAGTACGTGGTCACCCTGGGGCTGTGCCTGTTCGCGTTCACCACCATGATCGGCTGGTCTTTCTACGGAGAGCGCTGTGCGGTATTCCTGTTCGGGGTGCGTGCCACCCTCCCGTTTCGCCTAGCGTGGGTGGCCGCGATCCCGGTGGGGACCCTGATCGAACTGGAACTGGTGTGGCTGATTGCCGATACACTCAATGCCTTCATGGCCATTCCCAACCTGATCGCGCTACTGCTGCTTGCACCCCTGGTGTTCAGCATCAGCCGGGAATACTTCAAAGCGGAGGCAAGCTAATGGCTACCGCAGACGCCGCCAATAAACTGGTGATTGCGATTTCTTCCCGGGCGCTGTTTGACCTGGACGAAAGTCATCGCGTGTTCCAGCAGGACGGTCTCAAGGCCTATTCCGAGTACCAGATAGCCCATGAAGAGGAGCCGCTGCAGCCCGGGGAAGCGTTCCCGGTGGTACAGAAGCTGCTGCGGCTGAACACCCTGCTCGGTGACAACGCGCAGGTCGAGGTGGTGCTGCTATCCCGCAACAGTGCCGATACCGGCCTGCGGGTGTTCAACTCCATCCAGCATTTTGAATTGCCCATCAGCCGCGCTGCTTTCTGTGGCGGTGAAAGTCCCTGGCGCTACATTAACGCCTTCGGCTGCCAGTTGTTCCTGTCGAACGAGGCGGAGGACGTGCGCTACGCCCTCAACTGTGGCGTTGCCGCCGCGACCCTGGTGTCCAACAAGGGCGGAACCAGCAGTTCGGACCAGCTCCGGTTTGCTTTCGATGGTGATGCAGTGGTCTTTTCCGACGAGGCCGAGCGGGTGTACAAGACCGAGGGTCTGGAGGCGTTCACCGCCAGTGAGCAGGCAGCGGCAAGAACGCCCCTTAGCGGCGGCCCCTTCAAACCATTCCTTGCAGCCCTGCACCGGTTGCAGCAGGCGTTTCCTGCCACCGAAGCGCCGATCCGTACCGCACTGGTGACCGCCCGCTCGGCGCCGGCCCACGAACGGGTGATCCGCACCCTGCGCGCTTGGAACATCCGCATAGACGAATCGATATTTCTCGGGGGGCTCAACAAAACCGAGTTTTTGCGTGCCTACCAGGCCGATGTATTCTTCGATGATCAGGAAACACACTGCCAATTGGCCGGTCCGCACGTCGCCACCGGTCACGTGCCCCATGGGGTGGCCAACAACTGAAAAACTTTCGATTCGTTATTCCATTGCTGTTGGCAAACTGCCCCCTTAAATACTATTCTTCATAAGCGTTGTGTGCCCAGCATGAGACCGGGCAGCGCTCAGGGAGTATGCCAGGCGATGAAACTGCAGCAACTGCGCTATATCTGGGAAGTGGCTCACCACGAACTCAATGTCTCGGCGACCGCCCAAAGCCTTTACACCTCACAGCCGGGTATCAGCAAGCAGATCCGCTTGCTGGAGGACGAACTGGGGGTCGAGATCTTTGCCCGCAGTGGCAAGCACCTGACTCATGTGACCCCTGCTGGGGAAGCGATTCTGAAGACGGCTGGCGAGGTGCTGCGCAAGGTCGAGAGCATCAAGCAGGTCGCCCAGGAATATTCCAACGAGAAAAAGGGCAGCCTCTCCATTGCCACGACCCACACCCAGGCCCGCTATGCTCTGCCGGCCACGATTCGCTCTTTTATCGAGCGCTATCCCGACGTGTCCCTGCACATGCACCAGGGTACCCCGATGCAGATTTCCGAGCTGGCAGCCGACGGCACCGTCGATTTCGCTATCGCGACTGAGGCGCTGGAACTGTTCAGCGACCTGATCATGATGCCCTGCTATCGCTGGAACCGCTGCGTGCTGGTGCCTCGCAACCATCCCCTGACCCAGCTTTCCGAGCTGACCCTGGAGGACGTAGCCGAGCATCCCATCGTGACCTATGTGTTTGGCTTTACCGGCCGCTCCAAGCTGGACGAGGCCTTCGTCGCCCGCGGCCTGGTGCCGAGGGTGGTGTTCACGGCGGCCGATGCGGACGTGATCAAGACCTATGTCCGCCTCGGCCTGGGCATCGGGATTGTCGCCGCCATGGCCTACGACGAGCGCGCCGATGCCGACCTGGTACCGCTGGATGCCAGCAAATTGTTTGCCAGCAGCATCACCAAGATTGGCTGCCGCAGGGGCACTTTTCTGCGCGGCTACATGTACGACTTTATCGAGGATTTTGCTCCGCACCTGACCCGGGACGTCGTGCAGGAGGCCTTCTCCCATCCGAGCAAGACCGAACTCGACGAGCTGTTCTCCCACATCGAACTTCCCGTTTACTGACTTTTTAGCCGCGCCGCGCTTGTGGCTGCCGTCGCCCTTGGGTAGATTTAGCGGCTTTCTGATCTAGCTGGGAGAACGACACGTGGAATTGGCTTGCCTGGACCTTGAAGGCGTACTGGTACCGGAAATCTGGATCGCCTTCGCCGAACGTACCGGAATCCCCGAATTGCGCGCCACCACCCGGGACATTCCCGATTACGACGTGCTGATGAAACAGCGCCTGCGCATCCTCGACCAGCATGGCCTCAGAATCGACGACATCCAGGAAGTGATCGCCACCCTCGAGCCCCTGCCCGGCGCCGCCGACTTCCTAGACTGGCTGCGCGAACGCTTCCAGGTAATCATCCTCTCCGATACCTTCTACGAGTTTTCCGCCCCGCTGATGCGCCAGCTCGGCTGGCCAACCCTGTTCTGCCACCGACTCGAAGTGGACGCCAGCGGCCGCGTGGTCGACTATAAACTGCGCCAGAAAGACCCCAAGCGCGCCTCCGTGCAGGCCCTGCACAGCCTCCACTACCGCATCATCGCCGCCGGCGACTCCTACAACGACACCACGATGCTGGGCGAGGCCGAAGTCGGCATCCTGTTCCATGCGCCGCAGAATGTGATCGACGAGTTTCCGCAGTTTCAGGCGGTGCATGACTTTCCGGCGCTGAAACAGGCATTCGTCGATGCCAGCAACAGGCCGCTCACGATCTAAACGGAAGCATTGGCTCCCAGATTACGGGCGCGGTGCAATTGGCGCTTCGGATGTGCGCTGTCCATCCTGCGGCCTCCCGGGACACGCCGTGAATACGTCCGTGTAGGCTCGGTGACGGCATCCATGCCGTCAACGGTCCCGGGAGGCCGCAGCATGGACAGCGCTTCACCTCTCGAGTGAATTCAGGCTTTCCGGAAGCAGTCACGGGTAAATTGTTCGGGGCCACGGTTTGTTTTCAGGTTCGATGTACTCGGTGCTGGAGGGTGGCCTGTGGGTGAGGGCTTTGCGGGACCGTTGAGCGCATGGATGCGCGATACGAGCCTACATGGATGTACTTGCGGCGAGTCCCGCAAGGCCCTCACCCACAGGGCGCTCCTGACCGTAGTCACAATTGCGAACTTTCCAAAAATCCTCATGGAACAGACTTTACTAAGGTCCGAACCCGCAACTACCTGAACCGCTGCTCCAAAGTGCTGAGAAACCGCCCCACCTTGTCGTAAGTCTCCTGATACTCCTGATCCACCTCCGAATCCGCCACAATACCCCCACCCCCCCAACAGCGCAGACTACCGCCACTGGCGAGCAGGCTGCGAATAGCGATATTGCTGTCCATGTGGCCATCGGCACTGATGTATAGGAGCGAGCCGCAGTAGGCTTCGCGGCTGTGGGGTTCTAGCTCGGCGATGATCTGCATGGCGCGGCGTTTGGGGGCTCCGGTGATGGAGCCGCCGGGGAAGCTGTCGCGCAGCAGGTCCAGGGGGCCGCGGTCGGGAGCGAGCTCGCCGCGAATGGTGCTGACCAGGTGGTGGACGGTCGGGTAGGTTTCCAGGGCAAACAGCTGGTCGACGTGGATGCTGCCGGGTACGCAGCTGCGACCAAGATCGTTGCGCAGGAGGTCGACGATCATCAGGTTTTCCGCGCGATCCTTGGGGCTGTCGCGCAGCTCGCGGGCGCTGCGCAGGTCGCGATCCGCATCGGCGAAGCGCGGTCGGGTACCCTTGATGGGACGGGTTTCAACCTGCTGCCCCTGCAGGGAGAGGAATCTTTCCGGGGAGAGGCATAACAGCGCCTGCTGCTCGGCCAGCTGCAGGTAGCCGGAGAATGGGGCCGCCGCGACTTCGCGCAGTACCTGGTAGGCTTGGAAGGGATCTCCGCTGAACGGCGCCTCGAAGCGCTGCGTCAGGTTGACCTGGTAGCAGTCTCCGGCCCGGATGTAGTCCTGGATGCGGGCAAAGGCTGCACGGTAGTCATCGCGACTGATGCTCGGCGCAAAGCTGCCAAGCAGCCTGAAGCCGTCGGTGTCGGTTGCTGGTCCCTTCGCTGATTCCAGTCGCAGGCGCAGCGCCCGGCGGGTAGTCGGGCTCACCCAGGGCAGGGATACCAGCACAGAGCGCCGCAGCAGATGGTCCTGAATCAGGCACCAGTCGTAGGCGCCAATATGCGCTGCGGGCGTTATTGCCGCAGCCGCTTGCGAATGTTTCACACCGTGCAGGGCGTTGCCGGGTTCATAGCCCAGGTAGCCCAGCAGGCCACCGCAGAAAGGCAGGCGCTGCCCCGCTGGAGGGATACCGGCGTAGCTTTCGCGATGGTACTGGGCCAGGCTGTCGAAGTAGCTGCGCCATGCGCCTGCGGGCGCTTCGGCATCCGGTGCGTCAGGCGTGTCGGCGTTCGGCGCCGCCACCAGAATGTCGTAGCGGCCATTGCCGGCCCAGGGCTGGGCGCTATCCAGCCAGACCGGAAACGGGAGGTCGCGCAGGGTGGCAAACAGGCGTGCGCTGTCGGGCTGCCAGCCGAGCTCATCAAGGTGCAGGTTCATCCGCGTTCACCGCAGCCGGTGGCCGCTTCCACACCATGTTGACGCTGAGTATTTGCGTAAATGAAGTGGCGATTAACTACGCAATACGTCATGTGGGAGGGGGCAGGGCAGGGCATATGCGGTATCTTTCGCTGTCGCGTTAGCTGGCCGTTAAATTGACATTCCCACGCCTTGGAATTAATGTGGTGCGCCGAATTTGAGCCGGGGTACCATCGTAAGCCCGGCCAACGTCCCAAGTAAACCCGGGAACCTGGACAGAAAGTAGAGGCAGTGGCCGGCTCTTCAGGAACCGGCATTGCACCAGCATGGATACCAGAATGAAAACAAGCACTGAGACCGACCTGATTGCCTCTCTGGATAACCCCTTCGCCACTGTTGATGAACAGGAGTTCAAGGTGCCCGGCCAGCTGGCCTCGGAACCGGGCCTGTATGAAAAAGCCTTGAAGGCCGGCTGGGAACTGCAGCAGCGTCCGCTACGCGCTGCGGGGGTGCGCAACACCCAGCGCCAGCACCAGAAAAACCGGATGACAATATGGGAGCGCATTGACTATCTGGCAGATGCAGCGCCCACGGTCCTGTACCAGAACTGGGGACCGAATCTCGACGGTGCTTCTCTGGTGACAGCCCTGATCAAGGTCAACGGCCGCGATGTCGCCATTTACGGCCATGATTTCACAGTCCGCGCCGGCTCCATGGATGCCACCAATGGCAAGAAGCTGGCGCGATTGTTCGAACTGGCGGCGAAGCGCA
>JBGTGB010000010.1:0-6691 GCA_041746975.1 Haliea sp. | reverse complement strand
GGCGCCGCGGAAGGCCTTGCCGATGGGGGTTCTGGCGGTGCTGACGATTACTGCGTCTCTCATTGTTGTCTCCTGCTGAGTTAATTTCAGGCTGCGCGCCTGCTGCGCCCAATAGAACGTCAGGCCGCACGGTGGGGAGTCGTGTCTTTCTCAACTTTCAGCTTCAACCCAAGCCCATGTACCACTTTGGTGAAGCTGGACAGTTTGGGGTTGCCACTCGCCGAGAGCATTTTGTACATGCTTTCACGGCCAAGGTGGGAGCGATTCGCCAGGCCAGTGATGCCGTCTTCCTGGGCTTCGGCGACATTGCGTAAAGCCATCAGAATAACCGCCGCGTCGCCGTCTTCCAGCGCTTCGCTCAAGTATTCCGCCGCAACCTCGGGATCGCGCAGGTGCTCGTTGTGGGTCACTCTTATATTACGCGCCATGAGGATTCCTCCGCTTGTGATCTTGCCAGTAAGATTTCGCCTGCTTGATGTCTTTGGCCTGGGTGGACTTGTCACCGCCGCAGAGCAGCAGGTATACCTGCCGCCCTTCCTTGCTGTAGTACACCCGGTAACCGGGCCCATAGTGGACTCTCAACTCGCTGAGGCCATCGCCTATGGGCTGCGAGTCACCGAACAGGCCCAGCTCCATTTTATCCACCTGGATTATGACCTTGGCCTTGGCTCGAGCGTCACGCAAGTCGGCAAGCCATTCGGCATAGGGACTCTTACCTCGCTCATCGGTGTATTCGTTGATGGTGTTGCTCAAGTTCGGCATGCACTTATTGTATCCCACAGGATACTTTTAGCAACTAGTCTTTTTCCTCTTCCGGCGCCACTTCAGGCGTCGCAGGCAGCCACCGGTCATCCACTGCGCCTCTCATTGTGTTCCTCCTCTGTTTTCAAATGTCTGTTGTTGAGCGCCAAAGCCGGCGAAGGTGCTGGATTGACTCTCACCATTTCCGGGACGCGTCCCGGAACCAGTTCCTGTCAGGGCTTTCCGGGACACGCCGTGAACCCATCCATGGGGGCTCGGTGCGCGCATCCATGCGCGCAACGGTCCCAGAAAGCCCTGACAGGACCCGGCTCCTACCGGTAGCGCCAATAGGAAGTATGGAGAGTCGTATTCACCACCACTCGCCGATGCTGCTACTGGTAGTGAAGGCAGGAGCCGGCGGGCCGTTACCGCCTTGCGGGACCGTATGCGACATGGATGCGCGGGGCCGCCTAGGCATCCGAGCCTACATGGACGTATTTACGGCGTGTCCCGCAAGGCGGTAACGGGCCGCCGGCTCCGGAACGCTTGCACCTAGCCAATAGTATCCGGAAAAAAGGACCAAGCTACGAACGCTGACTGGAACAGGAAACGACCTCCCCGGTCATGTAGCCGGAGTAGTCCGACGCCAGGAACATCATCACATTGGCGACCTCCCACACCTCCGCCGCACGCCCGAACGCCTCTTTAGCCGCCAACTCCTCCAGCAGCTCCATCGGCGTGGTCTTCTTCAGGAACTCGTGGAACGCGATAGACGGTGATACCGCGTTGATGCGTACGCCGTGGTCGGCGGCTTCCAGGGCAGAGCAGCGGGTCAGGGCCATGACGCCGGCCTTGGCGGCGGCGTAGTGGCACTGTTCCTTCTGCGCGCGCCAGCCGAGGACGGAGGCGTTGTTGACGATCACGCCGGCGCCGCGGGGCTGCATCTTGCGCAGCATGGCCCGGGTCATGCGCATGGTGCCGGTGAGGGTGATGTCGAGTACCCGGCTCCACTCCTCGTCGGTCATGTCGACCAGCAGTTTTGTGCCGCCGAGGCCGGCGTTGTTGATCAGCACGTCGACGCCGCCCATTTTTTCCTCGGCCTCGTCGATCAGTGACTGCACTTCTTCTTCAATAGTGACATTCGCAAGCTTGCCGTAAACAGCTTCCAGGCCGGTATCCGCCTTGAGTTGTTCCACGGCCTTGGCCAGGCGGCCCTCGTGGATATCGCTGATCATCACTGCGCGGGCGCCCTCTTCCGCAGCGCGGGTGGCGGCGGCAAAGCCAATGCCGGCTCCAGCGGCTGCGGTGATGAGGACGGACTTGCCAGCGAGCAGGTTGTGGCCGGCGACATAGGGTGGTGGTTCTTTCAGTGCCATTCGAATTCTCCTTTTGGCCAGGGCGCCTACCCGCGCGGTTCGCGGGGCATGCCCAGCGCGCGTTCGGCGATAATGTTGCGCTGGATCTGGTTGGTGCCGCCATAGATGGTGTCGGCGCGCGTGAACAGGTACAGGGACTGCAGCCGGGTCAGCTCGTAGGGGGCAGCAGCGATGATCTCGCTCTCGGCGCCAAGCACGTCCATGGCCAGCTTGCCCAGGTTGCGGTGCCAGGTCGACCAGTAGAGCTTGTAGATCATCGCTTCCTTCTGCAGGCTGCCATCGTCACCGCCGCCGGACAGCATGCGCATGCTGTTGAAGCGCAGGATGCGCAGGCCGACGTAGGCATCGGCGATACGCTGGCGCAGGGCCGGGTCGCGGGCGGCGCCGTTGGCCCTGGCGATTCTGACGATCTCGTCGAACTCGTTCTGGAACAGCATCTGCTGGCCCAGGGTGGAGACGCCGCGCTCGAAGCCCAGCAGGCCCATGGCCACCTTCCAGCCTTCGCCGGGGGCGCCGACGATGTCGTCCGCGGCGCAGACTGCATCATCGAAAAAGACTTCGTTGAACTCGCTGGTGCCGGTGAGCTGTTCGATCGGGCGCACGGTGATGCCGGGCTGGTCCATCGCCATCAGGAAAAAGCCCAGCCCCTTGTGAGCCACAGAATCCGGGTCCGTACGGGCAATCACGAAGACATACTGGGATTCATGGGCCAGGGAGGTCCAGACTTTCTGGCCGTTGATCAGCCACTGGCCACTGGCCTCGTCCAACCGCGCCTTGGTCTTCACATTCGCCAGGTCGGAACCCGCGGACGGTTCGGAGTAGCCCTGGCACCAGAATTCCTTGCCGGCACGGATGCCGGGCAGATAGCGCTCTTTCTGTGCCTCGCTGCCGAAGGCGATCAGGGTCGGGCCGGTGAGGGTCTCACCGATATGACCCATGCGGCCGGGACCACCGGCGCGGGCATATTCCTCATTGAAGATGACCTGCTGCTCGATGCTGGCACCGCGACCGCCGTACTGCGCTGGCCAGCCGATACAGGTCCAGCCGCCCTCGGCCAGCTTCCGTTCCCAGGCTTTGCGCTCCTCGACGAAAGAGTGCTCGTCTCCCGGGCCACCGCGCCCGCGGATAACTTCGAATTCACCGCCCAGATTGGCCGCCAGCCAACTGGCGACTTCCTCGCGGAACTGCTCGTCTTCGGGGCTGAAACTCAGCTTCATGCCGCCTCTCCATCCAGTAACTGGCGCGCCAGCCGCTCCCGGTGCCAGGCGGCGTCGCCCAGCAGGGTCTCGGTCGATTTTGCACGCTTGAAATACAGTTGAATATCGTACTCTGCGGTAATCCCCACGCCGCCGTGCAGCTGGATACCACAGCCGGCGTTGAAGAACGCTGCATCGGAACAGTAGGCCTTGGCGATGCTGGCGGCTTCCCCCAGACCCGCGCCCAGCGGGTTGCCGGCCAGGGCCTCGTCGGCGATGCAGGCGGCGTAGTAGGCGGCGGAGCGCGCGGCCTCCACTTTCAGCATCATGTCCGCGGCCTTGTGCTTGATCGCCTGATAGGAGGCAATAGTGCGGCCAAACTGCACCCGCTCCATGGTATAGGCCACGGAACTGTCCAGGGACTGCTGGGCCACACCGACCTGCTCCGCGGCCACCGCGACGGTTGCCAGATCCAGGATCTTCGCCAGCGCAGGCCAGGCAGATCCGGCCTCGCCCATCAGGGCGTCGGTGTTGAGCTTCACATTCTTCAGGGTGATGCTGGCCTGCTTGCGGGTCTGGTCCATGGTCGGCAGCCACTCGCGGCTGACCCCGGCGGTATCCGCGGGCAACACGAACAGGCTGATGCCTTCCTCACCTTCGCTGTCCGCCTCGCGCGCAGCGACAATCAGGATTTCCGCCGTGTGACCGTCAATCACATAGCGGTACTCACCGTTGAGGACGAAGCCATCACCGTCCGCTGCCCAGGTGGCCTGCACCGCATCGACATCCGGGCGGCTGCCTGGCGCCATAAAGGCCAGGGTTGCGGTGGAGCCCGCGGCAATGGCCGCCAGATACTGCTGCTTCTGCGCTTCGGTGCCCGCCACCAGCAGGGCATTGACGCCCAGACCGACCGTGGCCAGGAACGGCGCGCAGAGCAGAACCCGGCCCATCTGCTCCTGCATCGCGGCCAGCTCCACAAAGCCCAGCCCGAGGCCGCCGTAAGCTTCGGGAATGTGCAAAGCCGGCCACATCATTTCCTCGCTGATCTGCCGCCACAGGGCTGCGTCATAGCCGCGCTCCGTGGCCATGGCCTCACGTACCGCGGCGGCGGTGGACACCTCCGCAAGGAAGGCCTCCGCCGTATCGCGGATCATCTGCTGCTCTTCGGTAAAGCGAAATTCCATGAATCCTGCCTCAGCTGCCAAACACTTTTTGCGCCGGCACTTCCCGGGCCAGCAACTGCGCAACGGCATCCGTCAATTCCGCCGGATCCCAGCGATCACCCTTGTCCACCGGTTCCGTGGAACGCCAGCCGTCGGCGATGGCTACCTTGCCACCCTCTGCCTCAAACAGACGTCCCGTTACGTGGGCAGACAGCGGCGACACCAGCCAGGCCACCAGCGAGGACACATTCTCCGGCGCAAAAAAGTCGAAGCTGCCGTCCTCCGGCTTCGCCATGCGCTGGGCCATCGCTTCCACCGCGGTGGTCATCCCCGTGCGCGCCACCGGCACCAACCCGTTGACCGTAATCCCGTAGCGACCCAGCTCCGCCGCCTGGGTCAGCGTCAGCGCCGCAATACCCGCCTTGGCAGCCGCATAATTCGACTGCCCCACCGAACCCTGCAGCCCGGCACCTGAACTGGTATTGATGATCCGCGCATCCACCGCCTTGCCTTCCTTCGACATGCCGCGCCAGTAGTGCACCGCGTGGGAGCTGATGCAAAAGTGCCCCTTCAAATGCACCGCCATGATCGCGTCCCAATCCGACTCTGTCATGGACGCGAACATCCGGTCGCGATTGATACCCGCATTGTTGACCACCGCGTGCAGGTCACCAAAGCTATCAATAGCCTGCTTCACGGCATTCAGGCTGTCATCGTAGTTGGTGATATCCGACGTGTTAACCACCGCCTCACCGCCCGCGGCGTGGATCTCATCCACCACCGCCTGCGCCGCAGGTTCGTTGATGTCGTTGACCACAACCCTGGCACCTTCACTCGCCAGCACCCGCGCGTGGGCCGCGCCGAGGCCGCCGCCGGCGCCAGTAATAATCACTACTCGTCCTTCACATGTTCTGCTCATCGCTTCCTTCCTGTCTGTGTTTCCTTCAAGTTCATTCTACGTAGCCGGGCGGTCTGGAATCCGCCGCACAGGTGAGCGGAAGAGGGTTCCGGGACACGCCGTGAATACATCCATGTAGGCTCGTATCGCGCATCCATGCGCTCAACGGTCCCGGAACCCTCTTCCCCTCCCCTGCACGGCTACCTTCGGTGCGAGTCAGCGAGTTCGCACTGGCAGAGGCGCAGCGTCTTGGAGGGGGGTTGGCGGGACTGTGTGAGACATGGATGTCGAACACAAGCCTACATGGATGTATTCACGGCGTGTCCCGACAGCCCCCCTCCAAGATGCTGGGCCGGGCGACGAAGCACCCGATACCACGGAATACAAGGTCAGAGGCGCTCGATGATGGTGACGTTGGCCTGCCCACCCCCCTCACACATGGTCTGCAACCCATACCGCCCCCCCGTCCGCTCCAACTCATGCAGCAGCGTCGTCATCAACTTGGTCCCGGTAGCGCCCAACGGATGACCCAGGGCGATGGCGCCGCCGTTGACGTTGGTCTTGGCGTGGTCGTAGCCGGTATCCGCTAGCCAGGCCATGGCCACGGAGGCGAAGGCCTCGTTGATTTCCACCAGGTCGATATCCGCCAGGCTCATGCCCGCGCGCTTGAGGGCGTAGGCGGTGGCGGGGATGGGGGCGGTCAGCATCCAGATCGGGTCGGCGGCGCGCACGCTCATGTGGGCGATGCGGGCACGGGGTGTCAGGTTGTAGCGCTTCAGCGCGGCCTCGGAGACGATCAGCATGGCGGAGGAAGCGTCGCAGGTCTGGCTGGAGACGGCGGCGGTGATGCTGCCACCTTCCTGCAGCGGCAGCAGTTCCGCCATTTTTTCCATGGTGGTCTGGCGCGGGGTCTCGTCCATAGCCACGCCGGCCAGTGGCGCGATTTCGCGGCTGAAGCGGCCCTCGCCAATGGCGCGCAGGGCACGGCTGTGAGATTCCAGGGCGAAGGCTTCCATGTCCCGCCGGGAGAAGCCCCACTTGTCGGCAATCATCTGTGCCGAGTTGAATTGGGACACCGGCACGTTGCCATAGCGCTTGACCCAGCCTTCGCTGCCAGAGAATGGGTCGCTGAAGCCCATCGGCTGCGCCGCCAGCATGGCGGAGGAAATCGGGATCTGGGTCATGGTCTGGACGCCGCCGGCGATCACCACGTCGTTGACGCCGGCCATGATGGCCTGGGCGGCGAAGTGCACGGCTTGCTGGGAGGAGCCGCACTGGCGGTCGACGGTAGTGCCGGGCACGGCTTCGTCGAGGCCC
>JBGTGB010000009.1:0-8097 GCA_041746975.1 Haliea sp. | reverse complement strand
TACCGGTCGGAACATGGTCTGGCGGATGGCGCCAACGTCTTCGCCATCGAACTGGTTTACGATGAAACCGTCGTCGTCGTTGTGATAGGCGGTGAAGCGGGCTGCCAGCCAGTCAGTGACCGGGCCGCCGACGCTGCCCATGATGTAGCGGCTGGGGCCGCCGTCAGGACCCTGGTCAACGGCAGCGCGCAGGCTTAACTCGAACTCATCGCCCGGCAGTTTGCTGTTCAGAAGGACTGCGCCGCCGGTAACGTTGCGCCCAAACAGTGTGCCTTGAGGGCCGCGCAGGACTTCTACGCTTTCCAGGTCAAAGGTATCAAACAGGATACCGTTGTTCAGGCCGATATAGACGCCATCGACGATCACGCCCACCGTCGGGTCGATACCCGGGATTGAGCTGTTGACGCCGAGGCCGCGGATCGAGAAGTTCGCGGTGCCACGTGCTGTGCCGACATCGTCCAGCGCCACGTTGGGCAGGCGCACGGAAAGGTTGGTCAGGTCGCGAATCTTCAGCGATTCCAACTGGTCGGCACCGAGTGCGGAGATGGCCATCGGCACTTCCTGGGAACCTTCCTCGCGCTTCCGGGCGGTGACCACGACTTCCTCCAGCAGGGCGGAGGCGCCGCGTCGGGCGTCCTGGGCTTGAGCGCCTGTGGCTACCGTCGTCGCGATTACTGTGCCCAGCAGGGCAGCAATGCTTGCCGCCAGAGGGTTTTTTCTGAGGGATTGCGTATGAGTGCGATCATGCATGTTGGGTACTCCTTTTATTTATAAAATGGTGTCCAGTAGTGCGCTTTTCCCCTGTGCGTGCGCCGCGCTGTTATAGGTATTGGTTAAATTGTGGTGGTTTTGGCAAGGGTGAACAAGCCTGATTAATACCGTATTTTTTCTTGCGGTCGCGGCAAGTTGACACTATAAACATACCCGGCCCGGGATGAAAGCCCAAGGGGGCGTAAAAATTACCAGCTGCGCAGCTGCGCAGCGGGGTCTTCGCTGTTTTTATGGTCCGCTGGTATGATGTCGGCCCCGCATGAGCCACAGCGTACTCGCGAATCCTATGCCCGATGTCCTGCAATGCCTGCAAACCCGCAATTCGGCGCCACGTCTGGTAGCGCCGGGGCCCACCGGAGCGCAGCTCAACGAGCTGTTGCAGGCGGCGCTGCGGGCCCCCGATCACGCCTGGCTGCGGCCCTGGCGATTCATTGCCATTGAGGGTGAACGTCGCGATGATTTCGGTGAAGTGCTTGAGCGTTGCCTGCTGCGCCGGGATCCAGGGGCCGACCCCTCCGCGCGTGAAAAGGCCCGTTCCGCACCTCTGCGGGCGCCGCTACTGCTTGTCGTCGTCGCCCGCCTGCAGGAGCACCCCAAGGTGCCGGTCGACGAACAGCGGCTGTCCGCCGGTTGCGCTGCCCACGCGATCCTGCTGGCCGCAGAAGCACTCGGCTATGCCGGGATCTGGCGCACGGGGAATGCGGCCTTTGATCCCTATGTGGGCTCCGCGCTGGGCCTGGAGAGCAACGAGGAGATCATTGCCTTCCTGTATCTGGGGACCCGGGACGGCAGCCCCAAGAATCTGCCGCAGTTGAGCTCCGCTGATTTTCTTAGCCGCTGGTAAGCTGTAAAGAGCGGCCCGTATTGTCTTCCCTGGAGTGATTGCCATCATGTCTATACCTGAATTCGAGACCCTGGCTCTGAGCATTGAACAGCAGGTGGCTACCGTGGCTCTCAATCGCCCGGACAAGGCCAACTCCATGAACGCCGTCATGTGGCCGGAGCTGCAGGCCTGCTTCGAGTGGCTGGACGCCGAACCCCTAGTCCGCGCGGTGGTACTGACCGGCAACGGCAAGCACTTCTGCGCCGGCCTGGACCTCGCCATGTTCAGTGGCCTCAAGGGAAATTCAAGCGATCCGGCCCGCCAGGGCGAGGAACTCCGGCGTAATGTATTGCGCATGCAGGACAACCTCAGCGCTATTGAAAACTGCCGCAAGCCGGTTCTCGCGGCAATCCACAGCAGCTGTATCGGCGGTGGCGTCGACCTGGTCTGTTGTTGCGACATGCGCTATGCCAGCGGGGACGCCTGGTTCGCAATCCGCGAAATCGATATCGGCATGACTGCGGATGTCGGCACCCTGCAGCGCATGCCCCGGCTGGTGGCCGAGGGTATAGTGCGGGAGCTGGCCTACACCGGCCGCAATATGGATGCGGAAGAGGCCCGCGAGATCGGCTTTGTAAACCGGGTTTTTGATGATCGCGAGACCATGCTGCGCGAGGTCACAGCCATCGCCCGCAATATCGCCAGCAAGTCGCCGCTGGCGGTCCGCGGTACCAAGGAGATGCTGTTGTATACCCGTGACCACAGCGTCCGCGACGGGCTCAACTACATCGCCACCTGGAACGCCGGCATGCTGAGCCAGGCGGACCTGATGGCTGGTATCCAGGCTCAGGCAGAAAAGAAGAAAGCCACCTACGAGGATTAGTCGGGGGGGGCGCCCAGGGGGGCCGCTCAGGGATTGCCGGGCCAGATTTCGGAAACGATGAACGGGTGCAAGGCTATGGCGATGCCCTCGTTGACGAAATTCTCGTTTTCCAGAATGTTGCGGCGGCGGATAAAACGGCCACCTGAAGAGCGCGCGTCAATCGCATCGGTGGCATCGAGTCCACCGACGCTGGCGAAAAGGCGTTGCAGGTCCATGTCGTAGATACTGATCTGGAGGGAAGCCACCGAGACACCCTGATTCCAGTCGAAGTCGGCGGACACGCTGGTGCCGGGTCCCTGCAGCGAGGGCTTGCGGCTTACCCCATGCCAGCGGGCGATACGCTGCATGCCGCCGCCAAATGGGACTTGGGACTCTATCAGGTCAGTAAAGACAAAGGCGTCCAGTTCGGTGGTTTCCTGCAGCCGGTCGCGCACACTTTGCATGACCTGGGCAAAGGTGCCCATATCGACCCGGCCGGTAGTCGGGTCGAAAGGATTGCCAAAGGCGCGCACACCGGCGTTCCAGTGCTGGATGAAGTCGCGCTGGGGCAGCACCCTGTAGCCGTGCTCCTTCAGATAGGTATTGACCATGCCATCGATGCGCGGGGCCTCCTTGTCGAGGTAGGCGCGGGATGGCGGACCCAGGTTGACGTGGGGAATGATGACTGTTTTTATTCTGCTCTGCGCCAGCCGCTCCGTGTCCAGTTCATAGGCAAATACAGTCGGATTGTAGGTCGGTGCGCCGCTGCAGGCGGCCAGCCCCAGCAGCGCCGCGAAGGCAACGGCCGCGCGGCCCAAAGTGCGGAAGTAACGCATAGTGTCTCCAGTTCGTTTATAGTGCGCGCATGTTAGCAAAATCTTGCGGGGGAGACAGCGACCATGGCAGCTGAAGTATTCGATTCGGTGGCTGGAGACGGCCCTGATGTGGTGCTTTTGCACGGTTTGTTCGGGATGGGTAGCAATCTGGGTGGGCTGTCCCGCGCACTGCAGGATCACTACCGGGTGCACAGCCTGGATCTACCCAACCATGGTCGTTCCGCCTGGACCGGGAGCGTTGCGCTGGCAGATATGGCTGACGCGGTACAGCGCTGGATGGCGCACCGCGAGCTGGAGACAGCGCATTTTGTTGGCCACTCCTTCGGCGGCAAGGTTGCCATGCAGCTTGCCCTGGATGCACCCTATCGGGTCGATGCCCTGGTGATTGCGGATATCGCCCCGGTGGCCTACCCGCCTTCCCATGAAGCCGTTTTCGCCGCGCTGGCCGCGGTGGATGGCGCCGGCTGCCGTAGCCGCACCGAGGCCGCAAAACTGATGGCAGAGCACTTGCGGGAGGACAGCGTCATTCAGTTTTTGCTGCTTAGCCTGCAGCGCAACGAAGGGGGCGAGTATCACTGGCGCTTCAACCACAAGCTCCTGCGCGACCACTATGCCGACGTGCGCGCGGAGGTCGCCCTGCAGGCACCGTTCAACGGCCGTACCATGTTCATAAAAGGTGAAGAGTCTGGCTACATCCTGGATGAACACCTGCCGGCGATAAAGGCGCTTTTTCCTCAGGCTGAGCTGGAAGAGATGCCCGGATGTGGTCACTGGCTGCACGCAGAGAAGCCGGCCCTGTTCAACAAGCTGGTGATGCGTTTCCTTGACGGCTGAGCTGCACCGGCGGGGGGGCTGAACGTGTATTTCACCTTGGGGGAAGTGCTGGCGGTGCTGGCCTTCGGCACCCTGTGCGTGTGGTTTCTCGCCTCTATCCGGGTACGGGAACTGGCAGTGGCGGCAGTGGCTCAGGCGGGTAAACGCGACGATTTTCAGCTCCTGGACCAGACCGTTCAGCTATCCCGCGTGTCCCTGAGCCGGGATGAGCGTGGAAGCTGGCGCATCTGGCGCCAGTATCGGTTCGATTACAGCTATGACGGCGTGCAGAGGCATGAAGGCTTTGTCATCATGCTGGGCAAGCGCTTGCAGGCAGTGGTGGTGCGAGAACCGGACGCTACCCTGCATTGATTGCCCTGGGGCATTGCCTACAGCCACAACCTTAGAATCACGACGGCCCCCAGGGTGACCAGGACCCCCCCCAGTGCTTGATCGACTAGCCGCCCCTGTCGCTGCAACACTGCCATCCAGGCGGGCCTGCTTACCAGTAGCGCTACCAGGCAGTACCACAACCCATCGGTAACCGCGATGGTAATCACCAGGAAAGCGTACACCTGCCAGTCGGGCTCGGTCGGCAGGAACTGGCTGAACAGGGCCAGCATGAACAGCGCCAGTTTGGGGTTAAGGAAGGCTATCAGGAAACCGTTGAGCGCCCCTTGCGCCGGCTTGGGTTGAGGCGCTGTGCCAGTCCCGGGGGCAGTGGTTGTCGCGACAGCGCCGTGGTTGCGGAGCGCCGAGGCGCCGAGATAGATCAACCAGCACGCTCCTGCCACCTGCAGAACAGTAAAAGTCTGCGGGGAACTGGCGATCAGCACTGACAGGCCGGCAACGGTAAAGAGGGCATAGCAACCCACCGCCAGCCCATGGGCAACTGCCGCGGCAAGTCCGGTCATCCGGCCTCCGGCGATCGCTGAGCGCAAAATCACTGCGAGACTCGGCCCGGGGGCCATTGCTCCAAGCAGGCATACGCCAAGCAGCGATAGCCAGGCGCTGAATGTCATGGGCGGGGCTGAGATTGAGTGGGTAACACCTTAAATGACCTCATCATTTTTCCACAGATTCTGTGGATAAGTCAGTGCATATTTTGTTCAATGGCTCTCCGGAGCCAGTCCTACAGGGCTGCGTTACAGATTGGTTAAAAAATAGGCAATAGATTAATATTTAATAAATACAATAGGTTAAAGCGCATATCTAAAGTTTCGCATGGCCTTGTTGTGCTAAACTCTCCTCGAATTCTAGCTGCACTGCATTTGTGCATAACCTTTTTCTGCCTGCTACCGAACGTAACCTCGTCTCAGCTTGGGGAACATAGCGAGTGGGGTCTGCGTCGGTAACAAATTACGTTAATCTGTGGGACCCCTGCCGGCGTAGCGTTTTTCTGAACGTCAAGACATTTCCGCTATGTTACCGGGGTGTAACGGTTTTGTGACGCTTCAGTCCTGCCCCCGGTAGATGCAGCCTGAGGTGCAGGTCTCGCGAATCTCAACCTGTGCCAGCTGCGGCAACGCAGGGACTAGTTCACGCCAGATCCAGCGGGCAATGTTTTCGCTGGTGGGGTTTTCCAGACCGGAAATGTCATTCAGGTAATGATGGTCCAGCCTGTCAAGAACAGGCCTGAAGGCGGCCTTGATGTCACCGAAGTCCATTACCCAGCCACTTGGCTCCGTAGCCGGACCGGAGACTACCAGCCGGACCTGGAACGAGTGGCCGTGCAGACGTGCGCACTTGTGCCCGGGTGGCACGTTGGGCAGACGGTGGGCGGCCTCGAAGTGAAATTCCTTGAAAATGTCCATGGCGGGCATTCCTGTGGTAAAGAGTAGCGCGGTTGTTGCGCCAACCTCGAAAGCGGGAATACTACTATCAAACCCGTGTTTTTACAGTGCCGGAAAAATTTGCGTGAAATCAATGGCGAAGGTTTGACAGCTTTTGTTTTATCTCTATAATGCGCCACTCGGTCAGGGGGTGGTTAGCTCAGCTGGGAGAGCATCTGCCTTACAAGCAGAGGGTCGGCGGTTCGATCCCGTCACCACCCACCAAAGTCCGAGCTTGTTTTGGAGCGGTAGTTCAGTTGGTCAGAATACCGGCCTGTCACGCCGGGGGTCGCGGGTTCGAGCCCCGTCCGCTCCGCCAAATACGAGAAAGCCACCTTCGCGGTGGCTTTTTTCGTTTTCGGGATTTGCGAAAAGGGGTCAGGTCCATTTTACCAAAGGGGACAGGTCCGCCGGACCTGTCCCCGTCTACTTAGATCCTTTCGATGATGATCGCCGGTGCCATGCCGCCTGCGGCGCACATGGTCACCAGGCCGAACTGCTTGTCCTGGCGCTCAAGTTCGTCGAGGAGGGTGCCGATCAGGATTGAGCCAGTGGCGCCGATCGGGTGCCCCAGGGCCATGGCGCCGCCGTTGACGTTGACTCTGTCGCGGTCGAGATTGAGGTCGCGGCTAAACTTCTCGGCAACCACCGAAAAAGCCTCGTTGATCTCGAACAGGTCGATATCCGACAGCTGCAGCCCGGCCTTGGCCAATACCTTCTTCGCCGCCGGCACTGGCGCATTCAGCATCAGCGTGGGCGAATCGCCCATATTGCACATGGCGCGCACCCGGGCACGCGGCTTCATGCCGTGAGCCCGGGCATAGTCAGGGGAGGCTAGAAGCAATGCCGCGGCGCCATCGACAACACCAGAGGAGTTACCCGCGTGGTGCACATGGTTGATTTTCAGGTCCGGGAAGACCTGGTTGACCAGCTTGCGGAAGGTCGTGCCGGACTCGGTAAGCGGATAGTCCGCCAGCGCCTCGAAAGCCGGCTTCAACTCGGCCAGGCTGGCAAGGGTGGTGTTGGGGCGGGGGAATTCCTCGTGATCCAGCGCCAGGCTGCCGTCGAGTTTATAGACGGGGATCAGGCTGCGGGCGAAGTGGCCATTGGCGATGGCATGGGCGGCGCGTTGCTGGGATGTCACCGCCAGGCTATCGACGGCTGCGCGATCAATGCCTTCCAGTGTGGCAATGGCGTCGGCACAGACGCCCTGATGGGGCTGGGGGTGCTTTTCCCGCAGGCGCAGGTTGTCGCTGTCGATAAAGGGCGACTGGCTGGCATCCTGCCCGAAGGTTGACATCATTTCGCAGCCACCGCCTATCACCAGGTCTTCCATGCCAGCCATGATTGACGCGGCAGCCATGTTTACGGAGGTGATGCCCGAGCCGCAAAAGCGGTCCAGGGTGACGCCCGAGGAGCGAATGTCGTAGCCGGCGTCCAGGGCTGCCATGCGGGCCAGGTCGGCTCCTTGCTGACCGCGCTGGGTGCTGGTGCCGAAAATGATATCGTCAACATCCGCCGTGTTGAGCTGGTTGCGCTCTGCGATTGCGCGCAGCACGGTTGCGGCGAGGTGTTGCGGGTGCTGGTCGGCGAGAGCGCCCTTGCCTTTCTTGCCGATCCCGCGGGGGGTGCGGCAGGCATCTATAATCCATGCATCTGACATGATCTTGCTCCGGTTCTAATACTTTATGATTGGAATTCTGTGGCCGCTCAGCGTCCCTTCCACTGCGGCGCGCGCTTCTCGGCAAACGCGGTGGCTCCCTCGATGGCGTCCTCGCTGGTGAATATAGGTTGTAGCAGGACATTCTGTTTGGCAAACATTTCCCCGTTGCTCCAGTCCTGGGCCTGGTCGACAACCTGCTTGCTGGCCGTGACCGCCAGTGGGCCGTTGGCTGCGATTTTCTGCGCCAGTTCTTTCGCCGCCTGCAGGGCAGTGCCGGAGGGAACCACCTGGTTGATCAGGCCCAGGTCGTAGGCACGCTGGGCGCTGATGAAATCGCCGGTCAACGCCAGTTCCTTGGCGATGCGGGACGGAATCTGCTTGGGCAGCTTGACCAGCCCCCCAGCACCTGCGGCCAGTCCGCGCTTGACTTCCGGAATGCCGAATTTGGAGTCCTCGGCGGCCACGATCAGGTCGCAGCTCATGGCAACCTCGAAGCC
>JBGTGB010000008.1:0-3717 GCA_041746975.1 Haliea sp. | reverse complement strand
AAATGCCAGTGCAGGGTATCCGCGAGCAGGTGACTGAGGGTGCCCTTGCCGGCGCCGCTGGGGCCATCCACCGTGATTACCGACACCCCTGGCATCAGTCAACCCGGGCCGTGATCTGCAGGCCCAGTCCCCGGGCCAGGGCATCGAAGCCGGGAAACGAGGTGCTCACCGGGTCACAGTCGAGGATGCGGATCTCCGCGCTGGCGCGCAGGGCGGCGACGGCGAAGGACATGGCAATGCGGTGATCGTGGAAAGTGTGGATGACACCGCCGCCAAGGCCGCCACCGTCAATGACAATACCGTCCTCCAGCACGTCGTTGCGCACGCCCAGGGTCGTCAGTCCCGCGGCCATGGCAGCGATGCGGTCGCTCTCCTTGACCCGCAGCTCCTCGGCGCCGCGCAGGACGGTACGCCCTCTGGCGCAGGCCGCGGCGATAAACAGGACCGGGAACTCGTCGATGGCCAGAGGCACCTGGTCGCGGGGGATCTCGATGCCAGCGAGCGGCGCATAGCGCACGTGGATGTCCGCGACCGGTTCCCCACCAACCTCGCGGCGGTTTTTCAGAGTAATGTCGGCGCCCATCAGCTGCAGGATGTTGATGACCCCGACGCGTGTAGGATTGATGCCGACGTGAGTCAGCAGCAGATCGGAGCCCGGCGCGATACTGGCCGCGACCAGGAAAAACGCCGCCGAGGAGATGTCGGCAGGAACATCGATTTCCGTCGCCCGCAGCTTCCCACCACCCTCCAGGCTGATGACGCCGTCTATATTGCCTACCTCATAGCCGAAGCCACGCAGCATGCGCTCGGTGTGGTCGCGGGTGGGCGCCGGCTCGGTCACCGAGG
Organism: Haliea sp.; assembly: GCA_041746975.1. Taxonomy (GTDB): domain Bacteria; phylum Pseudomonadota; class Gammaproteobacteria; order Pseudomonadales; family Halieaceae; genus Haliea. Next base: position 2,871 of record JBGTGB010000008.1, on the reverse strand, counting down.
TTCGGCCCTCGGCGTACAGCCCCGCCAGGAGGACACAGGACTTCACCTGGGCGCTGGCCATGGGCAGGTCGTAGTGAATTCCCTGCAGGGCCTGACCACCGTGGAGCCGCAGCGGCGGCTTGCCGTCGGCGCTGCCTTCGATACTCGCGCCCATAAGCCGCAGCGGATCCATTACCCGGCCCATCGGCCGCTTACAGAGGGAGGCGTCGCCGGTAAGCTCGCTGTCGAAAACCTGCCCCGCCAGCAGGCCCGACAGGAGCCGCATGCTGGTGCCGGAATTGCCCATGTCAAGCGCCGCTGCGGGGGCCTGCAGACCGCGCAGGCCAACACCGTGAACGGCCACCTCACCATCCTCCGGGCCTTCAATAAGCACTCCCAGGGCACGAAATGCCGCCACCGTAGCAAGCGCATCCTCGCCCTCGAGGAAGCCGCTGATCCGGGTTGTGCCCTCAGCCACAGCGCCGAGCATGATGGAGCGGTGCGAAATCGACTTGTCCCCTGGCACGCGTGCCTCGCCGCTGATGACACCGCCGGGCAATAACTGGAATTCCATGGCTGGGCTTCTACTCTCTCAGGGTTGAGGGTTGCTGGAGTTCAGCCTGGGCGCTGGCCACGGGCGGCCAGCTCGGTGGCGAAAGCATCCCGGGCATCCTTGGCCCGGCTGAAAGTCGCCAGCAAGGCATCCGACTGCTGCTCGTCTATGGCGGCCCGCAACTCCTGCAGATGATCGCTGAACAGGTCGATAGCCTGCAGCAGTGCCGGCCGGTTGGCAATGGCGATATCCCGCCACATGACCGGGTCGCTGGACGCAATACGGGTGAAGTCGCGAAAGCCGCCGGCGGCAAAGCGAAAAATGTCAGCGCTGGCAGCGCTTTGGGCCAATGCATCCACCAGCGCGTAAGCGAGCACATGGGGCAGGTGGCTGGTGGCTGCCAGCACGCGGTCGTGCTCCTCCACCCCCATATCCACCACCTCGGCGCCTGTGCTGACCCACATGGCGCGCACCAGTGCCACTGCGGAGTCATCGTTGCCCGGTACCGGAGTCAGGATTACCCGGTGGTTCACGAACAGACCGGCATCGGCAGCGTCCACACCGCTGCGCTCGGAACCGGCGATGGGATGGCCCAGCACCAGCCGCGGCGGCATGCTGCCCCAGACGGCTTCGGCAGCGCTCTGCAGGTTGCCCTTGACGCTGGCCACATCCGTGATGACCGGCGGCTGGGCACGGCCCTGCAGGCGCGGCAAAATACGCTCCAGCATCTGTGCAGCCACCAGGGTCGGCGTCGCGATGACCAGGATATCGGCCACATCTACCGCCGCTTCGAGGTCCAGGGTATAGCTGTCGATTATGCCCAGCTCCACACCGCGCTGCAGCGACGCCTCGCGATGACCCCAGCCGATGCAGCGTCGGCAGAAGCCGTTGCCGCGCAGTGCTGCCGCCAGGGAGCCGCCGATCAGGCCCAGTCCCAGCACAACCACCGTGGGACTGCCGGCTTGCCGCTCTGATCCTGACTCGGCCACGCCTACAGGACCGCCCGCGGATAGGATCCAAGCGGTTTCAGCAGGATCGATTGCTCTTCCAGATCGGCGACAATGCCGCGAATGGCTTCATCCTGCACGTGTCCCTCGAACTCAATGAAAAAGACGTAGGCCCATTTCTCAGTGCGCGAGGGCCGGGTGTCAATGCGAGTCAGGCTGACGCCGGCGCGGCGAAAGGGATCCAGCAAGGTAAACAGGGCGCCCGGCTTGTTGCGGCTGGAAACGATCAGGGAGCTCTTGTCACGCCCGCTGGGGGGTACTTCTTCGCGGCCTACCACGAGGAAGCGGGTGGTGTTGTCGGGATAGTCCTCGATGTGCTCGGCAAGTTTTTCCAGCTGGTACAGTTCCGCCGCCATGTCTCCCGCTACCGCGGCGACGCCGGGGGTGATCGCAGCCAGGCGCGCGGCTTCGCCGTTACTGCTGACAGCCTCGCGCTCGACCTTCGGCCAGTGGCTGTCCAGCCAGTTGCGGCACTGGGCCAGCGCCTGCTGGTGAGCGCAGATGCGGGTAATGGATGCCTCGTCGGTGCCGGGCGCCACGAGCAGGTGATGGACGATGCGCATTTCCACTTCGCCGGAAATCTTCAGCGGCGAGTCCATGAAATTATCCAGGGTATGGCTGACCATGCCCTCGGTGGAGTTTTCCACAGGCACCACACCGTAGTTGCATTCGCCGGATTCAACCTGGGCAAACACACCGTCAATCGTGTTCTGGGGCACGCAGATGGCGGCGTGGCCGAAATGCTTCAGCGCCGCTGCCTGGGTAAAGGTACCCTCGGGGCCGAGATAGGCCACCTGCAGCGGCCGCTCCAACGCCAGGCAGGCGGACATGACCTCACGAAAGATGTGCGCAACTGCGGTGCCGACCAGGGGGCCCTGGTTGCGGTCGATAATGCGCTGCAGGACCTGCGCCTCCCGCTCCGGCCGGTAGTAGACCACCTCGGCTGCCGGCTCGCCGCGCTCCTGCGCCGCCAGCACTTCCGCCAGCTTGATCTCGGCGACGCGCTGGGCACAGCCGGCGCGACGCTGGATCAGCGCCTGGATTTCCTGATCTATGGCGTCGATGTCCGCCCTGACCTGGTCGAGATCCCTGGTATCTGCCATCAATCTTCCTGCCGCATCAGCCCTTGCGCTGTTCGAAATCCTGCATGAAGGCGATCAGGGCATCCACTGCCGCCTCCGGCACCGCATTGTAGAGGCTGGCGCGCATTCCGCCCACCGAGCGGTGACCGGCCAGGTTCAACAGGCCGGCGGCTTCCGCTTCCTGCAGAAAGACCTTGTCCAGGGCAGCGTCCGCCAGAGTGAAGGGCACGTTCATCAGCGAGCGGCTGGG
>JBGTGB010000007.1:0-16476 GCA_041746975.1 Haliea sp. | reverse complement strand
GCTGGCCAAGCCGGGCACCGTAAAGCCGCACACCAAGTTCGAGGCAGAGGTCTATGTACTGTCGAAGGACGAGGGTGGCCGTCACACGCCGTTCTTCAAGGGCTACCGTCCGCAGTTCTACTTCCGCACCACCGACGTTACCGGTGCCTGTGAACTGCCCGAAGGCGTGGAAATGGAGATGCCGGGTGACAACATCCAGATGGTTGTGACCCTGATCGCGCCGATCGCGATGGAAGATGGTCTGCGCTTTGCGATCCGCGAAGGTGGCCGCACCGTGGGTGCCGGCGTCGTCGCCAAGATCATCGAGTAAAAACCGGGTGATCGGGGGCAGGTCTCGCTACGAGACCTGCCCCCGTCTACCCCCCAGAGCCGAACCGCTTGCGGGCAGTTCGGCTTCGTTGTCTCAGAAGAGGATATAGGCCAGTAGCTCAATTGGCAGAGCAGCGGTCTCCAAAACCGCAGGTTGGGGGTTCGATTCCCTCCTGGCCTGCCATACATGGCAGGGGGTTGCGCGCAGGACGCGCGGCCTGACCTAAAGGATTGTGTTGATGAGTGTGGAAACGAACGCCGGACGGCTCGATTCCCTGAAATGGGCTGTGGTGATTGCCCTGCTGGCTGTCGGTATTGTCGGCAACAGCTATTTCTCGGCCGAGTCCCTGTTGTACCGGGTATTGGGTATTGTCGCGATAGGAATCGTCGCGGCCCTGGTAGCCCTGCAGACCGCCAAGGGTGGGGCTTTCTGGGCGCTGGTCAAGGCCTCCCGCACAGAGATTCGCAAAGTCGTCTGGCCGACACGGCAGGAGACAGTGCAGACCACGCTGATTGTCGTGGTGTTCGTAATTCTGGTGGCGCTGATGCTGTGGGGTCTGGATTCGTTTCTGGGCTGGCTGGTGTCGCTGGTGATTGGGTAGTCAAAAGTTTAAAGGAAAGCCGATGGCAATGCGTTGGTATGTGGTTCATGCCTATTCAGGATTCGAGAAGAAAGTCGCGGCGGCCCTGAAGGAGCGTATCGAACTGCACAATATGCAGGACCGCTTCGGCGAGGTGCTGGTGCCGACTGAGGAAGTAGTGGAAATGCGGGCCGGCCAGAAGCGCCGCAGCGAGCGCAAGTTCTTCCCCGGCTACGTGCTGGTGCAGATGGAGCTGGACGACGGTACCTGGCACCTGGTCAAGGAAACCCCGCGGGTGATGGGGTTCATTGGCGGCAAGGCGGATGCACCGGCGCCGATCACCGAGGCGGAAGCGGCGACCATTCTGCAGCGGGTCGAGGCAGGGACCGAGGCACCGCGCCCGAAGACAATGTTCGAACCCGGCGAGATGGTGCGGGTGATAGATGGCCCCTTCAACGATTTCAATGGCGTTGTCGAGAATGTCAACTACGAGAAGAGCCGCCTCAACGTGGCGGTGCTGATTTTTGGACGATCCACTCCGGTGGAACTGGAATTCAGTCAGGTCGAAAAGGCCTGACCGGTAGCACGGTGACGGGCTGGTCCCGCCACCGAAATTAACGGACGGCTGCGGCCGTCACTGTGGGGAGCCCGAAGCCCCCGGCCCGCAAGGGTCGGAGTCCGACGGCGCTAGTACCCGGGAGTTAACTCATGGCAAAGAAAGTCACAGCTTATATCAAGCTGCAGGTGAAAGCCGGCCAGGCCAACCCCAGTCCGCCAGTCGGGCCGGCGCTGGGCCAGCACGGTGTGAACATCATGGAGTTCTGCAAGGCTTTCAACGCCGAGACCCAGGGTATTGAGCCCGGTCTGCCGATTCCGGTAGTGATCACCGTCTACGCTGATCGCTCTTTCACCTTCATCAAGAAAACACCGCCGGCGGCTGTATTGCTGCGCAAGATCGCGGGTATTACCTCTGGCTCCGCCACGCCTAACACGGTGAAGGTCGCCAAGGTCAACCGCGCGCAGCTGGAAGAGATCGCCACCCAGAAGTGGCCCGACCTGACGGCTGCGGACATGGACGCGGCAGTTCGTACTATTGCAGGCAGTGCTCGCTCTGCCGGGATCGATGTTGAGGGGGTTATCTGATGGCCAAGCTCTCCAAGCGCGTACGCGCATTCAAGGACAAGCTCCAGCCCGGCAAGATCTACTCGTTCGATGAGGCGGTTGCCCTGCTCAAGGAATTTGCTACCGCCAAGTTCAACGAAACCGTAGAGGTCTCGGTCAACCTCGGCATCGACGCCCGCAAATCCGACCAGGCAGTTCGCGGCGCGACAACTCTACCTCACGGCACGGGCAGCGTCGTTCGGGTCGCAGTGTTCACCCAGGGTGACGCGGCGGAGCAGGCAAAAGCCGCCGGTGCTGACTTTGTCGGCATGGAAGACCTGGCCGAGCAGATCAAGGGCGGGATGCTGGATTTTGACGTGGTCGTGGCCTCTCCGGATGCCATGCGGGTTGTCGGCCAGCTGGGCCAGGTTCTTGGCCCCCGCGGCCTGATGCCGAACCCGAAGACCGGTACCGTGACCCAGGACGTCCTGACCGCGGTGAAAAACGCCAAGGCCGGACAGGTCCGCTTCCGTACCGACAAGAACGGCATTATCCACGGCGGCATTGGCAAGATCGATTTCGAGCCTGCGGCTATCCGCGGCAATCTCGAAGCCCTGCTGGCCGACCTGCGCAAGGGCAAGCCGGCTGCCGCGAAAGGCGTTTACATGAAGAAGATCACCCTGTCCACGACCATGGGTCCGGGTGTGACTGTCGACCTGGCGTCGATAGAAGCCTGACCGGGCGGCGCCTCCACAAGGGGCGTTCCCACAAGGGTCTCTCAGGGATGAGAAACCCGGGCAGCAGCATCCCTCAGGAAGCTGCTGCCCACTTTGAGGTCTTTGGAGCAGTCTTGGGCAAGCGCCTGATTAGCTGAGAACTGAAGGCCATCAAAGACCGTAGGTGCCACCGCCGTCATTGCGACAGCGGCGGCTTAATCGAGCAGCCCGCGAGGGCTGCCCAGCCTACGCAGATGGTGGATTGTTCACCACGCAAGGTGGTGTGGCCATAGCGTTGGCCGCACCGGAACTGTAAATCCAGGAGTAATACCAGTGGCAATTGGACTCGAAGACAAGAAAGCGATCGTTGCTGAAGTTAACGAGACTGCCACCAGTGCCCTGTCTCTGGTCATCGCCGATGCACGTGGCGTGACTGTGAGCGGGATGACGGCTTTGCGCCAGAGTGCGCGTGACAATGCAGTGACCCTCCGTGTAGTGCGGAACACACTGGCTAAGCGCGCGCTGGCGGGTACGGATTACGAGTGCGTCTCCGACGTACTGGTAGGCCCTTCCCTGTTCGGGTTTTCAATGCAGGACCCGGGCGCAGCAGCTCGAATCTTTAAGGATTTCGCCAAGGAGAATAAAAACTTCGAGGTGAAGGCACTGGCGGTGAGCGGCCAAATGCTGGGTGCGGATCAACTGGATGTACTGGCCAAGTTGCCGACGCGTGAACAGGCACTCTCAATGTTGATGAGTGTTATGCAGGCGCCGGTAACCAAGCTGGTACAGACAATGAACGAAGTACCTGGAAAATTGGTTCGCACACTGGCAGCAGTACGCGATCAGAAAGAGGCGGCGGCGTAAGCCCCCGCTGTTTAATTTATCAGCTAACCAGGAGATATGAGTCATGGCTCTGTCCAAAGATGACATTCTGAATGCAATCGCTGAAATGAGCGTAATGGATATCGTTGAGCTCATCAGCGCAATGGAAGAAAAGTTCGGTGTAAGCGCCGCTGCAGCTGTTGCTGCTGCGCCTGCTGCTGCCGCTGGCGATGCCGGCGCGGCTGCCGAGGAACAGACCGAGTTCGACGTGATTCTGACCGCCGCTGGCGAGAAGAAAGTGAACGTGATCAAGGTTGTGCGCGAAGTTACCGGCCTGGGCCTGAAAGAAGCCAAGGCTGTGGTAGACGGCGCTCCCTCCCCGGTGAAGGAAGGCGTATCCAAGGCTGACGCCGAGGCACTGAAGAAGAAGTTGGAAGAAGCCGGCGCGGCCGTAGAGGTCAAGTAAGCGCTTGCATCATGTCTGGCTTTTGCTGGACCAGGACAAGGCTGGTAGGCGCTTTTGCCTACCGGCCTTTTCCCGCTTGAGCAGCACAAGATTTTTCAGGGCTGTCAGCGCTTGCTGGCAGTCCGTCAAAGGCCTCGCTTGCCGCCGGCACGGCGGCGGGAAGCTAAACACGCTGGGGAGTACTGATGGCATACTCGTACACTGAGAAGAAACGTATTCGCAAGGATTTTGGCACGCTGTCCAACATGATGGATGTGCCTTATCTGCTTGCGATTCAACTGGATTCATACCGCAAGTTTACCCAGCAGGGAGTGCCTCTGGAAGAGCGCGCCGACTACGGTCTGCACGCAGCCTTTAAATCCGTGTTCCCGATTGTCAGCTACAGCGGCAACGCAGCGCTTGAGTATGTCGATTACAAACTCGGCGTACCGGTGTTCGACGTCAATGAGTGCCAGCTGCGCGGCATTACCTATTCCTGTGCCCTGCGGGTCAAGGTGCGGCTGATCATCTACGACAAGGACTCCGCGAACAAGACCATCAAGGACATCAAGGAGCAGGAAGTCTACATGGGGGAGATTCCCCTGATGACCGACAACGGCACCTTCGTCGTCAACGGCACCGAGCGGGTAATTGTGTCCCAGTTGCACCGCTCTCCGGGCGTGTTCTTTGACCACGACAAGGGCAAGACCCACTCCTCGGGCAAGCTGCTCTATTCCGCGCGCGTGATTCCCTACCGCGGCTCCTGGCTGGACTTCGAGTTTGACCCGAAGGACATGGTGTTTGTGCGTATCGACCGTCGCCGCAAGCTGCCGGCGACCATCCTGCTGCGCGCACTGGGCTACCAGTCCGAAGAAATCCTGAACATGTTCTACGAGGTCAATACCTTCTCTGTCGACAAGGAAGGCAACTACAAGATGGCGCTGATTCCCGCGCGCCTGCGTGGTGATGTTGCCTCCTTTGACATCAAGGTCGGCCGCAAGGTTATCGTCGAGCAGGGCCGGCGTATCACCGCCCGCCACATCCGCGAGTTGGAGAAGGCCGAAGTTTCGGAACTCGAGATTCCGCGTGAGTACCTATACGGCCGCGCGCTGGCGAAAAATGTCGTGGAAAAGAAAACCGGCGAGGTGGTGGTCGAGTGCAACACCGCCCTGACCGATGAAATTCTCACCCGCTTGACTGAAATGGGCATCAATACCATCGATACCCTCTACACCAACGAGCTGGACTGCGGCCCCTACGTCTCCGACACTCTGCGTCTGGATTCCACCCGCAATGAACTGGAAGCGCTGGTCGAGATCTACCGCATGATGCGCCCCGGCGAGCCGCCGACCAAGGAGTCCGCGGAAAACCTGTTCCAGAACCTGTTCTTCTCTCCTGACCGGTACGACCTGTCCGCTGTGGGGCGGATGAAGTTCAACCGTCGCCTGGGTCGCGAAGAGGTGACTGGCGGCGGTGTGCTGGATCGTGACGACATTGTCGACGTGATGAAGGCGCTGGTCTCCATCCGTAACGGCCGTGGCATGACCGATGACATCGATCACCTCGGCAACCGTCGGGTGCGTTCCGTTGGGGAAATGGCCGAGAACCAGTTCCGCGTGGGCCTGGTGCGCGTTGAGCGCGCGGTCAAGGAGCGCCTGTCCATGGCTGAGAGCGAAGGCCTCATGCCCCAGGACCTGATCAATGCCAAGCCGGTGTCCGCGGCGGTGAAGGAGTTCTTCGGCTCCAGCCAGCTGTCCCAGTTCATGGACCAGAACAACCCGCTGTCGGAAGTGACCCACAAGCGCCGCGTTTCCGCGCTTGGGCCAGGTGGCCTGACCCGCGAGCGTGCCGGCTTCGAAGTCCGCGACGTACACCCGACCCACTACGGCCGGGTGTGCCCGATCGAGACGCCGGAAGGCCCGAACATTGGTCTGATCAACTCGCTGGCGACCTATGCCAGGACCAACGATTACGGCTTCCTTGAAAGCCCCTATCGCAAGGTGGTGAACGGCCAGGTGACCGACGACATCGAGTTCCTGTCGGCCATCAACGAGGCCGAGCACGTGATTGCCCAGGCCTCCGCGTCCGTGGACAAGGACATGCGCTTTACCGACGATCTGATCGCAGTGCGGCACATGAACGAATTCACCGTCATGCCGCCGGAACGCGTTGATTTCATGGACGTGTCCCCCAAGCAGGTGGTGTCGGTGGCTGCCGCCCTGATTCCCTTTTTGGAGCACGACGACGCCAACCGCGCCCTGATGGGCTCGAACATGCAGCGCCAGGCTGTGCCCACGCTCAAGTGCGAGAAGCCGCTGGTCGGTACCGGCATGGAGCGCTACGTGGCCGCGGATTCCGGCGTCTGTGTGGTGGCTACGCGTGATGGGATCATCGACTCTGTGGATGCCAGCCGCATCGTGGTACGGGTCAATGACAAGGACGTCGGCCGCGATGAAGCGCCGGTCGATATCTACAACCTGACCAAGTACACCCGCTCCAACCAGAACACCTGTATCAACCAGCGCCCGATCGTGAAACAGGGTGACGTGGTGGCACGCGGCGATATCCTTGCCGACGGTCCCTCCATCGATATGGGTGAACTGGCCCTGGGCCAGAACATCCGCATCGCGTTCATGCCCTGGAACGGCTACAACTTCGAGGACTCCATCCTGGTTTCCGAGAAGATCGTCAAGGAAGACCGCTTCACCACGATTCACATCCAGGAGCTGACCTGTATCGCCCGCGACACCAAGCTGGGTTCCGAGGAAATCTCCGCGGATATCCCCAACGTCGGTGAAAGTGCGCTGTCGAAGCTGGACGAGTCCGGCATCGTTTACATCGGTGCTGAAGTCGAGGCCGGGGATATCCTGGTCGGCAAGGTAACGCCGAAAGGCGAAACCCAGCTGACGCCGGAGGAAAAGCTGCTGCGCGCGATTTTCGGCGAGAAGGCGTCGGATGTCAAAGACACCTCCCTGCGTGTGCCCTCCAGCACCAAGGGTACCGTGATTGACGTCCAGGTCTTCACCCGCGACGGTCTGGAAAAGGACCAGCGCGCCCTGCAGATCGAAAAGCATCAGCTGGATCAGTTCCGCAAGGACCTTAAAGAAGAGTACCGGATCTTCGAGGAGGCAACCTTCTCCCTGCTGGGGAACCAGCTCAAGGGCGCCAAGACTGTCAGCGGTGGCGGCTTGGCCAAGGGTACGGAGCTCAGCGAAAAGGTACTGGAAGAGCTGGACCGCGAGCAGTGGTTCAAGCTGAAGCTGGCCGAATCCGGGCTCAATGAAAACCTGGTCTCGGCGAAGAAGCAGCTGGACGAGCAGAACAAACTGCTGGAAGACCGCTTCGAAGACAAGAAGCGCAAGCTGCAGAGTGGCGATGATCTCGCTCCGGGTGTACTCAAGATCGTCAAGGTCTACCTGGCTATCAAGCGTCGCATTCAGCCCGGCGACAAGATGGCCGGACGGCACGGGAACAAGGGTGTGATTTCGGTGATCATGCCGGTGGAGGACATGCCCTTCGACGAGAACGGCGAGCCGGTGGACATCGTCCTCAACCCTCTGGGCGTGCCTTCGCGCATGAACGTGGGCCAAATCCTGGAGACCCACCTGGGCATGGCAGCCAAGGGCCTGGGCGACAAGATCAACCTGATGCTGGACGAGCAGCGCAAGGCCTCCGAGGTGCGTGAGTTCCTGGAGAAGATCTACAACAACGGGGCGGGCCGCCCGGAAGATCTCAAGTCGCTCACCGACGGCGAGATCCTGGCGCTGGCGCACAATCTGCGCCAGGGCGTACCCATGGCCACCCCGGTCTTCGACGGTGCTGCGGAGGGATCCATCAAGGAACTGCTGGCCCTGGCGGACATGCCCGAAAGCGGTCAGTTCACCCTGTACGACGGGCGTACCGGCGAAGCGTTTGATCGGCCGGTAACCGTGGGCTACATGTACATGCTGAAGCTGAACCACCTGGTGGACGACAAGATGCACGCCCGTTCCACCGGTTCCTACAGCCTGGTTACCCAGCAGCCGCTGGGCGGCAAGGCCCAGTTCGGTGGCCAGCGCTTCGGGGAGATGGAGGTCTGGGCGCTGGAAGCCTACGGTGCCGCCTATACCCTGCAGGAAATGCTCACGGTCAAGTCGGATGACGTTGCCGGCCGGACCAAGATGTACAAGAACATCGTCGATGGTGACCATCGTATGGAACCGGGCATGCCCGAGTCCTTCAACGTGCTGGTCAAGGAAATACGCTCCCTCGGTATCGATATCGAGCTGGAGAGTGACTAGCCAGCGGTAGTACGGACTCGGGGCTGACGGCGGCACGGTGTGCCGCCGCAGCTGGAAGGAACACCTCGCGGAGGAAAGACCTTGAAAGACTTACTTAATCTACTCAAGTCCCAGGGACAGTCAGAAGAATTCGATGCCATCCGTATCGGCCTGGCGTCGCCGGAAATGATCCGGGCCTGGTCATTCGGTGAAGTGAAGAAGCCGGAGACCATCAACTACCGTACCTTCAAGCCGGAACGGGATGGCCTGTTCTGCGCCAAGATCTTTGGTCCGGTGAAGGACTACGAGTGCCTTTGCGGCAAGTACAAGCGCCTCAAGCATCGCGGTGTCATCTGCGAGAAGTGTGGCGTGGAAGTGGCGCTGGCCAAGGTGCGCCGTGAGCGCATGGGCCACATCGAACTGGCAAGCCCCGTGGCGCACATCTGGTTCCTGAAGTCGCTGCCCTCGCGCATCGGCCTGCTGCTGGACATGACCCTGCGCGATATCGAGCGGGTGCTGTACTTTGAATCCTACGTCGTTACCGATGCCGGCCTTACTACCCTGAATCCGGGCCAGCTGCTGACGGATGAAGAGTACTACGAGGCCATGGAAGAGTTTGGCGATGAATTCACCGCCAAAATGGGTGCTGAAGCCGTGCAGGACCTGATGCGGCAGCTGGATCTGGAGCGCGAGATCGTAACTCTGCGGGAGGAAATCCCCCAAACCAACTCCGAAACCAAGATCAAGAAGCTGTCCAAGCGCCTGAAGCTGATGGAGGCTTTTGCGGGTTCCGGCAACAAGCCCGAGTGGATGGTGCTCAATGCCCTGCCGGTGCTGCCGCCGGACCTGCGTCCGCTGGTACCGCTGGACGGTGGCCGCTTTGCGACCTCCGATCTCAACGATCTGTACCGCCGGGTAATCAACCGCAACAACCGCCTCAAGCGTCTGCTGGACCTGAATGCGCCGGATATCATCGTGCGCAACGAAAAGCGCATGCTGCAGGAATCCGTGGACGCGCTGCTGGACAATGGCCGCCGCGGCCGCGCCATTACCGGTTCCAACAAGCGCCCGCTGAAGTCCCTGGCCGATATGATCAAGGGCAAGCAGGGGCGTTTCCGCCAGAACCTGCTGGGCAAGCGCGTGGATTACTCGGGCCGCTCGGTGATCGTGGTGGGTCCGACCCTGCGCCTGCACCAGTGCGGCCTGCCGAAAAAGATGGCGCTGGAGCTGTTCAAGCCTTTCATCTTCGGCAAGCTGGAGGCCCGCGGCCTGGCGACCACCATCAAGGCTGCCAAGAAGATGGTCGAGCGCGAGCCGCCGGAAGTGTGGGATATCCTCGCAGAGGTTATCCGCGAGCACCCGGTACTGCTGAACCGCGCACCGACCCTGCACCGCCTGGGTATCCAGGCCTTCGAGCCGGTATTGATTGAAGGCAAGGCGATCCAGCTGCACCCGCTGGTCTGCGCGGCCTACAACGCCGACTTCGACGGTGACCAGATGGCGGTGCACGTGCCGCTGACCATCGAGGCCCAGCTGGAAGCCCGGGCCCTGATGATGTCCACCAACAACATCCTGTCCCCGGCCAATGGGGAGCCCATCATCGTGCCCTCGCAGGACGTGGTTCTGGGTCTGTACTACATGACCCGGGAGCGGGTGAATGCCAAGGGCGAAGGCATGATCTTCGCCAATGTCTCCGAGGTGAACCGCGCCTACCGTGCCGGTCATGCGCACCTGCAGGCCCGGGTCAAGGTCCGGGTTCACGAGGTGGTGCAGAACGAGGAAGGGGAGCGCAGCGAGCGCACCTTCATCGCCGATACCACGGTCGGCCGTGCCCTGCTGTGGGAGATCGTGCCCCAGGGGATCGGTTACGATATGGTCAACCAGGATATGGCCAAGAAGGCCATCTCCCGCATCATCAACCAGTGCTACCGCGTGGTGGGGCTGAAGGCGACCGTTATCTTCGCCGACCAGTTGATGTACACCGGCTACGAGTATTCCACCCGCTCCGGCGCTTCCATCGGCGTCAACGACTTCGTGATCCCCGACAGCAAGGCCGAGCTTATTGGCCGCGCTGACCGCGAGGTGAAGGAAATCGAAGACCAGTATGCCGCCGGCCTGGTTACCCAGGGCGAGAAATACAACAAGGTTATCGACATCTGGTCCCGGGCCAACGACCTGGTGTCCAAGGCGATGATGGAAGGTATCTCCAAGGAGACGGTGATCAATCGCGATGGCGAGGAAGAGCAACAGGCTTCCTTCAACTCGGTCTACATCTACGCCGACTCCGGTGCCCGGGGTTCCCCCGCCCAGATCCGCCAGCTGGCGGGCATGCGCGGCCTGATGGCCAAGCCCGACGGCTCGATCATTGAAACCCCGATCACCGCGAACTTCCGCGAGGGTCTGAACGTACTGCAGTACTTCATCTCCACCCACGGTGCGCGGAAGGGTCTGGCGGATACCGCCCTGAAAACGGCGAACTCCGGTTACCTGACCCGGCGCCTGGTAGACGTGGCCCAGGACCTTGTCGTCACCGAAGTGGACTGTGGTACCGACCAGGGCCTGCTGATGACCCCGGTCATCGATGGTGGCGACATTATCGAGTCCCTGGGTGATCGTGTGCTTGGCCGCATCGTCGCCCGCGACGTCATCAAGCCCGGCACCGAGGACGAGATCGCCATCACTGCTGGCACCATGCTCGACGAGGTGTGGATCAAGCGCATCGAGGAAATGGGTATCGACGAAGTGGAAGTGCGCTCGCCGATTACCTGTGAAACCCGGCACGGCATCTGCTCCACCTGCTACGGCCGCGATCTGGCCCGTGGCCATCGGGTGAACATGGGCGAAGCGGTTGGCGTTGTGGCTGCCCAGTCCATCGGCGAGCCCGGCACCCAGCTGACCATGCGTACCTTCCACATCGGTGGTGCGGCATCGCGGCAGACAGCCCAGGATAATATCCAGGTGATGAACGACGGCAAGGTGCGCTTGCACAACGTCAAGACCGTTGAGCGCAAGGATGGCTTCCTGATTGCGGTATCCCGTTCCGGTGAGCTGTCGGTGCTGGACATGATGGGACGCGAGCGGGAGCGCTACAAGCTGCCCTACGGCGCCATCATCAAGGTCCGTGACCACGCTGAGGTGGAGTCTGGCGATGTGGTTGCCAACTGGGATCCGCACACCCACCCGATCATCACCGAAGTGGCGGGTACCGCCCGTTTCTCCGGCATGGAAGAAGGCATCACCATCAAGCGCCAGACCGACGAACTGACCGGTCTGTCGAATATCGAGGTGCTGGATATCGGCGAGCGGCCCGCGGCGGGCAAGGATGTGCGCCCCGCCATTACCCTGGTGGACGACAAGGGCGAAGAGCTGTGTCTGGCGGGTACTAATGTACCGGCGCACTATTTCCTGCCTGCGCATGCCCTGGTGAACATGGAGGACGCGGCCACCCTGGACGCCGGCGAGGTTATCGCCAGGATTCCCCAGGAAGGCTCCAAGACCCGTGACATCACCGGTGGTCTGCCCCGCGTGGCCGATCTGTTCGAAGCGCGCAAGCCGAAGGAGCCCGCCATCCTGGCGGAGATCTCCGGTACCGTGAGCTTCGGCAAGGAAACCAAGGGCAAGCGCCGCCTGGTCATTACCCCGGTGGACGGCAAGTCCCTGGCGGACGGCTCCGACCATTACGAAGCCCTGATCCCGAAATGGCGCAACCTGTCCGTGTTTGAAGGCGAGTTTGTCGAGAAGGGCGAAGTTGTCTCCGAAGGGCCGATGAGCCCCCACGATATCCTGCGTCTGAAGGGTGTCGAGGAACTGGCCAAGTACATCTCCAACGAGATCCAGGAGGTCTACCGGCTGCAGGGCGTGAAGATCAACGACAAGCACATTGAGGTGATTGTGCGGCAGATGCTGCGCAAGGTCGTGATCACGTCCTCTGGCGATTCCAACCTGATCAAGGGCGAGCAGGTGGAGTACGTAACCCTGCTGGAAGAGAACGAGCGCCTGCTGGCCCAGAGCCTTGTGCCCGCCGCTGGCGAGCGCGAGCTGCTGGGTATCACCAAGGCATCGCTGGCGACAGAAAGCTTCATCTCGGCCGCCTCTTTCCAGGAGACCACCCGGGTGCTGACCGAAGCTGCGGTTACCGGCAAGCGCGATTACCTGCGCGGCTTGAAGGAGAACGTGGTTGTGGGCCGCCTGATCCCCGCCGGTACCGGCCTTGCCTACCACGAGGAGCGCAAGCGCACCCGCGGCGGCGAGCCGGAAGTGAGTGTGTCGGCGCAGGAGATTGAAGCGGCGCTGACCGAAGCACTGCAGGACAGCGAGTAAGCGCTCGATCCCGCCTGGCAGGGCGGGGTTTGCTTGACTCGGTGAGGGGGCGTCTATAGAATGCCGCCTCCTCATTCCCGGGGTGCCATGCTGTGTGCGGGCAGCAAGAGGGAAGCGCGCTGCCGGACAGCCCAGGCTGGCAGGTGGCGCAGGCCGGGTCAACGGCGTGAGGCTGGCCGCAAGGTCATGAAATTAAACAAAATTTTGGAGTTCCATCGGAATGGCAACGATCAACCAATTGGTTCGTAAGCCCAGGAAGCGCAAGGTAGCGAAAAGCGACGTGCCGGCGCTGCAGAGCTGCCCCCAGCGCCGCGGCGTCTGCACCCGGGTATATACGACTACCCCCAAGAAGCCGAACTCTGCGCTGCGCAAGGTCTGCCGGGTGCGCCTGACCAACGGTTACGAAGTGTCTTCGTACATCGGTGGTGAAGGCCACAACCTGCAGGAGCACAGTGTGGTGCTGATTCGCGGCGGCCGGGTCAAGGACTTGCCGGGTGTGCGTTATCACACCGTGCGCGGCAGCCTGGACACCTCCGGTGTGGCGGCTCGCCGTCAGGGCCGGTCCAAGTACGGCGCCAAGCGGCCCAAGTAAACCCCCGGGGCTGCGCTCCGGGTCAACGATAGTAGTAAGGCTGAACCCCTGCCTCACCCGCTTAACGTGGCAGGTCGGTGTTCGGATTAACCTGAAGAGAGAAGGGCAATACCATGCCAAGAAGAAGAGTAGTCGCCAAACGCGAAGTTCTGCCGGATCCCAAATACGGCAATGTGACGCTGGCAAAGTTCATGAACCACGTTATGGTCAGCGGCAAGAAATCTGTCGCCGAGAGCATCGTTTACGGTGCCCTTGAGATCGTCCAGGAGCGGATGAAGAAAGACCCCATCGAGGCTTTCGACGAAGCTCTGGAAAACATCGCCCCCATGGTGGAAGTAAAGTCCCGCCGGGTCGGCGGTGCAACCTACCAGGTGCCGGTTGAAGTCCGTCCCTCACGTCGCGTCGCGCTGTCCATGCGCTGGCTGGTCGATTACGCGCGCACCCGCGGTGAGAAGTCCATGCGCCAACGCCTCGCCGGTGAAATCATCGATGCTTCCCAGGGCAAGGGCAATGCCGTCAAGAAACGGGAAGATGTGCATCGCATGGCAGAAGCCAACAAGGCCTTCTCTCACTACCGTTTCTAATTTTCGCCAGGCAACCTGTTACAGGGGATTTTATCGTGGCACGCAAGACTCCTATCAAGCGATACCGCAACATCGGTATCTGCGCCCACGTGGATGCGGGTAAAACCACCACCACCGAGCGCGTTCTTTTCTACACCGGCCTCTCGCACAAGATTGGCGAAGTGCACGACGGTGCGGCCACCATGGACTGGATGGAGCAGGAGCAGGAACGGGGTATTACCATTACCTCCGCTGCGACTACCTGTTTCTGGCGCGGCATGGACGCCCAGTTCGACGAGCACCGGATCAACATCATCGACACCCCCGGACACGTAGACTTCACCATTGAAGTGGAGCGCTCACTGCGGGTGCTTGACGGTGCCGTGGTGGTGCTGTGCGGCTCCTCCGGCGTCCAGCCCCAGACCGAAACCGTCTGGCGCCAGGCGAACAAGTATGAAGTGCCGCGCCTGGTGTTCGTCAACAAGATGGACCGCGCCGGCGCGGACTTTCGCAAGGTAGTCGGCCAGCTCAAGACCCGCCTGGGCGCTAACCCGGTGCCGCTGCAAATGACGATCGGCTCCGAAGAGGAGTTCAGGGGCGTTGTTGACCTGGTCAAGAACAAGGCCATCATCTGGAACGAAGAAGATCAGGGCATGACCTTCAAGTTCGAGGACGTTCCCGCAGATATGGTGGACGAGGTCGCAGAAATGCGCGAGTACCTGGTCGAGTCCGCCGCGGAAGCCAATGAAGACTTCATGAACAAGTACCTCGAGGGCGTAGAGCTGACCGAGGAAGAGATCAAGCAGGGCATTCGTGCCCGTACCCTGGCCAACGAGATTGTGCCGGTGCTGGGTGGCTCTGCGTTCAAGAACAAGGGCGTGCAGGCGATGCTGGACGCGGTTGTTGAATACATGCCGTCGCCCACCGAGGTGAAGGCTATCGAAGGGACCCTGCTGGATCGGGACGAAACCCCGGCCACCCGCAAGGCCGACGACAACGAACCTTTCGCCGCACTGGCGTTCAAGATTGCCACCGACCCCTTTGTTGGCACACTGACCTTCTTCCGCGTCTACTCCGGCAGGCTCGAGAGTGGTACCGGCGTGTATAACTCGGTGAAGCAGAAGAAAGAACGTATCGGCCGCATGGTGCAGATGCACGCCAACAGCCGCGAAGAGATCAAGGAAGTGCTGGCCGGTGACATCGCCGCGGCGGTGGGCCTGAAGGACACCACCACCGGGGACACCCTGTGTGACGCCGACAAGCCTATCGTGCTGGAGCGCATGGAATTCCCCGAGCCGGTGATTTCCGTGGCAGTGGAGCCGAAGTCCAAGGTGGACCAGGAAAAGATGGGTGTGGCCCTGGGCAAGCTGGCACAGGAAGATCCCTCGTTCCGGGTGAAGTCCGATCCCGAAACCGGGCAGACCATCATCTCCGGTATGGGCGAATTGCACCTGGACATCATTGTCGATCGCATGCGGCGCGAATTCAGCGTCGAGGCCAACATCGGCAAGCCGCAGGTGGCCTACCGCGAAGCGATCCGCAACAAGTGCGAGATCGAGGGCAAGTTTGTACGTCAGTCCGGCGGTCGCGGCCAGTACGGCCACGTCTGGGTCCGGTTTGAGCCGGGCGGGGACGAGAACGCCGAGGGCCTGGAATTTGTCAACGAGGTGGTTGGTGGCACGGTGCCGCGCGAATACGTGCCAGCTGTGCAGAAGGGTATCGAGGAACAGATGCAGAACGGCGTGCTTGCGGGCTACCCGCTGCTGGGCCTCAAGGCGTCACTTTTCGACGGCTCCTTCCACGATGTGGACTCCAACGAAATGGCGTTCAAGATCGCCGCCAGCATGGCCACCAAGAAGCTCGCCCAGAGCGGTGGTGCCGTCCTCCTGGAGCCGATCATGAAGGTGGAGGTCATTACCCCGGAAGAGAACATGGGTGATGTGGTTGGCGACCTGAACCGTCGTCGCGGTCTTATTTCCGGGATGGACGAAAGCGTCTCCGGCAAGGTGATCAACGCCGAGGTGCCGCTGGCCGAGATGTTTGGCTACGCGACCGACCTGCGTTCCGCGACCCAGGGTCGTGCTACCTATACGATGGAATTCGTAAAGTACTCGGAAGCGCCGAACAATATCGCCCAGGAAATTATTTCCAAGAACTCAACCAAGTAATTCAGCTATCTCAAAGAGGTGACTAACAGTGGCAAAGGAAAAGTTTCAACGTAACAAGCCCCACGTGAACGTGGGCACGATTGGTCACGTTGACCATGGCAAGACGACGCTGACGGCGGCGCTGACCAAGGTGTGTGCAGAGACCTGGGGTGGCAGTGCGGTAGCGTTCGACGGTATCGACAACGCACCTGAGGAGCGTGAGCGCGGCATCACCATCTCGACCTCACACGTTGAGTACGACTCGCCGAACCGCCACTACGCGCACGTTGACTGCCCCGGACACGCGGACTACGTGAAGAACATGATCACCGGTGCGGCGCAGATGGACGGCGCTATCCTGGTATGCGGCGCGACCGACGGCCCGATGCCGCAGACCCGCGAGCACATCCTGCTGTCACGTCAGGTAGGCGTTCCCTTTATTGTGGTGTTTCTGAACAAGGCTGACCTGCTGGCGGAAGATTGCGGCGGTGCGGACTCCGAGGAATACGGCGAGATGAAGGAGCTGGTGGAGATGGAGCTGCGCGAGCTGCTCGACACCTACGACTTCCCCGGCGACGACACGCCGATCATTTGCGGTTCCGCGCTGATGGCGCTGAACGG
>JBGTGB010000006.1:0-26315 GCA_041746975.1 Haliea sp. | reverse complement strand
GCGAGAGCGACGACGGTTTCCCTTAGACTTGGAAAATGAAACCTCATATTCACTGCTCCAGCGAACTGTCGCCTTGCCCTTCAAGAAGATCCTGGGGTTAGAACGTATACCTGATGCCCAGTGAGACATCGA
Source organism: Haliea sp. (assembly GCA_041746975.1). Lineage (GTDB taxonomy): Bacteria > Pseudomonadota > Gammaproteobacteria > Pseudomonadales > Halieaceae > Haliea. The sequence continues at coordinate 26,183 of JBGTGB010000006.1, read as the reverse complement.
AGGCAACATCATTGACGTCCTTGATACGCCTCTCCTCTGCGGTGAGGTCGTTGAGAAACGTAGTATCATCCATGTGGCCACTTGTCGAGATGCTTGCTCGGCGACTGTTCAAGTGCAACACCCCTGCATCCATGACAATACGCAGCCCTGAAATACCTAGCTCAGGCGATTCCCAACCTACCCCTATGTAAGGAGAAACTGTCTGCGAGCTTACTCGAGCCGTCAGCGTACCGACTTCCTCGGCTGTATAGACATTGCCATTGATGACATAATTTCCAGCCTGATCGGCTCTCGCCGTCAGTTCCGTCCGAGTGTCGGTCGTCATCAGGCCGGCGGAAACACGAAAGCCGCTATCCTGAAAGGGATACCAGTCAATCAGCGCCTCCGCAGAGTTCCTGATCTTGCGATCCATATCGTATCGGATCTCATCGATGCGCCTGGATCCGTCATGGGAATCGCCCGTGATTACACCACCGCGTATAGCAAAGTGCTCGTTGAACCGATAGCCGCCCCCGAATCCAAAGCCGAGTGTTCCCGCTCGTGCATAGGCGAAGTAGCTATCCGACGTTCCGTCGCCGTTAGCAGCCACTGGCAGACTGCCAGCTGTCATTGTCGCTGACAGTACTGCGGTGCTCAATATGGCCCTGGTCGATAATGTTTTCATGTAAATCGCTCCTGGAAAAGTATGGGTGTAAGACCTGTTCTCAGATCATGCTGGCCATTATCACGGTCAGAAGCGTGTAGCGAATGTGCCAGAAGACAGGTCCGCCACGTATGACTTCTGGGCTATGAGTGGCGGCACCATTTATGTCATGCTTGCAAGCAGATCACCCTGAAGAACACACTGAAGGCCGATGCACGAATGCTCGCTAATGCTGAGAAGGTCTTAGAGAAGCGTTCAAGTCTGCAACGCCTGAAACTGCACCTTCTACATCCGAAGGGCATGTTTCAGGTGGTGGGCTTGATCGCTTGCTACGGGATTTTCGTGGCGCACCTGCAAGACAGGCAGCCTACAGGTGGCGAAGCGCTGCCACTAACTATTGGCAACCAGGCCCTGCTTGACCAACTGCTGCAATGGATTGGCCCTCAGCTGCAGTCACCAACAATCTCCGCGAGCGCGCTCTTCCTCCTTTTTGCCGCCTTACTGGTCGCCTTGACCTGGCATGGGCAGAGGAATTTCCCAGGGAAATTCCTGCTCATCGGACTGCAGATGCTGATAGGCCTGCTGTATAACAACGATCTGCTGCTCCTGTTAGCGGCGCAACTTCCGATTGTCCTGCGACGTCGTCATGCGATGGCTTGCCTGGGAATTCAAACCATCGGCATGATCCTCGTCTGGAACTACATAGTGGCGCAACATTTACAGATCCTGCCCGATTTGATCACCGCCAAAGGAATCGGAAACACGATGGACGTCGCTTCCGCAGATTTAGTGTCGCGTGTATGGGGTTCCTTATTGCTGTTCGTTGCCTGGCAGACCTTCAGCTTTGGCTTGGGGTACATCGCAACAGTCGAACGCGGGCACCGCGATCGACTCACTGCGAGTAATGCGGAACTGCAGGCAACTCAACAACTTCTGGCAGAGAGCTCTCGTTCCATGGAGCGGATGCGCATTGCAAGGGAGCTGCACGACGCCCTCGGCCATCATCTGACGGCCCTGGGACTCCACCTCGAACTCGCATTACGGCAGTCTCAAATTCACGGGCCGAAAGGAGAGGAGGTCCCTGTACACCTATCTTCATTGGAGACCGCTCGCAGTATCTCCAAAAACCTGATGGCTGAAGTACGAAACGCAGTCAGCCGCGAGCGCCAGGAAGATTCGATTGACCTGCAGAGGAGTGTGCGAACCCTTTGCACAGGCTTACCTAATCTGAAGGTTGATCTTCAACTCGATCCTCAGCTCAAAATTACTGACCCGGCTGCAGCCCATACGCTGTTCCGGTGCATCCAGGAAGCGCTCTCCAATGTGTGCCGACATGCTCAGGCGAATTACGTGAACATCAAGCTCGGCAAAATTGATGGAGGGGTGTTTGCAGAGGTACTAGACGATGGTGTTGGCGCAAACCCCGTCTCTGAAGGTAACGGAATCCGCGGCATGCGTGAGCGCGTCGAGGCCTTGGCGGGCACCCTGGAAATCAAAGCGCGAGTGCCACAAGGATTTGCCCTGCGGCTCTGGGTGCCGCTTGGGGCATCAGTAGTATGATTCGCATCGTTCTCGTCGACGACCAGACCCTGGTGCGCAGCGGCATTGCCGGGCTGCTCTCACTGACTGACGACATCTTGGTCGTGGCTGAGGCGTCAAACATTGAGGAAGGAATGCAGGTCATTCAGGAACACAGGCCCGATCTCCTGCTTCTCGATGTTCGAATGCCCGGCGGCTCCGGGCTTGAACTTCTCGATCAACTTGGCGCCATCAATGCGTTGCCGCCAACGATCCTGCTGACAACTTTTGACGATGATGAGGCCCTGATCCGGGGTCTGCGTTCTGGCGCGCGCGGCTTCCTGCTGAAAGACATTTCGCTGGAGCAGTTGGCAGAGGATATCCGGCGGGTCGCGGCTGGTGCAACCGCCGTGCGAACGGGAGTTACAGAACGGGTCATTCAAGTTGTCACTGACTCTCCGGGAACGTTTGACCGCCTGGGAATGCCCGACCCGCTGACAAAACGGGAATGCGAGATTCTCGGCTTTATGGCAGGTGGTCTGAGTAACAGGGAGATAGCGGAGGTTCTTGGCAATAGCGAAGGAACGGTGAAAAACCAGGTGTCCAGTATTCTCTCCAAGCTGGGGGTGCGCGACAGGGTTCGTGCCGTACTGTGTGGCATTGAACTTGGTCTTATCTAATCTACCGCTGTGCCCGAACCTTCCCAGCATAGCGTCCACGTACTACGTCTGCTGCAAAGCTCTGCCAGGTTGCTTTTTTTGGGCGACCGCTTCTTATCGTGCCCACCAATGACTCCAGCGGCTGCCAACCCCAGTAGCCGGCGAAACGTTGGGCATTCCATATGGCTTGGCGCAGAGCACACGGCCGCATGTCGAAGACCATCGCGCATCGCAGTCAACTTTTGAATTGAGCTATCGAGTTCCTCCGCCTTTTCGGCCAGTAGTTGTCGGTCCATGTGTGGCCGTCCATCAGCCCCTAACATGCGGGAAATTTCGTGCAGTGAAAAGCCAGCTGAACGCCCCAACGCGATCAGCGCCAACTTGACTTAAAGTCGACTTGAGGTTGTACGCTAGCACCCTATTCAGATCAAGACAGACAGATGGAAATGATGTCGAGACGAGCGTATGGATTCAGAAACTTTGAGAATTACCGACTGAGGGTGCTGACCCATTGTGGATGGGATGGCATCATCAACAGGGTTTAGTGAAAACCGGACCGTCCCCCGTTAATTGGGTAGAGCCAATGCGTGCCAATGGGCACCCACTGCCACCGAAGAAAATGGAGAGGCATCGGGAGCAGACCCCGTAAACGCCTGATTTTATTGAGAAAAAAGCACCAGCTCGGTGGCCTATGGGGACGTAGAATATATAAAATAAATGGCGGTGAGGGAGCGATTCGAACTCACTCATTCTCAAATTTTTTTACTTTGTTTTCAATGACTTAAAGATTTCTAAAAAACTTGGTATCGTTTTTGGTACTTTTTTATAGCCTCACCGACAGCGAAACAGCCAATTTTTGGTACCTTTTCAATAACTTGCAATCTTCTAATGGAGGCTGGTGTGCTTCTAACTGGATAGCTGCACGTCCGGAACGCGTCGTCCTTTCACAGCCCTGAAAAATCGCCATGTTGAGGCCCTTCAGGCATGTCACTGCATCTCTCGGACAGGCCTGGCAGAATGTCACCTGGCGTGAAGTTGCATCGGGACCATTGAGTTCACGCTTTGCCCGGGTACGCGTTCGGGCAGCCCACCGGGACCAGCCCCGTGACGAGGAGTGGCTGATCATTGAGTGGGCGGAAGGTGCCAAGGAGCCCGCACACTACTGGTTCAGCAATATGTCCACGCGCACGGCCTGGCCAGAGATGGCGGAGACGGTGATGAGTCGCTGGCGTAAGCCCGAATCCAGAGTGCAATCGTTGCGAACGTAGGCAGGGACAACTGCGCGCCAGCGAAGCGCGTGCTCTGAATGTCGGCCGGCGCCCAGGGCTTGAACCAGGCCCAAGCACATAGCCGGCCATAATATAACAGGCTACCTTCTGCACTCAGTCGTCGTGGACTACGGACTCGAGCTGACCGCGAATCGCGCCATTCAGGTACTCTGTGTTGTGAACATTGAGGTAGAAGTTTTCCGGATTACCGAGAATCCGCTGCACGATACCTGGCTCGCCAGTCGGGAATTTGCCTTGCTCGCCCTCGGTCAGGCAATCGGCAGCCACACCTTCCTGGGGCCAGGCAAGGACGGCGACAACCGGACCGTTAGTCCCGCGCGCACCTTCGTGAATATGGGCGGCCCGCCCGTTCCCCGGGGGCATCTCTGTTTCAGCCAGCTTCTCCACGTCAGTAATCAGATAGCATAGAGTGAATGGATCGTTGTCGATACCAAATACATACCCTTCCGCCCTGGCGTTCGGGTCGCCAACCATCCTGCGATTAGTGGCGTCGGCTGCCACCTCTTCTCGGCCGTCCAGCTCCGCTTCGAGCACCACATTCTGGTGACCTGCGGATACGGAGCCTGCAGCGAGCAGGGTTGAGATGCCGAGGGAGAGGGCCGATGTGCGAAGTAAGTTCTTGGAAGCGTTCTTCATGAGTAAAGCTCCTGATAATAAGTGGGTGTCACGTACCGCGCTCCTTCACTGCGTAGCGGCCAGGTCAGAATGGCGAGGTCGTGTACAGGGTAAGTGGCCGCCCGGCGGCATAAGGTTTGCTCGAAGAAGAAGAAAGTTCGTCTGCGTCGTGGCTGGCTGGTCCTGCAACCAGAGCGGAGATAATCACGTATTCATTAACCACGTTAGGTGACTCCGGCGAGTGCTTTCGGTACAGTCTTGGGGAAGTGTCGCAAAATTTTTTTATACAGCTCCGAACCCATTGGGCTTCCGTGGTAACTCACATAACAACAAAGAACGAAACTATGACGGCCCCTTGGGCTGCGGGTCTCAAATGCTCCTTAGGCTATTGATTTTTAGCGCTTTATCGGTCGCCGGCCTGTGTCATGCGCAAGTTGTTGGCTCTCTCGCGCTAACCAGCGATTATGTGCACCGGGGCCTTTCCCAGACCAACGGCAGCCCGGCACTGCAGGCCGGCATTGGCGTGCATAGCGAGTCTGGCTACTACGCGCAGCTTTGGGGCAGCACACTGGATACCAGTGAACTCGCACCGGACTTTGGCGACAGCCTCGCCTATGAGGCAGACCTGGTTGTGGGTACCGGGCAGGTGCTCTCGGATAACCTGGTGCTTGACCTGATCGTGGGGCGCTACGAGTCCTTCGGCGCGTCGCAGATACTGGATTACGACTATACGGAATTCGGCGCTGCACTGACCTACGAGTCCGCTGTTCGCGTGGCTTACTTTTACACGCCGCGCGCAACAGATCACACCCGTACCAATGCGAAGTGGAGCGGGCGCCGGCATGTGATCGAGGCCGCCGGGGAGTGGCCGCTGAGTGAGCGCTGGTCAATCAATGGTGGTGTCGGCTACAGCGATCTGTCCGAAGTCTCTGATGTCAGTCACGTGTTCTGGAGTTTTGGTCTCGGATACCGGGTGCAGCGCTACATTTTCACTGCGGGTGTCTTCGGCACCGATGGGGACGCACGCGATCGATTTATCGACGGCCGGGCGGATACCCGCGTGGCAGTGGGCATTATTGTCCCGTTTGGAGGCCAGTAGATGAACCTGCGCAGCGCCTTGACCCGGTATTCGGTTCCGGTATCACGTGAGGTGCGTACATGGCGCTGACTTCGGTAAAGGACATTGATTGCTCAGCACAGGACCAGGTCGACAGGGCGCTCCTGCGGCGGGTCGCACGCGGTGATCGCGATGCCTTTGATGCGCTCTACTTCGACTATCACCGACGCCTCTCGAGATTCCTGCTGCGTTTTTCACCGGAGTATTCGAATATCGAAGAGATTATTAACGATACGATGTTCTGTGTCTGGAAGCAGGCAGCTGAATTTGAAGGTCGCTCTAAAGTGTCGACCTGGATCATGTCTATTGCCTACCGCCAGGCAACGACTCTGCTACGCGGAATCAGCCGGGCGCGGCTGCGCGATCAACGCGCTGCACATGACGAGGACTGTCTGTCGGAACCGGCGAGCGAAGGCGAGGCGCTGGCACGCAGTGAATGGGTAGGCAAGGCACTCGAACAGTTGCCGGTCGAGCAGCGGTCAGCCATGGAGCTAGGATACATGCTCGGTCACTCCACCAGTGAAATCGCAGAGATTTGCGACTGCCCGGTTAACACGGTCAAGTCCCGCATGTTCGCGGCCCGTAAGGCCCTCCGCTGCCTGCTGCCGACCCTGGCGGGCGACACGATTCCCACGCAGGATTGCGACCGATGAGTCAACGTGTAACCAGAGATTCGGCTACCGAACATGCCTGGGCGACCGAGGTGATATTCGAATGCCTGAACGGCACCCTGCCGGGGGAAGATCTTGCCAGGTTCGAAACACACATTGCCCGCTGCGATGAGTGCCGCAGTGACATCAACTTTGAGCAGACACTGGTGCGCGGCATGCACGAGCGCCAAATGACCGACTACGTGCCACATGGCTCGCTGCAGGTACTGAACGGCAGGATAGATCGCTTCGAGAAAAGGCGTGGCAGTCGGCGGGTACGCCTGAGCGAGAGTGGTACGGGCAGATTGGGATCAGCAACTGTGCGCTGGTTGCTCGCCGGACAGGCCGCAGCGATAGCTGTGCTGGCCATTGCGTTGTTTATACCGGCATCACCTCCCCAGGTCACCGAGGGATACCAGACCCTGTCCAGTAGCGCCGACAGAGCGCCGGCCGGAGCGCAACTCCAGGTGGTTTTCGATGACAGCCTGAGTACGGCTGAATTACGTGCGCTGCTGGTCGGACTGGACGCCACCATTGTCAGAGGCCCTACCAGGGCAGGCTTGTTTGAAATCGAGATAGCGCCCACTAGCCCTGTTAGCCCGGCGAACGCGGTTGAGGCCCTACGGGCCAATCGACATGTCGTTTTTGCAACACCATCGGAAGGCAGGAACTGAATGGTGTCGCGAAGAATCACCTCATTCCTGATCAGCCTGCTGGCCTGTCAGTGCCTGTCCATTGCCGCGAGTACTGTGGAAAATGAAGCGGGGCAACAAATCGTTGTGACCATCGCCAATCCCGTGCAGCCGGGGTCGGCGGGCGCCGCATCCACTTGGAGAGGCTGGAACTGGACCGGTGGTTACAGGGTTTCCGGCGCAGCGATCGCCCGGGCGCGCAGTATCGCCAGGGACTATGGCGTGGTTGAGGTGGACGCCTGGCCTATCTCGGTACTCGGCGAATACTGTCTCGTTTATCTCGTCGCTCCCGATAGAAATCGCGCAGAGGTGATTGCCGCAATGAGCGCGGACAGGCGAATCCGGCTGGCCCAACCGCTCAATATATTTGCGACGACTACGAGTGAAGATCGGAGTGAAGAGCCCTATCGGAATCTACAGCACGGCCTTGCGGATCTCGATCTCGGCGATCTCCACAAAGTGACGACCGGGCGCGGCGTGCGCGTGGCGGTAGTCGATACCGGGGCGCAATTCGAACATCCGGATATACGCCGAAACGTTGCGCAGCATGCAGATTTTGTGCGCCGGGAGGGTGATGCTTTTGCCGATGACGTACACGGCACGGCGATTGCCGGGGTGATTGCCGCCACAGCCAATAACCACGGGGGGATTGTGGGCGTGGCGCCCGATGCCCAGCTCCTTTTGCTTAAGGCATGTTGGCCCGTCAACGAAGGCGCTGCGCTTGCGCAGTGCAACAGTTTCACTCTCGCCAGGGCGATCATGGCGGCGCGTGACATGGAAGCCGACATTATCAACCTCAGCCTCGGCGGCCCCCATGACCCGCTATTGACTGAATTGCTGGATATCCTGATCGACGAGGGCATCACCGTTGTTGGCGCCGAACCTGTTGACGAATTGAGCCAGCCGTTTCCGAGCTCGGTGGACGGTGTTGTCGCTGTGCGCAGCGCACAACGGAAGATGCGTAAAACGCGAGTATCGGTGCCCGCGCCGGGTGTCGACATTATCACGACAGTGCCGGCCGCCGAGTACCGCTACCTGTCTGGCAATTCACTCGCCGTAGCCCACGTCTCCGGAATTATTGCGCTTTTGCGCCAGCTGGATAGTCAACTGACACCCGCGCGCGTTGCCGACTTGCTCTACGAATCTGTAACCAGCCGGGAGTCCTCGGGCGCCTCGATCAGCGCTTGCGACGTGTTATCGCGAATTGAAAGGCAGGTTTACTGCAAGCCGTTCTGATCTGCTGGTTTTTCGCCAGGACTTAGCTGGCGCGCCTCGGAGTCATGCTCCTCACCATCAAACATAATCTTGATTTGGGGATGGGTCTTCACGTTGTAGTACCACGCCGGGTTTTTCGAGCATACCGCCCTGGGAGTCCATCCCATTGTTAATGGGGTAGAGCCGAGAGGTTTCAGAGTGGCTACTGGTGGCGCCCGTGGAATCTAAGACTGATGTACGATCTATTCCCCCCATATGTGCTAGTTCTAAAATACGCCAGTGGGGAACAGGTGGGGGAACAAAACAGCGGAAAAAAAACCCCGTAAAAACAGTGGGTTAGACTCTTAAATGGCGGTGAGGGAGACAGCTCATATCTGGGTTGAAAGCCAGTAACTGTGCGGGTTTCAATTTGATAAATGTCTGTATCTAGAGCGTTTGGCGAAATACTCTGTAGCAACCTGTCTTATTTTGCACCATCCAATCATAGATTTTTTGGATAGGTAGGTAGATACATAGAGTGTGACCGCATGGCTCGGTTTAGCTTTTACCCCCCTTTGTCAGGATAGATGTCGCAGCCCCAACTCCTTTATGGAGCTACAGCCAAGTAACGCCATTGAACGTTCTATCTCACTCTTGAGAATTTCAAGTGCGCGCTCCACACCGGGTTGGCCTGCCGCTGCAAGACCATATAAGTACGGTCTGCCTATTGAACAGGCATCGGCGCCCAGCGCAATTGCCTTGATAACGTGAGTACCACGGCGAACACCACCGTCCAGGATCAACTCAAGTTCATTACCAATGGCATCGCGCATCGGCGCAATGCAGTCGATCGGTGCCGGCGTACCCTCAAGTTGTCGTCCCCCGTGGTTGGAAACCATTATCGCAGTCGCTCCAATCTCCAATGCCCGTTTGGCATCCGCTGGAGACTGCAGGCCCTTAACTACGAAAGGACCATCCCACTGACTCGCCAACCAACAGGCGTCCTCCCAGGTGATCGTGCGGTCGAACTGGCCGTTTACATAATCAACAAGAGCCATCGCACCCTGCCCCAGCGCGTCCACTCTGTGGGCCACATTGGCTAGCTTGAAGTCGGGATTACGAAGCATATTGTACAGCCACCCAAAGCTCGTCCCATAGCTGAGAAAGTTCTTCGCTGTAATCCGGGGCGGAATCACCATGCCATTGTACAGGTCTCGCTCCCGGTTTCCCGCCAAGGGCGTATCTACCGTGAGACAAAGCGCCTTATACCCGCTTTCCTTGCAACGCTGCACAAACTCCCGGGTAAGCTCCCTGTCCTTGAGGATATAAATCTGGAACATTTTGGGACCATTAGTAGCTGCAGCCACGTCCTCCAGACTGGTAGTGGCCATAGTTGAGAGACTATAAATTGTGCCGAATTTGGCCGCCGCTCTGCAGGCGGCCAGCTCCTTCTCGTGGTGAAAGAGCCGGGACATGCCGGTGGGGGCGAGAAAAAAGGGTAGATCCAGAGTGCCCCCCAAAACCGGCGTATGCAGATCAATTCGGCTGATATCGCGCAGGTAGTTTGGCAATAACTGGTAATCGTCGAAAGCACTTGTGTTCCGGCGCAGGCTCCACTCGTCTTCGGCACCACCGTCAATGTAATGGAATATGGGAGCAGGCAGCTTGCGCTTGGCGCGCTTGCGCAAATCAGCAATGTTGCGAACGGCTTTGAGCATACTCCCTCTAACGTTTCTCTAATTGAACGCCACACCCAATCCTGGGGTGAACTGGCTAGATAAGCAGTTTTCACCCCAACATCTGATTATTCCGCGTGTGGTCCGTGAACTACGAGGAATAATTTTCCTTCTGCTGGTTGATGTTCCACAGCAATGGCTCCATCACATCTTCCGGTGTCTCCGGGCCTTCGCCATCCTCGAAATCGTCCAACTCCTGCCAGCGGCGGTGTAAAGCCTCCGGCTCTACTTTGCTATTCGCATCGAAAAACACGCTTCGGCTGCGCTGCAAACGCACCCGGTCATACCATCCTCCGGCGGCTTCAAATATCTGGCCGCTAGCAGTACAACTATCGTGGACGAGACAGGCCACCAGGGCCGATACCTTGTCTGGCTGCAGGGACTGCCCGAGGTCCTGCGGCAGCAAATCTTCAGTCATCCTGGATAGCGCGGAAGGAGAAACTGCATTCGCACGGATACCGCAGCGCGCCCCTTCCTGAGCCAAGGTCATAACCAGGCCGACCAAACCCATTTTCGCCGCCGCATAGTTGGCCTGGCCGAAATTGCCGAACAGCCCACTAGCCGAAGTCGTCATGACCACGCGTCCGTAATTGCGTTTCATCATCTCGGGCCAAGCCGCCCGAGTAACCCGATAGGAACCTAGCAAGTGCACACGATACACGGCGTCCCATTCCTCATCGCCCATTTTATGGAAACTGCGGTCCCGAATAATACCGGCGTTGTTAATGACAGCATCCACTCGCCCAAAATAGTCGAGGGTAGCGTCAACAATACGCTGTCCGTTTTCCACCGATTCACACACCGCCACAGCCTCACCACCAGCTGCACGTATTTCATCCACAACGGCCTGTGCCGCCGAAGAGTCGCCACCAGCCCCCTGCACATCGCCACCCGTATCATTGACTACAACTCGGGCGCCGCGAGCAGCGAGCAGCCGTGCATGAGAGCTCCCCAAGCCGCCTCCTGCACCAGTAATAATGATCGCACACCCGTCGAAACGCATTTCGCCCATAAAAACCTCAATTTATATCGATCATTTTGATATATTTAAAAACGCGCCTACAATATCACAGACAAATTTACCTGGCCAGTTCATCAATCGATCATTGCGGGAATAACATGCATGGAAAAGCCTCCTAATCCAGCCACGGAACCGCCCAGTTCACGACGAGCTTGGTGCATGCTGGGTATTTTGCTTGCGGCCAACATACTTTCTTACGTCGACCGAATGTTGCTGGGCCTGCTTGTAGAGCCAATCAAAGCGGATCTCGGCCTATCCGATACTCAAATAGGAGCACTTATCGGCTTGGGGTTTGCGTTGGTATTTGCCGTGGTCGGTCTGCCCATGGGCCACTGGGTTGACCGCAGAGACCGACGCCGCCTTATCGCTGTAGGGTGTGCGGTCTGGAGTACAGCGTCAGTGGCGATTGGTTTTGCCAAAACATTTCCTCAGCTCATTATCGCCCGCATGGGCGTGGGCGTGGGCGAAGCTGCTTTAGCGCCGGCCGCTACCTCGCTGCTGGGGGACTATTTCAGCCGTGGCAGACTGTCATTGGCAATGAGCATATATGCCTTGGGCGGTGTGGCAGGCGTCGGTATTGCGCTATTGGCCGGGGGCGCTATCATCGAGTTTGTATCAACCCTGCCCTTGGTTGAGATACCGCTATACGGGACACTTGCACCATGGCAGCTGACAATGATTATCGCCGGTCTACCCTCCTTCCTTATAATTCCGCTGATACTCTCGGCGAAAGAGCCGGCTCGACGTGACCTCAGAAAGCAGCCGTTTTCCGGTGGCGAAGTACTGGTATTCTTCAAGACTCATCAGCGTTTCTACATCGGTCATTTCATGGCCTTCGCGATCTTGTCGATGTTCGCTTTTGCGCTAGGTAGCTGGAACCCTGCGTTTCTCACCAGAGTACATGGAGTTGATCCGGCCAGAACCGGCTATGTACTTGGACTTGTGTGGCTGATTTGCGCACCCTGTGGCGCGCTCCTCGGCGGAATTCTGGCAGATCGCCAGTTCAATCGCGGTAACTACTCCGCGGCTGGTAAACTGACGCTGATTGCATGCTTGGCCATCGGGCCGTTGGCCGGAATGTTCCCGCTGGTTGACTCCATGCCCTTGTCTATCGCCTTGTTGGGAGCTTTAATGTTCTTTGTCGGCATGCCGACCGGCCTTGCCACCGCAATGCTCAATCTTGCGACACCGAACCGCCTACGGGGGCAAATGGTCGCACTATACCTCTTCTTCAATTATTTGTTCGGCTATGGCGTCGGGCCCACTCTGGTAGGCGCACTATCCGATTTCGCATTCGGTGGGGGTGCGGGCCTCAGATACGCGTTGTCGTCGGTGGGCTTTGTAGCTGGCCCCTTGGCCTTCGTAGCAATCCTTGTATCGCTACCCAAATTCGCTGCGATGGAGAAAACGCAACGAATAGCGGAGCAGAAATTTGTCACTGAGGCGACAGTCCGGTCTCAAGCATTAGTGAATCACGAATGAAGGGGCGCAATGTCTTCCAGTTCAGGTACGTGGGCTTGAGTCGGCGTTCACTGAGCAGTCGAGCTTGGTCATAGTTATGATCAATATTGTCACCTGCACTCTGCCCGCGGGGAACCGCACTCCAGGATTGGGTCGATTCACCAAACATGGTGAGCATGGGGTGCCGCTGTCCAAAGTCTACCAAGCAGAAATTACCGGTGGACAAAGTGTCTCGACAGTCCATAGAGCGCAATGTGCGCTCCCCACCTGCGCTGAAACCACCCACGGGCCAATGATGCTCCATACTACCAATGCGGATCATATCGCCGGCAGAAACATCGAGCCGGTCGAATTTCTCTACCATGCGTTGGCGGGCCACCTCCAACGCCCCGACCATGGTGGATGCGGAGCCCTCTGGCAATGGTCTTCCTTGTACTACGGCAGTCTCGAAGTCTGCCGACACCAACCCCGACGCAGTCAAAAGTTCATTTATCGCTGCTCGCCACACACGATAGTGTAGGGCAACGACCGAGGAATGGTGCGTGTATCCGTCAAATCCGAGAATGCCGCTGGCGAATTCTGCTGCGCTCTCAGGCGGAGGCGTCTCCTTCAAAGCGACTTTCAACACCGCCAGCCAGCGAGCAGTATGGAACAGTTTTTGGTCGAAACCCATAGCCAGAAGTGCAGCCTCGTCAACCATCACCTGCTGCTCTAGCAATTGTTGAAACCTCAGCCACCGTTCGTTTATTCGACCAGGGACATCGTTAAATATATAGGTGGGGTACTCCCGAGCATTGATATTGCCATAGGGCGCGACCGTATCGCTCGCCGTATTGGTATTCCATAAATAGGGCACGTCGGGATTTATGTGCACTACAAGGTCATCGTGATGATGATAACCTTTCCAACGAGCAGCCGGGTCAGACATTCTCACTGGAGCGCGCCAATCAAGCGTGTCGTCTCGTCGCGGAACCCGCCCCGTTGACGCGAAGTACATACGCCCCTGTACGTCACCCGCCATAACGTTCTGGGGGAAGAAACCCGACCCGGTCACCGCAGCGGAAAACTCATCAATATTCGCCGCGGTATTCATGGCAAAGAGCTGCTGCAGCAAGGCGCCAGAGCGCTCTGCATAAGCAGAGACAATGGCATAGGCTTGGCTATCGGTGGCACTAAGTACAGGCACGACGATATCATTGATTGTCACGTAATCGGGGAAATCAGTCGCTGTCTCTGCGGTATCCGAATCTGTACTGCGCAGTTTCGATGCTCTCGGCACCATCCCCGCCTGCACCGGAGCATCAATCAGATAACAGTCAGACGTATCAGGCCCGCCTACCGTTAGTGACCAGGCAACATGAGGCGTGCTCGCGATGATGGGGTATGGAGTACCCGCCGCGACAATACCCGCGGTTTGAAGCGTCGCACCGTGGATTCTGATCTCACTTCTCGGCGCGTAAAAATCGTCAAAATCGGTGTGCGAATCGGCCCAGACCGCCAAACCCCGCTGGCCTTCTATGCCTGTCCTCACCACCCACTGATTTGAGGCAGCCAGGGCTGCACCGACCTCATTGGCACCAGAAGCAAAAGGCCCCGGCAGTCCACTCGCTTCACAGTCTGAGGCCCCCTGCCCTGGCTGCATTACGGAAATCAGTAACGCCAGGGAGTGTGTCACAGCGATTGGCAGATGGGCTTCGAGGCGAGGCATCCAGGAAGGCGCGGCATCCGGGTTATCCTCGACAAAGCGCTCTATGCCTGCTACGTAGGCTTCCAAGCGTGATCTCTCGGCTGCGTCGAGAAGATGAAGCGCCTGCCTAGCCTTTTGCTCCACCCTCCATTGGCGGTTGAAAGTGTCTAAGGGGCCGTCCTGGATACCGAAGGCTCTGGCCGAGTTTCCCTGAACTCTTAAAAATGCCCTCAGAATGCCCTCAAGGTTATCCGCTGCCAGGGCGTACCCCACACCAAACAAGGCGTCTTCGTCAGTAACCGCGAAGACATGGGGAACTCTCCAATCGTCCCAAAATAGCGCTACTTGCCCAGGTTTGCTCGGTATCGATACCACATCAGCACTGGCTGCAGGCAAGGCCATACTGCCCAAAAAGAACACGAGACAGATAAACTGTTGCTTTAAGTTAGCCTTGAAAAGGCCGCCATTCAGTCTGGCACGGCATGCCTGGCAACCTACGGTCACCGCATTCTTTCGCAGATCATGTCACACACTCGAACCAGGCGCTCGTAAATTAACACCCCCGCGTGCTCCGCATCATTCGCTTCGAAAGCGGCCAGCAGTTCGAGGTAGGTGTGCAGACTGGATATTTCCGCAATGTCTTCACAGTCGGCCAGCAATATCCCCATTGTCGGACCGATCTGTAACCAGAGTCCGTGCACAATGGACAGCACCCGGGGCATGTGGGCTTGTTCGTAGATCGCAAACAGAAAGGCTTCGTTGTCGCGTAGAAAACGTCGAGTCTGGTTGGCCTCACCACTGGCTACAACCGCTTTGCACAGTTCCCTGATACGACGAAGGTCCGTTTTTCTAATTGTGGCAGCAACATCCTCGATCAGCATTCGTTCGAGTGGTTTGCGGATCGCGTAGATCTCTTTTACGTCAGACACACCCAGCGACGGAACCAGCACGGAACGATTTACAGGGTGAAATTCCAGCACTCCCTGCGCTACCAGTCGGCTCAGCGCTTCCCGCACCGGCGTTTGGCTGGTACCCAGGGCCTCCGCCAGAGGTCGGATCTTCAGACTTTGACCAGGGGTGAATTCCCCCCGACGCAGGGCGTGCTCCAGAGCTTCGCAGACGATGTCCGCTAGCGGGGCATTTCCCGAGACAATGCCAATAGTGTTTGCCAGAGGCTTCATGCCCTCACGGAGCAGGCTTAGGTCAACGCCGGCTCGCCCCGGCTGACGGGGTGATTTTAATGTCACGTGCTTTCCTGTCGATTCATCAAGCAAACACTATAGTTAGGCTAAAGTCACCACGCAAGAGCTCCATTCCCTGAGCGCTGTCGCGCGCCCCACCGCTGAGCACCAGGAACGGGGACGGCGAACTCCAATCGTTTCCACTCAGAAACTTAGGTTTACTTCCACGCCGTAGGCGCGCGGAGGATATACATTGGACGTCAAAACCCCTGAGAAGAAGGGATGTGGTACAGGCGAGAAAAACTCCTTGTCAAACAAGTTGGTGCTCCACAGCGCCACCTCCCATTGTCCGCCCTCCTGTTTCAGAGCGACCCGTCCGTTTACCAAGGTTCGATTATCGGCTTCCAGGGTATTCAGCGAGTTCGTATAGAATTCATCCTCATAACGCGCGTCGAGACGCAAAAACAGATCAAGACCACCGGTCACTGGCCACCGCGCCTCCATCGACCCACTCAATGTCAGAGATGGTTCGGTCAGGTCATTGCCGTCACAGTTGACGCCCAGGCCGCCACAGTTGGGAAAACTGTCGTACTCGCCATCATTCCAGCCAATGGCGAACTGCAATGTCAACCAGTCGCTTGGCAGAGCAATAATATCCGCTTCCACACCAACACTGCTGATGGACGCCGCGTTCTGGAAAGAGAAGCTGAATGCTTCTGGAATGAAAACTGATTCCTGCTTGTCCTTGTAGTCGAGGTAATACACCGCGCTGTTGAGCTGCAACCGGCCGTCGTGAAAACGCGTCTTGGCCCCAATCTCATAACTGTCCAGCGTCTCGGGCTGGAACGAGGTGATCTGACCGGGTGTCAGGGCGAAGGTGGTATTGAAGCCACCTGACTTGAACCCACGCGCATATTTGATATAGGTGCGCAGATCATTGTTCCATTTATAGGTCAGGCTGATCGAAGCCGACGGATCGTCGTCGTCCCGGTCATTGACAATGTTGAATCGAAACGGGGGCGCCACGGAATCCTGATCGAAGCGCAGATCCTGCACCTCTGTGGTCCATCGCAGGCCAGCATTCATGGACAACCCCTCGGCGAGCTGGAAGCCCACGTCCCCGAACACTGCATAGCTGGTAACGTCAAGTTTAGCCCGCGCATCAAGTACCAGGCCTGCAAGCGGTCCGGCATCCTGCCCGAACTCCGCGAAACTACGCGTATCGCCCTGCTGGTCGAAGAAATAGGCACCCACCAGCCACTCGAGCCCAGCGCTCTCGTTGGAAGTAAGCCGCAGTTCCTGTGTCCACTGGTCCGCGATCTCATCCCGCCTGGCAATCAGGTTGAATAGCAGGGAGCTGAAGTCCTGGTCGTTGGCAAAGGTAGAATCCAAGGTCCTGAACCCGGTTATCGAGGTCAGTGTCATATTGGAAAATTCGTAGTCCAACTGGACCGAGGCGCCAAAAATTTCCCGCTCGAAAAACTCCCTGCGGCCGTCTGGCAGCCCGTTGGTCGCAACGGTGTAGCTTACGCTTTCAGTCGAACGGGTGTTGGCCGAGGTATCGTCCTTCTGGTAATCCACCGATGCAAATACCCGCAATTTTTCATTCGGATCGTACAAAATTTGCGCCCTGCCGCCGTAATAGTCTTCACCGTTCAGCTTGCCGCCGACACCGATGTTGTCAACATAGCCGTCGCGTTCGCGGGAATACGCCGAGACCTTGGCGAAGATGCCTGGCGACAGTTCGCCGCCGGTGCTCGCGCGGATCTGGAACAGACTGTCATTGCCCGCCTGAAGCGATAGTGTTGTCGGCGTATCCTCCGCGGGCCGCTGGGTAACAACATTGATAGCGCCCTGTATGGTGTTCTTGCCGAACAGGGTACCCTGCGGACCACGCAGTATCTCCACCCTCTCAACGTCCGCGAGGGAGGTATCAAAGGCTATGTTGCGCCCAACATACACCCCGTCGATGTAAAGCCCCACACCAGGCGTGACCCCGGTATTATTTAGGGTCGTCGAAAGGCCCCGAATTGAGAAGGAAGCCGAGCTCTGGATATCCACGTTTTGCTCCAGGGAGACGTTGGCCGCACCGAACGTGACGTCTGTCAGTCGTGTAGCGGTCCGATTCTGCAGCTCTTGCTGCCCGAAGACCGAGATGGAGATCGGCACATCCATGATATTCGCCTCACGCTTGGTGGCGGTCACGACAACTTCCTCCAGTTGCGCATAGACCTGTCCCACCATCAGCAATCCTACACAGGGCATGAGCGGAGCAAAACGGCAAAGTGCCTCTTTCGGCTTGCAGATAGTTTTCATGTCTTCCCCCTCGGTTTACGACCCTTGATATTAGTATATCGTTCTTATATATCAAAAATGGAGAAAGGATGTCAACAGGGAAATGCTCCACCAGCGAACGTACCCTAAGCATCGAAGCCGTCGCAAATGAGTGGTCATGCCAGTTTGCCGTGTTTCTTGAGTACAGTTTCTCGCAACTCCCTCTTCAGAACTTTGCCTAGTGCGTTCCGCGGCAGTTGCTCGCAGACTTCCGCTCCAGCAATGCGCTGGTACTTCGCCAGCCTGGCATTGGCCCATTGGATCAGTTCAAGAAGATCCAGCTCAACACCATCTCGTGGCACCAGAAAGGCGAAGGGTGTCTCACCCCACCGCTCACTGTCGACACCTACCACGGCGACATCCGCCACCGACTCATGGCTGCTGATGACAGCCTCTATATCCGAGGGATAGACGTTCTGGCCCCCGCTGATAATCATGTCCTTACGACGCCCGACGATGTGCAGAAAGCCGTCTTGATCCAGAAATCCAAGATCGCCAGTACGCAGATGGGTCTTTCCCTTCGGGCTAGTGTAAAACGCGTCTGCTGTCAGATCAGGCCTATTGTGATAGCCACGCATGATGGTCGGAGACCAACCCACGACTTCGCCTACCTCTCCCGCAGCGCATGGGTTATCGTTACCATCCAGAATAAGCGTCTCAGTACCCCCGATGGGTAGGCCCACGGTATCCAGCTTGTTCGGGTGCTGGTCAACACGCAGGGCGAACATTGGTCCGCCTTCGGTCATGCCATAGGTTTCCATGAATGGCCCCGGCCACTGCTTCAAAACCTCCCGCTTGTAGGCAGCGGAAAATGGCGCGGTGCCGACCCACTTTAAGGTATTCGGACTTAAGGAACGCTGCGGGAAATCCGGTCTCGCGAGCAAACGCTTTAAAATAGCCGGAACCAAGAACACATGAGTCGGCTGCGACTCTTCACACAAATCCAGAAACTTCCCTTCATCAAACGACCGCATTACGATCAATCTGGCACCGGCCACTAGGAACGGCACCACAGCGGCCAGGGATGCATTAGAGTACAAAGGCAAGGGAAACAGGCCGACCGCGTTCTGGTCGATTCCTATCCATTCCATCGCCTCACGGGATTGCCAGGAACGAAAAGCGTGATCGTGCTCAATGCCCTTCGGTGTGCCTGTAGTCCCGGAGCTGTAGATGATGTTAAACATGTCCGTATCCTCGATTGCGACGTCAGGGACCCGGCTCACACACGGGGTGATAAAGTCAGTGAGGGGCCGCCATGGCCCGCTGCCAACCCCCATGGCAATGAGGAGGGCACGGCTCCGCGGCTTCTGCGCACCGAGCGCGCGCTGCACCTTTTCCTGATGGTCCGGGGTCGCAAAGACCGCCGCGGGGTCGGCATCCTGCAGCAGCGTGCGCAGGCTGTTGCTGTCAAGCAAAGTTGAGAGGGGCACCGCGCAGGCACCGGCTTTCAGTATTCCCAAGAAGGTTTCCAGAAATGCAACGCTATTCTCGGCGATCAAGGCAACCGGCTGATTGCGCCCTAAGCCTTCAGAGACCAGGGCGACGGCAAGGGCGTTTGTTCGTTCCGCCAACTCCGTCCATGTTATCTCTCGCTCCCCATCGGACAGGACCGTTTCCTCAGCCCGGGTCCGCTCCTGATGTTCCAGTTGTGTCAGCCAGTAAGGCCTTGATGTCGAGTTCATATAGTTTTCGCTGTTGGATTCACAATATTGATGTATTATTATGATACATCGTAAGTTGATGAGGTGGGAAGTCTTGCACCGACTTTTAGTGTGAAAGGGCGTCAGGGAATATGGAGATTAAAGGACAGACAGCGATGGTCACCGGCGGAGCTGCTGGACTGGGTGGGCCACGCCAGTGATGTTGGCCAATGAAGGCGCGATTGGTGTGCTACTTGATGTCGACGCAGCTCACGGAGGGAGTGTCGCTCAACGACTCCGGAAGCGATTCGACCGGGTGGACATCTGGCGTGGAAAGCAGTTAGGTGTAGCACTCTCTACTGGGTCAGTTACCCGCCTCTATGGCGCGGTACGCCCCGCTTGAACTCATCCTATACACTATGTGCACGGAGCGCGGACGAATGATTCCAGAGCCAACACCGGAGACGCAACACTACTGGGACGGCGCGAAGGAGCGAAAGCTACTCCTGCAATGCTGTGATGCCTGTGAAAACACCTTCTTTCCTCCGCGACCCGCCTGTCCTGCCTGCGGTTCGAGAAACGTTGTAATACGGCAGGCAACAGGGAGAGCCTTCCTTTATTCCTATGTCATTAGCCACGTGGGGCCACCGGACAAGGAGACACCGTTCATCATGGCCATTGTGGAACTCGAGGAAGGGCCACGCATGCTGACCAACATCGTCGGCGTTCCGGCACGACCGTATATGCTGCCACTAGATAGTCAGTTGATAGTCGATTTTCAAGCTATAGAGGGCGGCCTGGTTTTACCGGTCTTCCGGCCAGGGGAAAGCGCGGAGTTGACGCCATGAAGCGCAGTAGTGTGGCCATCGTGGGGGCAGCAGAATCAACCCGGATGGGCAAGATCATCGATGTGTCCGAGACCGGGTTGCAGATCGACTCGGCTCTGAACGCGCTGGAGGATGCCGGGCTGAAACCCGGCGATATCGACGGGATCGCCACCGCTGAAGCCGCTCCCGCAGATCTCGCCTTCCTACTGGGCATTAAACCGCGCTGGATCGATGGAACCAGTGTGGGCGGTGCCGCCTTCATGCTCCATGTAAGACACGCCGCAGCCGCCATCGAATCCGGATTGTGCGAGACTGTGCTAATCGTCCACGGGGAAAGCGGACGGTCGCGTGTCGGCTGGTTCCATCCTTTCGGGCCCGCCAGCCTGATAGGCCAGTTCGACATGCCCTACGGCATGGCCGGTGCGCCCAACATCTTTACCCTGCCCGCCTTACGCTATATGCAAGAATTCGGCGTGTCGGAAGAAGATATTGCCCGCGTTGCTGTAGTGCAGCGCGAGTGGGCCATGGGCAATCCACGTGCGACTCTAAAGGACCCAGTGACAGTGGAAGAGGTGCTCGCCTCGCGTATGGTGGCCTGGCCGTTTCGCAAGCTAATGTGCTGCCTGGTGACCGATGGCGGTGGCGCTATCGTGCTGACGAAGGCCGAACGCGCAAAGGATTTTCCGCAACCACCGGTGTATCTCTGGGGTGCGGGTGAGGCTGCGGAGACCAGTCTCACCGGTATCGCCTGGCTGGAAGATCCCATCAGGCCTGGCGTTATACGAGAATCCGGTCGTCTCGCCTTCGAAAGCGCTGGCATCAACCACAGTGATGTGGATCATCTGATGATTTACGATGCTTTTGCCCACACCCCCTTGTTTGGCCTCGAAGGATTGGGGTTTGTCGATTACGGCGAAGCCGCCAGTTTCGTGAGCGATGGGCATACGCGGCCCGGGGGTAGTTTGCCGATGAATACCAACGGTGGCGGCTTATGCTACATGCATTCGGGAATGTACGGCATGTACGCCATCCAGGAAAGTGTACGCCAACTAAGAGGCGTGGCCCCAGCGCAGGTGGAGAATTGTGAGGTCTCGGTAGCACACGGTTTTGGTGGCTTTTTCAGCGCCTGCGGCACGCTTGTACTTGGTAACAGCACGTGATTTTTCCTTTATACCAATTCATACTTTCGAAACGCACCTGTAGGTCGAGCAATATGGAAACATCATGAGTATCAAGATCCTCAAGAACTGCCTGATTTTCGATGGCAACAACGAGGCATTGATCGAGGGCGGCAGTATCGCGATCGAGAACGACCAGATCCGTGAGGTCTCCGCCAGCGAGGTGAATATAGACGGCGCCGAGGTGATCGACATGGGCGGCCGCTTCGTCATGCCGGGACTGCTGGACATTCATTTCCATGTCTACAGCATCTCGCTCAACATGACCCTGATCGACAATATGACGATCCCCCTGAAGGTGGCCCATGCCTCGCGCCTGCTCAAGGGCACCCTGCACCGCGGCTACACTACCGTGCGCGATCCGGCGGGCGGCGAGATCGGGCTGCATCTGGCCATCAGCCAGGGGTTGATGGAAGGCCCACGCCTCTATTACGGTGGCAAGGCCCTGTCGCAGACTGGCGGCCATGGCGACATGCGCCCCGAACATCACCTGGATGGCCCCTGCGGCTGCACCGCGAACAGCACCTTCGCCGAGGTCGTCGACGGTGTTGAGAACGTGCGCGTATTCTGCCGCAACGAACTGCGTAAAGGGGCGGACCACATCAAGGTGTTCATCTCCGGCGGCGTGGCCTCGCCGACCGACCCGATCTGGATGCCACAGTATACCGACGAGGAGATCGAGGCCGCGGTCTACGAAGCCGGCACGCGCCGCAAGTACGTGATTGCGCACTGCCATACCGATGACGGCGCCCGCCGCTGCCTCAAGACCGGCATCCGTTCCATCGATCACTGCACGATCATCACTGAAGAGACCGCCAGGCTGATTGCGGCAGCCGACGGCAAGACTTTCGCCGTGCCCACGATCGCCGTGCAGGAACAGATCATGCGCTATGGGCCCGAATTGGGCTTGTTCGGCGAGAGCCTCGAGAAGATCAAGGTTGCGCACGCTGCGGCCTACCAATCGATGGAGTATCTGAAAAATGCGGGCGCGCGCGTCGGCATGGGCACGGATCTGTTCGAGGAGCGCTTCCATTGGATGCAGAATCAGGAGTTCAGTTTCCGCTCCGAAATCTTCAAGCCCATCGACCTGCTGCGCTCGGCTACCAGCATCAACGCCGAGATCATGCAGAAGAGCGGCCTGGTCGGTAGCATCGAGCCGGGCGCCTTTGCCGATCTCATTGCCATCGAGAAGAACCCGCTCCGGGACATCCACGTGATGGCTCAGCCTGAGGAAAATTTCTCGATGATCATGAAAGGCGGAGAGTTCGTGCGGAATCGCCTGTAGGCGGCTACCGTCCAGGAGTCACTACTACCTTCCCAACGTGAACAGCGTGATTAGGTCAGGCGCCATGAACCTGACTCAGACAGGTAGAAGTGGATTATGCTGCAACATATGGAGGTGTGGCTCTTCCGATAACTGCGGCAATGGCTGGTGTTTAGATAGGTAAAATGCTGGTATTTTCGTAACTAATTGTTTTTAAAGATATTTAGTGGCGGTGAGGGAGAGATTCGAACTCTCGAACGGTTGCCCGTTACACACTTTCCAGGCGTGCGCCTTCGACCACTCGGCCACCTCACCGTAAGGGCGCGAATCTTATCACAAACAGGGGCCGTTACCAGTCCCGCGAAAGACTTTAGCGGTGAATTCCAGACCTACTGCCGCGCCAGACGCAGCCAGGGTGGCTGCCCCCCGCCGCTGCTGCGGAAGGGACTGATGTCGAGGCCTCCACGGCGAGTGTAGAAGGCCTGCAGGTGCAGAAATTGGGGTCGGCAACGCTGCTGGAGGTCGCGAAAAATACGCTCGACACACTGCTCGTGAAACTCCTGGTGTTCACGGTAGGCGAGGATATAACTCAGCAGCGCAGCGTGATCGAGAGCTGGCCCTCGGTAGTGCAGCCAAATGGTAGCCCAGTCGGGTTGGCCGGTGACCGGGCACAGGGAGCGCAACAGGTGGCTGTAGAGCTGCTCTTCGACCAGCGCATCCATGTTGCAGCGCAGCATGGCAGCGTCGGGCTCACGACGAGGCCAGCGCCCCGCAGCGCCGTCTATGCAGTCGCCGTTGGGCTGGCCGGAGGCGATGGCCGTGTCATCTGGGTCAAACACCGCCAGGCCGACCTCACCACCGACAGCAGCGCTAACGTCCCTGGCGATGCAGGCCAGGGCCGCGGTGTCCGCGTCAAAAACGACGTTATTGAGTGAGTTCAGGTACAGCTTGAAAGATTTCGATTCCACCAGGTTGGGGGTACTGGCCGGGATGCTGAAGCGTCCTACCCGCACCTGGGCCTTGTCGCTGCTATCCAGCCAGGACATTTCATAGGCATGCCAGATGTCCGCACCCTCGAAAGGCAAAGGCTCGCTTAGCCCCAGGGCTTCGCGGGCCTCGCGCCGGGGGATGGGGAACAGCAGCTCCGGCGCGTAGTGATTGACCACCGACACCTGCTTGCCCAGCAACAGGTCATCCCTGTTCACCATCAGCGCCTACTGCCGCAGGCGCTTGCCGGTATTCAGCAGGTGCATGCTGTAGAACCAGGCGAGTGCCGTGAAGAATACGATCATCCCGAAAGCGAAACCCAGGCTCACATCAGACACGCCCAGTACCCCGTAGCGGAACGCGTTTACCACGTATACCAGGGGATTTAGTTTGGATACATTGGCCCAGAACTCCGGCAGCAGGTCCATGGAGTAGAACACGCCCCCAAGGTAGATCAGCGGGGTCAGCACGAAAGTCGGAATAATGGAAATATCGTCAAAGTTGTTGGCGTAGACCGCGTTGATAAAGCCCGCCAGCGCGAACAGGATGGACGTCATCAGGACAATGACTACCACGATGAAAAAATTGTGCATGTGCAGTTCGGTAAAGAACAGGGACACGATAGTGACGATGACCGCCACCAGCAGGCCGCGTGTAACGCCACCAATGACGTAGCCCAGCAGAATGATGTAATTGGGCGTGGGCGACACAAGCAGTTCTTCCACGCTGTGGTTGAACTTGGAGCCAAAAAAAGACGACACCACGTTGGAGTAGGAGTTGGTAACAATGGCCATCATGATCAGGCCCGGCACCACGAACTGCATATAGGTGAAGCCGCCCATGTCGCCAATGCGCGAACCAATCAGGGAACCGAAAATCACGAAGTACAGGGACATGGTGATAGCAGACGGCAGCAGGGTCTGGGTCCAGATCCGCAGGTAGCGCTTGATCTCCTTGCGCAGGATAGTCATAAGCGCGATGTACTGTTCACGTAGGCTCATGCTACGCCCTCCACCAGGTTCACAAACATTTCCTCGAGGCGGTTGGCGCGGTTGCGCATACTGCTGATCCTGATATTGGCCTGATTAAGGCCGGCAAAGACCTCGTTGATGTGCTGCCCTTTCTCCACTTCGATTTCCAGCGTGTTGTCGTCTATGCGACGCACGCTGAACCCCTCGATAGCCACCGACTCGGGTAGCCCGTCCACAGCATCGAATATGAAGACTTCCCGGTGCAGACGCCGCAGCAAGTCACGGATGGACGTGTGCTCAACAATCTCGCCATGGTTGATGATGGCGATATTGCGGCACAGCGCCTCGGCTTCTTCCAGGTAGTGCGTGGTCAGAATAATAGTGGTGCCCTCGCTGTTCAGCTTTTTGAGGAAATCCCACATCGAACGGCGCATTTCGATATCGACGCCCGCAGTGGGCTCGTCGAGGATCAGCAGCCGCGGCTGGTGCACCAGGGCGCGGGCGATCAGCAGGCGCCGTTTCATGCCCCCGGACATCATCCGCGAGGGCACATCGCGCTTGTCCCACAGGCCCAGTTCGCGCAGATATTTCTCAGCGCGCTGCTTCGCCAGATCCCTGTGCATGCCGTAGTAGCCTGCCTGATTGACAACAATGTCAAAGGCAGTCTCGAACATGTTGAAGTTGAATTCCTGCGGCACAATACCGATATTCTTTTTGGCGCCGGCAAAGTCGACGTCGATGTCGGTGTCGTACACTGCTACCCGCCCACTGGTCTTGGATACCAGTGAGCAAATGATGCCGATGGTGGTGGACTTGCCCGCGCCGTTGGGCCCGAGCAGGGCAAAAAAATCGCCCTGCTGCACTTCCAGGCTGATGCCCTTCAGCGCTTTCAGGCCACCGCTGTATTCCTTGGTGAGATTTTCGATCGTCAGTGCTGGTATCATGCAGCCTCGTTGCAAACGGGAAAATGAAAGCCCGTCATTGTACCCGTAATCGACCCACTGAACGAGAACATGGACGATACTCAAAACAGACCGCGGTGACACCTTCGCCTATCGGGCCGAGGCCAGCGCCCGCCTGCGACTGTCATGATTTCGCGCTAAAAAACCGTCACCGGGTCTTGACGTCCTTCGGCTCACTACCTAAAATGCGCGCCTCTTGATTGAGACCTTTGCGTCCCCTTCGTCTAGTGGCCTAGGACACTGCCCTTTCACGGCGGTAACAGGGGTTCGAACCCCCTAGGGGACGCCACTCAATTGAGACCGTGCTACACTGATTCCAGAACGATCCGCGGGAATAGCTCAGTTGGTAGAGCGCAACCTTGCCAAGGTTGAGGTCGCCGGTTCGAACCCGGTTTCCCGCTCCATCCCGAACACCGTCCCATCTAATTGATCACCACCGCCCCCATCGCCTCCACCAGCGCTACCTGCTCCCTGTTTGTCACCCGCACCCTGCTCCCCGCCAGTTCACGTCTCAGCGGGTAGTCCCGGCGCAGCCGATCGAAGGCCGCTTGGGCGTC
>JBGTGB010000005.1:0-1810 GCA_041746975.1 Haliea sp. | reverse complement strand
CCGGTACGTCGCGCGCCGGGCCGGCATAGAGGATGCGATCACCCAGCAGAGCCACGGCGCCGTCCTCCACCGCCCCGTAGGGAGCCCCGCTGTCCACGAGGGTGGCCAGGCGGAGGTTGTCGAGCAGCCAGTCGCAATGCTGTGTCATCGTCTGTTCTCAATCTGCAGGGGCACTGAAAATTTTATTTGTATATACCGGTATATACAAGCTAGCCTATAACCATTGACATATATCAGGGTAGCCTATGGCCTCGCCCCAACCCCAATACGCCAGGATCACCGAATCCCTGCGCCAGCGCATAGAGACTGGGGAGCTGTGCCCCGGTGACCGGGTGCCTTCGGAGAATTTGTTGGGGGGCGAGTTCGGCGTGAGCCGGATGACCGCCCGGCAGGCCCTGTTGCAGCTCACCAGGGAAGGCTTGCTGCAGCGCAGCCAGGGTCTGGGCACTTTTGTCGCCGATAGCCGGCCGGTGAGTTCCATTACCCAGATTCGCAATATCGCCGAGGAAATTCGCCAGCGTGGCCACAGGCACAGCTGCCGCGTGCTGGCGCTGGAGGCAAGGCGGGCCAGCGCGACGCTCGCGGGCCTCATGGGCATTGCCGAGGAGGCACCCCTGTTCCACAGCGTGCTGGTGCACCTGGAAAACGGCAAGCCCCTGCAATACGAGAGCCGCCACGTGAATACCCAACTCGCCCCAGACTACCTGGACCAGGATTTCACCAGGACTACGCCCAGCGCCTACTTGTGTGCGGTAGCACCATTGACCGAGGCGTACCAGACCGTGGAAGCAGTGCTGCCCTCACCGCCGCAGGCCGCGGCCTTGGAGATCGACACCGACCGTCCCTGCCTCAAGCTCATCCGCCGCACCTTCTCCCACCGGGGCCTGGTCTCCCTGGCAGAGCTGGTGTACCCGGGGGACCGTTACCGGCTGGGCAGCCACATCGACACCTGACCGGCGCAAGCAAGAGGATTGTCCCATGACCCGCAATGACCCCAGCCGCCGCATCAAGGCGGCCACCGGCACTACCCTGCAGGCCCGCAGTTGGCTCACCGAGGCGCCCCTGCGCATGTTGATGAACAACCTGGACCCGGAAGTGGCGGAGCACCCCGCCAGCCTGGTGGTCTATGGCGGTATCGGACGCGCCGCGCGCGACTGGGATTGCTACGACGCCATCGTCGAAGTTCTCACGCGCCTGGGCGACGATGAGACCCTGCTGATCCAGAGCGGCAAGCCGGTGGGTGTGTTTCCGACCCATCCCGACGCGCCCCGGGTACTGCTGGCCAACTCCAACCTGGTGCCGCACTGGGCCAACTGGGAGCACTTCAACGAGCTGGACCGCAAGGGCCTGATAATGTTCGGCCAGATGACTGCCGGCTCCTGGATCTACATCGGCTCCCAGGGCATTGTCCAGGGCACCTACGAGACCTTCGGCGCCGTGGCCCGCACCCACTTCGATGGCGAGGCGAAGGGACGCTGGATCCTCACCGGCGGCCTGGGGGGCATGGGCGGTGCCCAGCCGCTGGCGGCGACCATGGCCGGTTACAGCATGCTGGCGGTGGAGGTGGATGAGAGCCGGATCGACCTGCGCCTGCGCACGGGCTACCTCGACGAGAAGGCCGCGAACCTGGACCAGGCCCTGGCGCTGATCGACGCCGCTCGCGGACGCGGTGAGGCGGTGTCGGTGGGCCTGCTGGGCAATGCCGCGGAGATTTTCCCCGCACTGGTGGAGCGGGGTGTCACCCCGGACGTGGTCACCGACCAGACCAGCGCCCACGACCCGCTCAACGGCTACCTGCCCGCCGGCTGGA
>JBGTGB010000004.1:0-66561 GCA_041746975.1 Haliea sp. | reverse complement strand
CACCAGATCCGCGCCGGCCCGACGCCACTCATAGCCCTCTTGATAGGGCAGATCCTGCAGCAGTGTTCCGGGGAGGTTGCGGCTGCGGGCGATACCGGGCGGTAAGGGCTTGCCGCGCGCCAGGTTCTTGCGGATACCCGGGGGCAGCGGCTTGCCGCCGGTAACGCCGTGTCGCCGCACCAGCTCCCGGGCCTGGATGACGGAAATACCGCCAAAAATCAATTCCAGGTCCCTGCCTTCTTGATTGTGGCGCTCCTTGCCAGGTTTACCCTTGCCTTCGGAGTTACCCTGGGCAGCTACGCCAGCCGTACCGACCAGCAGGGAGACACTGAGCGCAGTGACAATTATTACGTGCGGTTTCATCAAGGCGTTCCCGCGGAAACATGAGCGAGCACTATAGCATGCGCAGAAGGGGTCGACGCGTCAGGTTTGACAACCCAAGTTTCGTGCGTTATCAACATAAATTACCTGCGGATTCTGGCGGGGGAATGAAGGGAGTTAGAACTTGCTCGATTGTGAAATATTGGAACCCGGCGGCACTGCTGATGCTGCGGTGATTTGGCTACACGGGTTGGGGGCCAGCGGTCACGATTTCGTCCCGGTGGTGCCCCATCTGGGCCTGCCGGACAATCACGGTGTACGCTTCGTATTTCCCCATGCCCCGGAGATTCCCGTGACAATTAATGGTGGCACGGTGATGCCGGCGTGGTACGACATACTTGCCATGTCGCTAGAGCGCGAGATTGACCTGAACCAGATAGAATCGTCTTCCGCCGCCGTCCGGGAATTGATCCAGCGTGAACTGGATGCGGGTATTCCGAGTGAGCGGATTGTAATCGCCGGGTTCAGCCAGGGAGGTGCCGTCGCCTACCATACGGCACTGTCCTATCCAAAGCCCCTGGCCGGATTGATGGCACTCTCCACGTATTTCGCGACAGCCAGGGAAGTGAGTCTCTCGGAAGCAAACAGGGCACTGCCCATTGCCGTTTTCCATGGCACTCGAGACCCCATGGTGCCAGAAACGATGGGCCATACCGCGAGCCAGATATTGCAAAGCATGGGCTTTGCACCGAAGTACCGCAGCTATCCCATGCAGCACGAGGTGTGCATGGAGGAAATTGAGGATATCGGGCGCAGCCTCAAGGATTGGTTGAAGCTGGTTTAAGCGGCTTTTCCATTACATCAGGTCATCGGGCCAGCCCTTTGGGATTGCTCACTGCGGCACGCGGCACTCCATGTTTGACAGCCCGCAGGCGGTGGGTTATTACCCCAAGGAGGAGTATCGTTGATTCGAGTTGCTCCTCACCATAAAAGGAGGCGCCGTGAACGTCGCCGCACAAAGCAAGATCCTCATCGTCGAGGACGAAAGCATTGTCGCCCTGGATATCAAGCGCAGGCTGGAGAAGCTTGGCTACCGGGTCACGGGCATGGCCGCCAGGGCCAGGCATGCGATGGCACTGATTGAGGATGAGCTGCCGGATATTATCCTCATGGACATACACCTCAACGACACCATGGATGGCATCGATATCGCCAACGTGATCAACGAGAAATATCGCGTCCCGGTCGTGTTCATCACCGCCTATTCAGAGGACGCCACCATGGGCAGGGCCAGTCAGGCACGGCCCTACGGCTATCTACTGAAGCCCTTCTCCGAGCGCGATCTCTACGCCGTGATCAAAATCTCCCTCGAGCGTTCGAAATGGGACCAGCAGTTACAGCGCCGTGAGGACCACCTGAAGCTGGCGATTGACGCCGCCAACATGGGGACATGGGAGATCAGCGAGGATATCGGCAGCACGATTGTACTGACCCATCTTCCGAAGCACGGCCTGGGGCAGGTCTCCAGCTGGCATGAGTTCCGCCCGTTGATCGCCGAGGGAGACAGAGCCCGGGTCGACCTGGAGATCAGTGCCCTGCAGAACCGGCTGAAGGACACCATCGAAGTCGAGTTTGAGATCGCCGATACCGACGCCGGGCAACGGTTCTACGTGCTCTATGGAATCGCCCGCCATTACGGGGAAGGGGGCTCCCGCGACGTCGTCGGTGTGATGCAGGACATAACCGAGCGCAAACTGGCCGAACGGGAGTTGATGCAGGCTGCGCTGGTGTTCAGCACCAGCTCGGAGGCCATTGTCATCACGGATGAAAACCTGACCGTAGCCAACGCCAACGCGGCATTCTATCGGATCACCGGATTGACGGAGGCCGCGGTACAGGGCCAGCCGCTGGACCTGCTGTCGGCGATGAACGTGGGGAAAGAAACGCGAAGGGAGATGCAGGCCGCACTGGAGCAGGGCAAGAGCTGGCGCGGTGAGATCCGCGCCTACAGGCAGAACGATGAACCCTTCAACGCCCTGATCAATATGTCGCAAGTGCCTCACAGGGACAAAGCCGCCTGGCAGTACGTCATCCTGATTTCCGATATATCTGAAATACGCAGTGCCCAGGCGGATCTGGCCTACATTGCCTACTACGACTCCCTCACCGGGCTGCCCAATCGCCATTTGTTCATGGACAGACTGAACATGGCCATCGCGCACTCGGAGAGAACAGGCAGCAGGTTGGCAGTGCTCTTTATCGACCTCGATCACTTCAAGCGGGTCAACGACACTCTGGGCCACCAAGTGGGAGACTAGATGCTGTGCGCCGTGGCAGATCGGTTGCAACCGGCTCTACGCAACACCGACACGCTGTGCAGAATTGGCGGCGACGAGTTTATTGTCATTGCGGACACATTTGAAACCCTTGATGATCTGGAAGTGCTTTCGCGGAAAATCATCGACGCCGTGCACCAGCCGCTGCTGCTGGGCAACACCGAGTTTACCCCGGGGTGCAGTATCGGTATCAGTATTTTCCCTACGGATACCGGCGACAGGGATGATCTGGTCAAGATGGCAGACACCGCCATGTACTCCGCCAAGAGCCTGGGGCGAGGCGGCTATGCATTTTATCAGCCACAAATGACGAGACGGGTGGCACACTACCTCAACCGCGAGCAGGAACTGCGTCGTGCTCTGCAGAATCAGGAATTTGTCCTGCATTACCAGCCCCAGTTCAGTGCCGATGAGCAGTCCATCATCGGTGTGGAGGCACTTATCCGCTGGCAGCATCCCGAGGCTGGCCTGCTGTCCGCTGCGGACGTTATTCCCATGGCGGAGAGCAGCCATCTGATTGTCGATATCGGCGAGTGGGTCATCGGCGCGGCCTGCCGGCAATACCGGAGCTGGGTGGATGAAGGTGTGAGGGCTGTACGCATTGCAGTCAACGTGTCCGCAAGGCAACTGCGGGACCCCGGGTTTGTCAGCATTGTTGCCAGAGCCCTGGAGGAAAACAGGATGCCCGGCGAGTGCCTCGAACTGGAAGTTACCGAGTCATCGCTGCAAAACTCCGAGGCCAGCGTGTCGGCGTTGCGCCGCATCGAGCTGCTGGGCGTGACGATTTCCATCGACGATTTCGGCACCGGGTATTCCTGCATGAGCTCCCTGAAACTGCTGCCCATTCATCGCCTGAAGATTGATCACTCATTCGTCAAGGACATACCCCGGGAGCGCAACGATTGCGCCATCGCCACCGCGATAATCGTCCTGGGTCACCAGCTCGGCCTGCGGGTAATCGCCGAGGGCATCGAGACCAGGGAACAGGCGGACTTCATTCGCACGGCGGGCTGTGACGAACTGCAGGGCTATTTGTTCAGCACTCCGCTACCAGCAGACAAAGTGGTGCAGCTCCTGCGCCAGCCAGATCAGTCGTCATGATAACGAAGAAGCATTCCGACCTGCTGGACAACGAAGAGCTGATGCACTTTGCCATCGAGGCTGCGCCGAATGGCATGGTCATCATTGATGACAGCGGCAATATCTTGCTCGCCAATTCCAGCGTGGAGACCCTGTTTGGCTACGCTCGCAACGAGCTGCTAGACCAGCCGATTGAGCAGCTGGTGCCGGATCGCTTCTCCCACGCCCATCCCGAACTGCGTTCCAGTTACTTTATCGATCCACAGACGCGCGCCATGGGACACGGGCGGGACCTGTTTGGCCTGCATAAAAACGGCTCCGAGATCCCGGTGGAAATAGGTCTTAACCCGATCAGGATCGGCGAGCGCGTTTTTACCCTGGCGACCATCGTTGATATCACCGAGCGTCAGCGTTCCCAGCAGATGGTCAATCTCGCGGTGGAGGCCGCCCCCAACGGCATGGTGCTGACGAACAAGAGCGGAAAAATCACTCTCGTCAACTCAATGATAGAAACCATGTTCGGTTACAGCCGCGAGGAACTAATAGGCGCCAACATCGATATCCTGGTACCCGAGCGGTTCCGGGGGCACCATCCACAGGTACGCCAGACCTACATCAAGCAACCTGTATCGCGAGCGATGGGGCAGGGCCGGGATCTGTACGCATTGAACAAGCAGGGCGAGGAATTCCCAGTCGAAATCGGGCTGAACCCCCTGCATACGGCAAATGGTGTCATGATCCTCGCCTCGGTTGTCGATATAACCGAGCGCAAACAGCAGGAGGAATCCTTGAAGTCGGCCCTGCTGGCGAAAGAAACCCTGCTCGCGGAAATTCATCACCGGGTGAAAAACAATCTGCAGATCATCGACAGTCTGATCGGCATGCAGATGGACCAGGTGGCCGGAGAACAGGCGCGCACAGCGCTACGGGACAGCCAGAACCGGGTCAAGACCATCTCCCTGGTCCACCAGATTCTCTACCAATCCCAGGATTTCGCCCAGATCGACGCCGGGGACTTCATTTCCTCGCTAACCCACAATCTGGTCCAATCCTACGGCGTGGATCGAACCCGCATCGACCTGCAGCTCGATGTAGACCCTCTGTTCCTGTCGATGAATCGCAGCCTGCCGCTGGGGCTTATTGTCAACGAACTGGTGACCAATGCCCTGAAACATGCCTTCCCCGAGAACCGCAGAGGAACACTGACTGTTTCACTCAAGGTGATCAATGACTCCCGGGCCGTGCTGACGGTAACTGATACGGGTGTGGGCCTGCCTCCCAGGGAGCATCCCGCCGACGGCGAGACGCTGGGGTTGCGGCTGACGGAAGCTCTGGCGTCACAAATCGAAGCAGAGCTGACGGTCAAGTCCAGTAATCCCACCAGTTTTGAGTTGAGCTTCGACCCGATGCAGGGCTAAACAGATCAGGTAAACAGGTCGCTCACCACATCAGGTCATCGGGAACTTCGTAGTCCTTGTACCATTCCTGCTCTTCTGCCGTCAGGTCCGGGGCACCCGCCTCGCTGCAGACAATCACCCGGCTACTGTCGCGCTCGGCGATCTTGGCGGCAATGGGCCAGGGCAATAGCTCATACTGATCCCCCTGCTTGGCGATGGCGAGGTTGCCCGCGGCGAGCTGCTTCTGCTCCATGGCGGTGACGTAGAGCTTCTTCACTTTCTTGCCGTCAGTAAAATTGAAGCCAACGTCGCCGCGACCCCGCGGCAGTTTGTGACTTTCAATCAGCTGTTTGATCTGGGCATTGATCGCCTTGCGCAGGGCCTCGGCGTTGCGGGCCTCGTTCAGCCCGCGATCACGCCGGGCTTTCTCCGCCAGAGCTTCGCGGGCCGCCTCCCTTGTCTCTGCGCCAGGCTCAACACCTGAACGCCTGGCCACCTTGGCCTGCTTGCGCTTCTCCTTAGCCAGCTTCTTGGCCTTGTCGGTGTCTGCCAGCCCGGCCTTGAGCAACTGATCCTGCAGTGAGCCTGCCATAAATATATTTCCGTTCCCGTCGCTGTAATTGATCAGTCCGCGTACCTTTAAACCATGGCCGCGATCCTGATTGCAAGCCCCGTCACCAGCGTTGCGGCAACCATGGCGGCAAAGCGGAAGCGCAATTGCATGTCACCATAGACTGGCCCGAGAGGAGTACGGCGCAGCAGCGGTGGCAGCAGCAGCCCGAACCCGATCAACAGCATGGGCCAGGCACCCTGACGATTACCCCAGGCGTCATAGCCGCTATAGGCGCCGCTACCCTGGAGCAATGACTCCAGGCTGTGATTGCCGGGGAGCATGGCCTCCACCCAGGCATATTGGCTGAGCTCATGAGGCACGATCAGCTCACCTTCCTGGCGGCCGGCGAGGGTCACCTCCAGCGCGGGCAGCACCCGGTAGATCACGCGCAGGGTACCGATGCGATCCCCCGCCTCCTCCTCCGCTGCCGGGGGTGGCAGCAGATAGAGCGCGTGGTCTTCTGCACTGGTATCGTCAGCTTCGCCATAGGAGTACCAATCGCCCGCATAATCGACCTGTTGCGGCCCCACGATCTCCCAGCGCTCAAAGAACCCTGGGCCGCTCTGCAGTAGTTCAAGATAGGGCTCGGAAAGCTGATAGGCGCCCAGTAGATTGCCCTCGCCCCACAGGGTCACGGATTCCTCCGGAAAGGCCTCGGGATTGGCCAGACCCTGTTCACCGAACTGGCTGTCAAAGCGGCCGGTCCGCTCCAGCACATCCAGCCACAGGGCCCGGTACTCGCATTGCTTGCGCTCGTTCTCCCGCTGCTGACAGAACTCGTGCCATTGCAGCATCTCGACCTGACGGCGCAGCGCCACCCCACGCACCTGGAAACCAGTCAGCGGGTCGCGCAGGTCGGTCGCGAGCAGCTCGCCGGTCAGCCACAGGAATTCCCCCTCGGCGGCGGGGTCGCGGTATTCCGGCGTAACTCTTAGCGGCAGCATATGCTCCAGCTGGGCCTGGCTGCGACCGCCAACCACGTTGGCGCGCTCCACGTGCCAGACCGTCTTCAGACTCAGCCAGGTGATCAGCAAACCCAGCGCTATACGCAGGCCGGCCTTGAGCAGGCTGGCCACCCCCGAGCTAGCCATCGAAGTCACTGGCGGCGTGCCGCTCTGGCAGCTGCTCTTCTTCCGGGCCCCAGACGCGGTTGACCCTGCGCCCGCGCTGCACGCCGGGGCGGGCCTGGATATCCCGGGCCCAGCGATTGAGGTGCGCGTAGGAGCCGACATCCAGAAACTCCTGGGCATCGTAAATCGTCTCCAGCACCAGGCCGCCATACCAGGGCCAGACGGCCATGTCGGCGATGGTGTAGTCATCACCGCAAAGATACTTTCGCTCCGCCAGGTTGCGGTCCAGCACGTCGAGCTGGCGCTTGACCTCCATGGTGAAGCGATTGATCGGGTACTCCCATTTCTCCGGTGCGTAGGCATAGAAATGGCCGAAGCCGCCACCCAGGTAAGGTGCGCTGCCCATCTGCCAGAACAGCCAGGACAGGCACTCGGCGCGCGCGGGCGCAGCGGTCGGCAGGAAGGCGCCAAATTTCTCCGCCAGGTACACCAGGATCGCCCCGGACTCGAACAGGCGGGTCGGCGGCGAGGTACTGTGATCGAGCAGGGCCGGGATCTTGGAGTTGGGATTTATGTCCACAAACCCGGAGCCGAACTGATCGCCCTCAAGAATATTGATGGGCCAGGCGTCATACTCGGCGTCGCTTATACCCAGCGCCAACAACTCCTCCAGCAGCACGGTGACCTTGATGCCGTTGGGCGTGGCCAGCGAGTAGAGCTGCAGCGGGTGCTTGCCCACCGGCAATACCTTGTCATGGGTCGGCCCCGCCACCGGCCGATTGATGCTGGCGAAGCGCCCGCCAGTCTCCGTGTCTGCGGACCAGACGCGAGGTGGTACGTAGCTGTTACTGTCTTCCATAATTCGCTGTTCTCCCTGTCTGCTTCCACCCGGTTGCGAGACCGGGCAGACCTGTGGTTAGGGGCCTGGGCCCGGTATCTGCCGCACCAACTGTGCCAGTTCCTGCACGTGCGGGTCCACGGCGTCAAGTTCCCGCAGCGCCCGGGCCAGCTGCAGAAGATAGTCCCGGTTGCTGCCACTGGGCCCGGACGCAGCCGCGATGTGGGCTGCAATAGCCGCAGTGGGAGCCGGCCCCAGGAACGCGTGATTGTCCTCGTCAGCCACATAGAGCACGCCGGCCACGCTGTCACCCGGCCCGGCCAGGGCAATCTCTACCTCATGGCGCCTGTAGCCATTCTTTTCCCGGTGATCCAGATGCTCGAACACCGATTCGTCGATCAGGTAGGCCATACCCTTACAAACCTCGCCAGGCGCGGGCACCAGAGTGACCACCCGCCCGGGAGCTTCCGCCGTACCCCGGTGATCGTGGGAACCCTGCCAGAAGCGGCGTTGCCAGCCGGTTACAGCGGCCTTCTCCCGCTGCAGGAACGGGAAATCCACCTTGTAGATCAGCGACCCGTAGCCAAATACCCAGTGGGCGCCAGCCGCCGCAGCCAGCTCACCCGCCATCGGACCGCCTATTCAACACGCAGCGAACGCTGACGGACATGTTGAGCTCCCTGTCGACTCCTTGAGTCGGGTGGCCAGGTTCCGCGATCGCGAGCCCTGGCCCGATTCACGAACGATACCACAACCCGCG
This sequence comes from Haliea sp., assembly GCA_041746975.1. Taxonomy (GTDB): domain Bacteria; phylum Pseudomonadota; class Gammaproteobacteria; order Pseudomonadales; family Halieaceae; genus Haliea. The sequence continues at coordinate 58,146 of JBGTGB010000004.1, read as the reverse complement.
CCCGCCAAGCTGCGGCAGAGCTGCAGCTGACGCGGGGAGGCATGCATGCCGGCGGTGCCACGGCTTGTCAGCCCCCGGGGGGAGGGACCTATAATGCGCGGCTGACTGCAATCGGGAAATTTCAATGGGCCGCGCCTACCAGAATCGCAAGGAATCCATCGCCAAAACCTCTGACGCCAAGGCCAGGGTGTACAGCAGGTACGCGCGGGAAATCTATGTCACCGGCAAGGGCGGCGGCACGGACCCTGACGCCAACCTGGCCCTGCGCAGCCTGCTCGAGCGTGCGCGCAAGGATCAGGTGCCTGCACACGTTATTGAAAAAGCCATCGACAAGGCCTCCGGTGGCGGTGGCGAGGACTTCGCCCTGGCCCGCTATGAAGGTTTCGGCCCCGGCGGCAGCATGGTCATTGTCGAGTGCCTGACTGACAACCCCAACCGCACCTTCGGCGATGTCCGCCACTGCTTCACCAAGACCAAGTGCAAGCTTGGCACCCCTGGCAGCGTCAGTCACCTGTTCGATCACAGCGCCATCCTGGTCTTTGCCGGCGATGACGAGGACGCCGCCCTCGAAGCCCTGATGGAGGCGGACGTCGATGTCACTGACATCGAGAACGAGGCCGGCAATATCAGCGTCTTTGTCCCCCATACCGAACACTTCAAGGCCCGCCAGGCCCTGCTGGACACCTTCGGCGATCTCGAGTTCGAGGTGGATGAAGTACAGTTCGTGCCCCAGGCATCGGTGACGCTGGAGGAGGAAGACACCGAGGTCATGGAAAAGCTGCTGGACATGCTCAACTACCTGGACGATGTACAGAACGTCTACCACAATGCCACGTTCTGATCACAGCCAACCTAAGGGAACCCACGCCATGACCTCACTGCGATCAAGCTGCCTGATCATGCTGCTTCTGCTGCCCACCCTCCCTGCCGCCGGCGCTGAAGAAGACAAGGGCTGGTATCCCTCACGCCACGGTGCTGACGATACCCTGGGCGCGATCAACTACCTGTCGCCTGAAAAGGTACTGCAGGCCGCCCGCCTGGTGAAGACCGGCAAGACCTACGCCCTGGGAGTGAAGACCGGCCCGGACACGCCTGCCTATGGACCCCGCAGCTACGCGCTCACCGTGCTGCAACTGGACGATGGTGTCGGCGCGCCGGTGGCCGCCAACCAGCTCACCTCCAACGACGACCTGCTGCAGACCTGGATGGGGATTGGCAGCCAGATCGACGGTCTTGGTCACCTGGGCATCAACCACCGCTACTACAACGGCAAACACGCCAGCGAGTTCGTGACGGTCACCGGGCTCACCAGTTTCGGCATCGACACCCTGCCGCCTATCGTTACCCGCGGCGTGCTGATCAACATGGCCAGCCATCTGGGACAGGAAATTCTGGATGCGGGTACCATCTTTGGCAGTGCGGAGATCAAGGCTGCGGCAGCAGCCCAGAACGTTACCATTGAGCAGGGGGATGTTGTCCTCTTTCACACCGGCTGGCTGGCCGTGGCGGAGACTGACCCGGCACGCTTCATGGCGGGAGAGCCGGGCCTGAACCAGGAAGGCGCTCGCTACCTGGCGGAGCTTGGAGTCGTCGCGGTGGGCGCCGACACCTGGGGCCTGGACGCACTGCCGGGGGAGAAAGCCGACGAAATGTTTCCGGCCCATCAGGAGCTGTTGGCGCGCAATGGCGTGTACATCCTCGAGAACATGGACACGCGGGAACTGGCCGCGGACGGGGCGACAGAATTCCTGTTCGTCCTCGGCCAACCGCGCTTTGAGGGCGCGGTGCAGGCGATCATCAACCCGGTCGCAATCCGCTAAGGCCGAGGCAGGATACTAGCTGACCTTCACCACCAGCTTGCCAACATTGCCACCGTCGAACAGCAGGTTGACCGCCTCGGGAGCCTGCTCCAGACCCTCCACCACGGTTTCCTCGTGCTTGAGCTTGCCCTCCAGATACCAGGTCGCAAGCTGTGTCGTGGCCTCGTTGAAGCGCTCCATGAAGTCGGTGACGATAAAGCCGCGCACCTCGATCCGGCGCATGAGGATGGGCGCGAAATCCGCGCGCATGGGCTCGCCGCTGTTGTAGCCGGAAATCATCCCGCACAGGGGCATGCGCCCGAACAGGTTCATTCGCGGCATCACCGCTTCCATGATTTCGCCACCGACATTCTCGAAATTGACATCAATACCGTCCGGTGTCGCCGCCACCAGCTGCTCGCGCCAGTCCGCGGCCTTGTAGTCCACCGCCGCATCGAAACCCAGAGCTTCGACAATATGACGACACTTGTCGTCACCACCGGCAATGCCCACCACCCGGCAACCCTGGATTTTGGCGATCTGGCCGACCACTGAACCGACTGCGCCCGCCGCCGCGGATACCAGTACCGTTTCCCCGGGCTGGGGCCGACCCAGCTCGAGCAGGCCAAAATAGGCGGTGACGCCGGTCATGCCACAGGCACCGAGCATCGTGGACAGGGGGATGGGCAGGTCCGATGGCAGCACTGTCATGGCGTTGGCGCCCTCGTCCGCAAGGCAGTAGTCCTGCCAGCCGGTAAGGCCCAGCACGTGGGCGCCGGGCTGGTAACGCGCAGAATTGGACTTTACCACCACGCCAATCCCGCCGCCGCGCATGACCTCGCCAATCGCCACCGGCGGCATGTACTGGTCCATGTCGCTCATCCAGATCCGGTTGGTCGGGTCCAGGCTCAGGTACTTCACCTGCACCAGCGCCTGGTTGGGGCCAGGCTCCGGAACGGGTGACTCGACAAAATCGAAGTGGCTGCGCTCGATGCGGCCCGTTGGCCGGGCTTTGAGAAGAAACTGACGGTTCTGCAGGGCAGTCATGGCGGCTCCGGGGTCAGGTGCTGGACGAAGATGTTACACAGGCCCGTAACAGTAGCAGAACAGGTGTTGCCGACACAGCATCACCAGACACAGCGGGCTAACATGCGGGAATTCCGCCCTACACCTCACCGGCGGCGTCTGTTACCCTGAAAATATCGTGGGGCCGGCTGCAGCCACCCCGATTAAGCCCCGGATCGAGGAAACCCATCCATGAGCCAGGCAAAAACTGCCGCCGAATCCACCTCCACCATTCTGATTCCAGTATTTGTTCCAGCGGTGATCGTGATCCTGCTGCTGGTATTCGGAACCATCAGCAACCCGGAATTGGCCGGGGAGGTGTTCAGCTCCACCCTCGCGTACATCACCTCAACCTTCGGCTGGTTCTACATGCTGTCGGTGGCGTTTTTCCTGGTGTTTATCGTCGGCGTGGCCTTCACCAGCTGGGGCCATATCAAGCTCGGCCCCGACCATGCCGACCCGCAGTACAGTTTCCCCGCCTGGTTTGCCATGCTGTTTTCCGCCGGCTACGGTATCGCGCTACTGTTCTTCGGGGTGGCGGAACCGGTGCTGCACTATGCTACTCCGCCCGCGGGCGCCGGGGAAACCGTGGACGCGGCCAAGCAGGCAATGCAGATTGCCTTCTTCCACTGGGGCTTTCACATCTGGGCCATCTACGGTCTGGTCGGGCTGGTACTGGCCTACTTCGCCTTCCGCCACGGCCTGCCGCTGTCAATCCGCTCGGCGCTGTACCCGTTGATCGGCGACAGAATCTACGGACCCATCGGCCACGCGGTCGACGTATTTGCAATTCTCGGTACCATGTTCGGGATCGCCACGACCCTTGGGCTGTCCGTAGCCCAGATCAATGCCGGCATCAATTACCTGTGGCCGGAAATTCCAGTCAACGTCACTGTGCAGATCATTGCGATTGTGATCATCACCTGCCTCGCTATCGTCTCCGTGGTCGCGGGCCTGGACAAGGGCATCAAGCGCCTATCTGTGCTCAACATGGTGCTGGCAGTGTTCCTGATGCTGTTCGTGTTCACGGTCGGGCCCACCATCCACATCCTCGAGAGCTTCCTGCAGAACACCGGCAGCTATCTGAACCATATTGTTGAACGCACCTTCAACCTGCAGGCCTATTCGCGCAGTGACTGGATTGGCAACTGGACCCTGTTCATCTTCGGCTGGACCATTGCATGGGCGCCCTTCGTCGGCCTGTTCATCGCCAAGATCAGCCGCGGCCGCACTATCCGCCAGTTTGTGGTGGGGGTGATGCTGGTGCCGACGATCTTCACCTTCCTCTGGTTCTCGATTTTCGGCGACACCGCCCTGCACCTGATCATGAACGAGGGCTACAGCACCCTGATTGCCGACGTCCAGGCAGACCACGCCGTGGCTCTGTTCAAGCTCTACGAAGTGCTGCCACTGTCATCCGTGGTGTCCTTTATCACCGTGGTCTTGATTATCACGTTCTTCGTCACCTCCTCGGACTCGGGCTCGCTGGTGATCGACTCGCTGGCCTCGGGTGGCGCGGCAGTCACGCCGGCCTGGCAGCGCATTTTCTGGGCCTCTGCGGAAGGCGCGGTGGCAGCCGCTCTGTTGCTGGCGGGTGGACTCAGCGCCCTGCAGACCATGACCATCGCCAGCGCGCTGCCTTTTTCCCTGATCATGATCGTGGCCGCCCTCGGCATGTGGCGAGCACTGGTTATTGAGGGCCACCACCATACCAGCCTGCAAACGGGGATCCAGAGCCGCTTTTCCGGCACTTCCGGCAAGGGGCTCTGGCGCCGCCGCCTCGCCGGGCTGGTGAGCCATCCGGATCAGGAGCAGGTAGCGGAATTCATATCCACCACCGTGCGCAAGGCCATGTTCCGGGTGCAGCGGGAACTGGAAAAACAGGAGTGGCAAGCCGCAGTACACGATGAGGAAGTCCCCTTCCGTATCTGGCTGGAGGTCATCAAGGACGACCAGGTCGACTTCGTCTACGAAATCAGGATGCTGGAGCATGCCCTGCCCAATTACGCCTTCCCGGAGATGGAGCACAACCCGGAAGCTCTCAGTACCTACTATCGGGCTGAGGTATTCCTGCGCCGGGGAGGCCAGGCCTATGACCTGTTCGGTTTTGACCAGCAGGACATCATCACCGATATCCTCGACCAGTTCGAAAAGCACCTGCACTTCCTGCACATTTCCCCCGCCAGCCTGCCCTGGAACATGGCGGAACACGATGAGATGTTGCAGGTCAATCCGAGCCCCGAGCCTCCGCAGGTGGCCTGAGTGAATCGCCTGAGCCGGGCGCTGGCGGCGGCGCTGTGTATCGGCTTCACCGGCGGCGTTGCGCAGGCGGCCGAGCAGGCTACCGTGGAGGCGTTGCTGCAGCGTATTGAAGCCCTGGAAGCGCGACTGCGTGAGCTGGAAGCCAGGGATCAGCAGGCCACACCCTCTCTGCGCGAGCAACGCGTGGCGCAGACCGCGCCAGAAGTCAGCCCGGAGCTGACCGATGCCGTATCCGGCTCCGAGCGCCTGGCCGCCGTTGAGGAGGCAGTTGCCCCCGAACCGGAGATCCATATCGGCGGCGCCCTGCGCTTTAACGTCGTGCACCGGGACTTCGTCGACAGCTCCGGGGGCAAGCGCGGCGAAAGTGGCCTGGATGTGTTCCGGCTCAATGTGGACGGCAAAGTGGACAACATACTGGTGTCTGCGGAATACCGCTTCTATTCCTATATGGACACGATTCACCATGGCTGGCTGGGCTACGAGTTCGAAGACGCCAGCCAGGTGCAGGTAGGCATCCACCAGGTTCCCTTCGGCCTGCTGCCCTACGCAGCCCACAACGCCTGGTTCGGCGTGCCCTACTACCTGGGGCTGGCGGACGACTACGACATGGGCATCCGCTACCAGCGCCAGGATGGCCCCTGGACCAGCTACCTCGCCTTCTACAAGAACGAGGAGTTGAACAGCCCCGGCGACCTCGACCGCTACTCCTTCGATCTGGTGCAGGTCGGTGACCAGCAGAACGAGGAGATCAACCAGTTCAATGCCCGTCTCGCCTACACCTTTGGCCTGGGTAGCAGTTGCGAGACCGAGGTGGGCGGCTCCGGGCAGTGGTCGGAAGTCTACAATGCCACCAGCGACAGCCGCGGCGACCACTGGGCTGCCGCGGCCCACGTCGATAGCCGCTGCGGACGCTGGAACCTGCAGGTGCAGGGTATCCGCTACGCCTATGACCCGGTCAATCCCGCCGGCGTGGACAGCGCCGCGGTGCGCGTGGGCGCGTTCGGCGGCAGCTACGACATCGCCAGCGACGCCGATGTGGCGGTGGCCAACCTGGCCTACAACTTCGAATCACCGGTGACCTGGATAGACCAGATTACCTGCTACAACGACTACTCCCGCTTGTTCAAGGACGAGCCCGGGGCTATCGACTCGGAGATCAACACCCTCGGTTGTGCCATCGGCAGCGGGCCCCTTTTCACCTACATCGACTACATCCTGGCCAGGAACATGGCCTTCTTCGGCGACGGTTCCATGGCCGCCGGTGGCAGCGACGAATGGCGCCGCCGCTTCAACGTCAATATCGGCTTCTACTGGTGACCTTATGCTGACCCGCGCCCTGTCCCAACTTGGCATTCTCTGCGCCTGCGGCATAGCCCTTCCGGCCCTGGCACAGGACTCACTGAATGTAGTGTCCTGGGATGGCGCCTATGTCAAAAGCCAGATCCTCGGATTCATCCGCCCCTATGAAGAACTGACCGGCAGCCGGGTCAACGTGGTCGAGTACAGCGGTGGCATCGAGGAAATCCGGCGCCAGGTACGCTCCTGGAATGTGAGCTGGGATGTGGTGGACCTGGAACTGTTTGATGCCATCCGCGCCTGCGAGGAGGGCCTGCTGGAAACCATTGACCCGGACAGCCTGCCACCCGCCCCGGATGGCACCCCGGCCCGGGAGGATTTCATCAGCGTCAGCCTGATGCCCTGCGGGGTCGGCAATGTGGTCGGCTCGACCGTGGTCAGCTACAACCGCGATCGCATCGACCGCGCCCCGGAAAAACTGGCGGATTTCTTCAACCTCAGGGATTTTCCCGGCCGCCGCGGCCTCCGGCGCAGCCCCCAGGGCAACCTGGAGTGGGCGCTGATCGCCGCTGGCGTGCAGCGGGAAGACGTGTACCAGGTCCTGTCGACCGATGCGGGCCTGGAGCGGGCGTTTGCAGTCCTCACCAGCATCAAGCCCTCCATCGACTGGTGGCGCAGCGGCGAGGAGGCCATCCGCCTGCTGGAGACTGGCCAGGTCACCATGAGCTCGGTCTATAGTGGCAGGATCTACGATGCGGTGGCCCGCGGTGAGGCGCTGGACATCCTCTGGGACCACCAGGTCTGGTTCTACGATGTCTGGGGGGTACCGAAAAATGGCCGCAAAACCGCCCAGGCGCTGGACTTCATCCGCTATGCCACTTCCACCGAAAGCCTGGCGGGGCAGGCCAACCACATTCCCTATGGCCCGGTGCGCAAGTCCTCAATGCCCCTGGTGCGGGAAGAGGTGCGGGAGATTCTTCCCACTACCCCGGCGCGCCTGGCCACCGCCATCGAGCTGGACGCCCAGTGGTGGTCCGACAACATGGATAGGGTGAACATCCGCTTCCAGCGCTGGCTGCAGCGCCCGGTCATGGTGCCCCGGCATCTGCCGCGCTAGGCAGAGACTAGTCCTTCCCACGCTTTTCCGCGGCACCCCTGGCTGTAGCCTCCTGCAGGCCTTCAATGCTGTCCGTACTGGGGTAGCCATCCGCCACCAGACCGCGGCTGCGCTGGAACTCACTCAGGGCGGCGCGGGTGCCGGAGCCGAAGATACCGTCCTCAACACCGGCTTCAAAGCCAAGCTGATTCAGCTGCTGCTGCACCACTTCCACATCATCCCGCGACAGGGCCCGCTGGTCCATGGGCGGTGACCGCAGCAGGGGGCCGGCGCCGGCGATGCGGTCCGCCAGATAGCCCACCGAAATTGCGTAGGATTCAGACCGGTTCCAGCGCATGATCACATCGAAATTGTCGTAGACCATGAAAGCCGGGCCGCCGGCGCCGGCGGGCACCAGGATCGCTGCCTGCAATTCAGAGTCCGGCAGCGGCCCGCCGTCACTGCGGCGAACCCCAAGCTGCGACCATTCCTGCAGCGAGCGCCGCTTGCCCGCCCCGGCCAGGTCAAAGCGAAAGCCAGACTGCAGCAGGACCTCACGCCCCCAGCGCAACTCCGGCACCCAGCCCAGCTGGCTGAGGAAATTGGCGCCGGAGGCCAGCGCATCCAGCTCGCTGCTCCAGAGGTCGATTCGCCCATCACCGTCGCCGTCCACGGCGTAGCGCAGGTAGTTGCTGGGCATGAACTGCGTGTGTCCCACGGCACCGGCCCAGGAGCCACGCATCTGCTCCGGCTGCAGGCGCTCCCGCTCCAGTAGCTGTAGCGCGGACACAAATTCGCCGCGGAAAAACTCCGCGCGGCGGGTATCGCAGGCCAGAGTCGCCAGGGAATCGAGGGTGGGCGTAGCGCCGAGGTAGCTGCCAAAATTGGTTTCCAACCCCCAGAAGGCGACCAGATAGTGCCCGGGAACGCCGTATTGATGCTGCAATTGACCCAGGAAGTCCCGGTGCTTGCGGTACAGGACGCGACCCTGTTCTATCCGCGCCTGGGTAACGCGGGCATTCAGGTACTGCGCAAAGGTCTGCACAAACTCCGGCTGCTTGCCATCGAGCTCCAGCACCCTCGCCTGCTGCTGCAGACCGGGCACGATGTCGTCCACGATCCAGTCTGCGACCCGTGCCTGGCGGGCCTGGTCCTGCAGCGCCGCCAGACAGTCGGGGAAGCCATTGTCGGCAAGCGCCGGGGAACAGGCGGCGAGCAGCATCAGGGCAGAGAATTTTCGCGGGTTCATGACGGACAATATCCACAGCACATGTTGACGGATACTTGCACCACCCCGCGCCGGACGCAAGACTTGACGCGCAGGAACATGGCCAGTCCCGGTGCGCTTGCGTATTATCCCCGGACCAGCCCCGGAGGCCCACTGCCCCATGTCAAGCCCGCCCAGCCGCAAAACCCGGATCTCCTGGCGCCTCCTGGGCGCCATCCTGTTCTTTCTCAGCGGACTGCTGGGTTTCGCCTCCGGGGTCATTGTCAGCGAGCGCCCCGATGTCGCCACGGCTGGCCTTGTTGCCCAGGCCTACTACAGTCTGAGCCTGTTTGTGGTTGGCGGCGTGGAGCTGGGGACTCCCGTGAGTGGGCCTTTACCGGGCCTGGTGCTGCTGTGGATGGCCTATTTCGGCTCCCCGGTACTGGCCGCCTGGACCCTGATCGAGGTGCTGCTTAAATCTCTGTCCCCCCAGCACTTCCAGTTGCGCAAGCTGCGCAACCACGTCGTGGTGATCGGCGCGGGGGACCTCACTCTCAGCTACCTGCGGGTGCTGCGCCACCACAACCCCAAGGTGCCGGTTGTGGTGGTCTCGCGTGCCCAGCCACCCGCTCCAGTCATCGACGAGCTGCGCGAGGAGTATGGCGCCCTGCTGGCGGTGGGGGATGTCACCCACGAGTTCTTCCTGCGCCAGCTCCGGGTCGAGCGCGCACGCCGGGTAGTCCTGCTGTCAGACAACAGCCTGCGCAGCTACGAAGCCGTCAGTGTGCTCCTGAACCTCGTGCCCGGCATTGGCTCCCGGGTAGTCATGCACTGCGCCAACCTGCGCTTCATGCGCTCCATGCAAAGCACCCGGGTGGGGCAAAGCTGCGAGACCTTCAACAGCTACAGTCTGGCGGCCTATGGCCTGGTACATGGACATATGCTGCAGCGGTTCCAGAAGTCGCGTGACAAGGACATCGTGGTGCTGGCGGGTTTCGGGCGTTTCGGCCAGACGGTGTTGGAGGAATTGCAGCAGCATGCCAAGAATGAGCTGGACACAGTCGCCATCATCGAACGCGACGCCATGCGCCGGGTGCTGGTCGCCGAGGAGCAGATGATCTTCTCCAGCGACTACCGCCGCTACGTCTACGAGGGGGATATCTCGCACCCGGTCGTCTGGCAACAGTTGCGGCAGGAGGTCCACCTCGAGCCAGACGCCTACAACCTGATTTTCGTGCTCGGCACGGGCCAGGAGGAGGACAACCTGCGCACCGCCCTGTGGCTGCGGCGGAGCTACCCCAATGCCATGGTCATAGCCCGCAGCAGCAAGCAGTCACGCTTTGCCGGGGAAGTGGGCAGCGAGCACCGCATCATCAACGTCAGCATTCACGAGCTGGTTGAAGAGAACATTCCGCAGCACTGGGTGGAGCTCCCACCGGCCTGAAAACCGGCGGGCGCCGACAGCCTACTTCCCTTCCTCAGCCGCAAACTGCAGCAGCGCCGCCCGGGTCACCTCCAGCGCGGTAGCCCGGTCACCGACCCCCTGCAGCTCGATCTGCTTGCGGCCCGCGGGAAGCTGCTTGTAGACCGTGAAGAAGGCCTGCAGACGCTGCAATTCAATCTCCGGGAGATCGCTGATATCCCGCACGGCGGCGTAGGCCGGGTCCACTGCATTCGCCGGTACCGCGACCAGCTTGTCATCCTGTTCACCGCCGTCGAGCATTTTCAGTATGCCTATCGGCCGCACCAGAATCAGGGCACCCGGAACCACCGGCTCGCGGGTGTAGACCAGGACATCTAGCGGATCGTTGTCACCCGCCAGGGTTGAAGGCAGGGTGCCATAGTTCGCCGGATACACCACAGGCATGGACTGGAACCGGTCTACCAGCAGATGGCCAGTGGCGGCATCCAGCTCGTACTTGGTGGTGCTTCCGGCGGGGATTTCCACCAGGGCATAGACCTCATCAGGAGCGCTGTCTGGTTGCGGAAAATACAGCACATTGCTGATCAGTCTGGCTGCGTTGTTCGGTGCCGAGACATCTGCCAGCGTGGGCAGGGCAACAGCGAGCAACAATACGGCAAAGTGTTTGAGCATGATCATCTCCAAAAAAAAGCCCCCGCATCGCGGGGGCAAGCTACGCAACTTGTAAGGGCTAGGCGCCCCCCTAGAAGGTATAGTTCAAACCGAGTTCGTAAGTGGCACCAAACGCGTCGTACTGTGACAGGCGGCGCTCATTGCCAAAGTAGTAGAACTCGCGGCGGTCATTGAGATTGATCGCTGCGGCGGTCAGGGTCAGGTTCTCATTGATGGAGTACTTGCCGGTCAGGTCCACCTGCACGAAGTCGCTTGTGTAGCGGTCGTTCAGGGGGTCTCCGCCAATCGCATCCAGGTACTTGTCGCGATAGTTCGTCGCCAAACGGATATCCCACTCGTCCTTGTCGTAGCCGAAGGAAACATTGGCGGTCTGCTTGGCCTGCTTGAAGTAGGGGATGGTACGTTCGCCAAAGGCGGAGTCCGCCGGCAGGTCCGTCTCGCCGTCAGCGTAAGTATAGTTCACGACCAGTACAAAGCCGTTTTCCAGAGCCGTCTGGTAGGACAACTCGGCACCCCAGATGCTGCTGTCGCTGGCATTGATGAAGGTTTCACCGCGGTCCCAGGTACGGCCACGAAGGAAAATATCGGCCGCGTCGACCTCGACGATGGCGTCCTCGATATCCTTGTAGAACAGGCCGGCGCCGACGAAGCTGGCGTCTCCCGTATACCACTCGAAGCTGGCATCGAAGTTCCAGGCGGTAGTAGGGTCCAGGAACGGGTTGCCGCCGGAAATCTCGTTGTCTTCCAGGTCGATTTCAGCACCCGCGGCAGACTCGCCGAAGCCGGGCCGCACCAGGGAGCGGAATACGCCCAGGCGCAGCACCTGCTCGTCGTTGAGGTCAATCTTGACGTTCAACGAGGGCGCCAGGAAATCGTAGTCGTTATCGAAGGAAACCAGGCCGGCGAAGGCGTCACCGTCATACTGCTTGCCGGAGTAGGTGGCCTTGGTGTCTTCATAGCGCAGACCGTAGATCCAGGTCACGGAATCGGTCATGGTGGTGGCCATCAGGTAGCCGGCCAGGACATCCTCGTCGGTGTACCAGTCGGCGGCGATGGACTCTTCATCTTCGTCTCCACTCATTTCCCAGTTACTGCCCGGAGCGCGGCAGGTGGTGCCGTCCGAAAGCGTGAACACGCCGTCGCCCAGGGTGGGAATCAGGGCGCGGGTACCAGCCACCGTCGGCGCAGGGCCGTGGCGGTTACCAAAGTAGTTGCCGATTTCCTGGTTGGGGTAATCCGCCAGGGTCGATCTGTTCACCGGATCGTAGCCGCAGAAATCAAAGTCGTTTTCCTTCTCCCGCTGCCGATACTTGAGCCCGTATTGCAGCTCGGTACGATCGTTCAGGTCATAGGTCAGGTCGAACTTGAAACCGACATCCTGGTCCGTGGTCAATGCGTATTCCGCTTCAAAGGCCTGGAGTCTGAAGTTGGCGGGATCGTAGAACTCCGGCGCAAAGTTGATCACCGGCTGCTTAGGGTTGCTGTTGTCGTAGGTCATCGGGATGTCGAGCTGGGCACTGCGGAAGATCACGTTCCACTTGTCCGTGTCGTCCTGTTCCGCCTCGGAGCCGAAAATCTCCGCTTTCAGGGTGCTGCGCTCGCTGAGCTCGAATTCGCCGCCGAACTGGGCTGAACTGATGGTGCGCACTTCAACTCGCGGGCGAGATTCAGTGTCTACTCGCTGGAAAGGGTAGGTGGCGATGTCGCCGTTGATTACCGGCTCCTCCTCGAAAGCGCGACGGACCTCCCACTTGGTACGGTCTTCGGTGTCGGTGTACTCGTTGTGGAAGAAGCGGGCGAAGTATTTGCTACCGCCAGCGGCGTGATAATCGAAGTTCAGCACGATGCCCTGCCGCTCGCGCTCAAGGTCGTAGTAGCGCATTTCGTAGTCTTCGTTGATTGCGACATCGGACCAGCCACCGGTTTCGTTGTTCTCCGATATAATGCGGCGGCTCTGGTCGCTGAGGGTCAACGCCACTCCCAGCTCGCCTTCGCCCAGCGGGAAACGATTGGTGGCGACCAGCGCCAGCTTGGGATTGTTACCGTCCTTGGTGAGTTCGTTCCAGGATGTCTCGGCCTTCACCTTGGCGTGAAAACCGTCGTATTTAAAGGCGCTGATGGTCTCCAGATCGATGGCGCCGCCGATGGTGTCCGCATCCAGATTGGGGGTGAGTGTCTTGTAGACAGTCATTGAATCCAGCATGTCCGAAGCGACGCCATCGAGCATGATGCCACGGCGGTTCTCCGGCGAAGCGGTGCTGACGCCGTTGATGGTCATGGCATTGAGGTCGGCGCTCATCCCACGCACGGAGATATAGCGGCCTTCACCCTGGTCATTCTCCACCATCACGCCGGGAACGCGGCGCAGGGATTCCGCGACGTTGATATCCGCGAAGTTGCCAATGGCATCGGAGTCCACCACGCTGGACACCTTGTCCGACGCGCGCTGCCGCTCCAGCGCATTGATCAGCGCGGCGCGGGTGCCGTAGACAACAATTTCTTCCAGCTGCTCGGGCTGTGATTGTGCGACCGCGGTGCCCGTCAAAGCCATGCCGACAGCGGCCGCGATGGCCCTGCGAGCGGTTTTCCATCCAGTGCTTTGCTTCATGATCCCCTCGAGAGTGATATCCGCGCGAACTCAGCCGCGTCGGCAGTTGTTTCCCAACCGCGCGATTCTAGAACTGGAATGTGACACTTTGGTGACCGATATATTGCTGTTTCATTACAGACAGGCAGCGGTGTTTGCCACGTTTTTAGCGACGTTTAGCCCGATTCCCGACAAACCGCTATACTGAGTGGCCACATTCACGGACGGAGCTCAAGCCATGAAGTCATCGGCGATCATGTTTACCTTACTACTGTCTTTTGCGGGCCATGCCAGCGCGCAGGTACCGGACGCAATGGAGACCCGCTACTCTGCCTTCCACGACTACCGGGTCGTCACCGTGGTCGAAGGCCTCATCCGGCCCTGGTCCATGGCATTTCTGCCCGATGGCGAGCTGCTGGTCACCGAGCAACCTGGCCGGCTGCGCGTGGTGCGCGACGGGGAGTTGCTGCCCGAACCGGTGACTGGTCTGCCCGAGGTGTTCTACCGTGGGCAGGGTGGCTTACTCGATGTGGTTCCACACCCGGATTTCGCCAGCAACAGCCTGCTTTACCTGTCCTACTCCAAGCCGCTGCCCGGTGACGAGTCCACTACCGCCATTGTTCGCGGGCGCTACCAGAACGGCGCGCTGCAGGATGTAGAGGAAATTTTCGAGGCCAGCTCCCGCGGCCGCGGACACTATGGCTCGCGCATCGTCTTCGACGGCAAAGGTCATATTTTTGTCACCATCGGCGACCGCCAGGCACCCCCCTCTGGCGAGCTGGAGCAACACCCGGCGCAACTGCTGTCCGATCACCACGGCGTGGTTGTGCGTCTGAAGGAGGATGGCAGCATTCCTGCCGGCAATCCATTCGCCGACCAGAAAGGCGCACTCGACGATATCTGGAGTTACGGCCACCGCAATGCCCAGGGCATGGTCATGAATCCTGCAACCGGTGATCTGTGGCTGACAGAGCACGGCCCCCAGGGCGGCGACGAGCTGAACCTGGTAGAAGCCGGCGCCAACTACGGCTGGCCCGTGGTTGGCTACGGCGTCAACTATAGCTCCGGTGGCGCGATCCATGCCGGCACGCACGCTGAAGGCATGACTCAGCCGGCCAAGGTCTGGGTGCCCTCTACCGGAACTTCCGGCCTCGAACTGTACACCGGCGATGCATTCCCGCATTGGCGCGGCCATCTGCTGGCCGGCGGGCTGGTGGGGCAGGAAGTAACCCTGCTGGAACTGGACGGTCAGCGTGTGGTGCGCGAGGAAAGCCTGGTCAAAGGCCTGGGCCGCATCCGCGATGTGCGCCAGGGCCCTGACGGGCTGGTCTATCTCGCCGTTGACGACCGCGGCGCCAAGCCGACCGCTATCGTGCGCCTGGAACCGGTCGTGCGCGGGCCTCTGCCGCAGAACGACTGATAGCCGCCCGGGATCACCGGACCACGGACTGCAGCCCGGCGCGCAGTAATGCGCTATGCTTGGGGCATAATACTGCCAGGATGCCGCAATGACCTTGACCCCGGATCTGATAGACGAGATTGACCTGCTGCTGAAGTTTGACCTCAGCAGTGCCCAGGTCGGACTGAAAATCCACAGCAATGCGGCACCGGAAATCATCGCCGCTGCCAGCCGGCTCCACGCGAAAGGGCTGGTGGATCATGAGGACGGGGGCTTCCTGACTCTACTGGGGCACGAGGCTGCGGAGCATCTGCAATTCGTGCAACAGATCCTCACTGCCGAGCAGAGGCTGGCGCCGTGAATCCGGTCCGATCGCTTGGCGCCGCACTGGTGCTGGCGCTGACACCCAGCGCCAGCCTGTACGCCGATTTCGACCCCATAGGTACCATCACCGCCACCGTCGACGGGGAACCGCGGACTTGGTACATCCCGGGAGAGGTCACCGGAGATGGTGGCTCTGGCGCCATTTGGATGATGCTGGACGAGGGCTCAGGCACCGTCGTGCTCGGGGGCTTCGATTCCAGGGATGTCAGTTTCGGGCGCGACCCCGACACCGGTTATCCCAGCGTCTCCGGCGACGGCAGCCAGATATCGGTCTCTTTTGGCTTTGCCTCCGGCGTCAGCAGCAAACGCTACACACTGCCCGCTACGGGTGACGATGAAGCATCCATCCTGCTACTGCCCCAGGCCGGGGTCTACAAGACCATGTATGGCATGGAAGAGGGCACCCTGAACGCCACCCGTATTGAGGCAAGCCGAATCGGTCCCTCTGCATTTGCAGGAACTTTCTCGGGTACGCTGGTTGGCCCCGAGGGCGCTGTCATCCACCGCATCACCGATGGACAGTTCACTGTGGACCAAGCGATTTTCTTTGAACTGGAGTCCGAGGATGACTAAGCGTAGTCCCTGCCCCCTGAGGAATTGTCCCCCATGTGCATGCTGACCCGTGTTGTTTCCCTGGTGCTGCTTGCTGCTGTCGCCGCCTGCGGCGAGACGGGCACCGGCGACTCGGCCGCGAACCCTGTCGGGGAAGCCCGCACCGCGACCCCTGAGACCAGCAATGAAGGCAGGGCCGAACGCAGGGCGGCCGACTCTGCCCTGGCCTGCGCGATACTCAGCGATGCAATGATCCGGAGCAGGTTCGTACTGGGCGACGAAGTGGCGCTTGACCGCAACCCCAGCCGGCACTCGCCGCACCCGCTGTGCACCGTGAGCTGGGCCAAGGCCAACGCCGACGAACTGGAGCAGCAGCGAGCCCAGCTCATGACCGACTACATGCAGCGCAAGATACGTGGGGAAGACGTGCCCATGCCCTCTTTCCGCACCATCGATGAAGTCACACTCACCGTCTTCAGCCCCGCCTTTGAGAGCAAAGCACAGGCAGAGGCGGGTTTCGATTCCGCCATGAAACGGCTGTCCGAGGGCGTTACCACCAGCGCCGGAGAGTCGGAATTTACCTTCCAGGCCGATGTAGAACCTGTATCCGGTGTGGGTGACAAGGCCATGTGGGTGCCAAAAATGCGCCAGCTCAGCTTTGTCAGCGGCAACCAGCTGCTGCACCTGACCATCAATACCGGCCGTGATCCAAGCGAAGAACTGGCCACGGCCCGCGGCCTGGCGGAGGATGTGATGTCCGCCCTCTAGGGCGGCACCGATTCAGTCCGACGTTTTGCAACCACATCTGCGGCCAGGATCAGTGGATGAATAATACAGAGCGGTTTCTTGTGCGCATGGCCATCGTCCTCGGGCTGGCCCTGGCTGTGGCCCTCGCCGGCAGTCACACCGGAACGAGCTGGGGAACCTGGCCAGTATTTGCCGTGTGTGCACTGCTGGCGCTGCTGCTGCAATGGCTCGCCTTTGTGCCGGCGTGGCTGCTGCAAACCGAGAAATTCTACGACCTCACCGGTTCCTGCACCTACCTGGCGGTAGTCTGGCTCGCTGTCGGTCTGAGTGGCGCCAGCGATGTCCGCAGCCTGCTGCTGGCGGGCTGCATCAGCCTCTGGGCCCTGCGCCTGGGCAGTTTTCTGTTCCTGCGCATACTCAAGGACGGCAGCGACTCCCGCTTCGACCAGATCAAGCCCCACGCCGGCAAGTTCCTTTTTACCTGGTCACTGCAGGGTCTGTGGGTCCTGATTACTGCCGGCTGCGCGCTGGCGGCGATCAGTTCTGGTCGCGATGAGCCCGCGGGTCTGCTGGAAGCCTTCGGGCTGATTCTCTGGATAGCTGGCTTCGCTATTGAAGTCACAGCAGACCACCAGAAACGCGCTTTCCGTCGCGCCCACGGCAGCGAACGCTTTATCGACACTGGACTCTGGGCCCGCTCTCGACACCCGAACTACTTCGGGGAGATCCTGCTCTGGTGCGGCATTGCCCTGATCGCGGCACCGGCGCTGATGGGCTGGCAGTGGCTGACGCTGATCTCGCCCCTGTTTGTGTTCCTGCTGCTGACCCGGGTCAGCGGTGTGCCACTGCTGGAACGCAAAGCCGAGCGGCGCTGGGGTGACGACCCGGACTGGCAGGCCTACAGGGCGAACACGCCGGTACTGGTGCCGCGCCTGTGGCGCTGAGCGCCGGGCTCGTGCCCCGGGAATACTCATGCGCTATAGTGCTCCACCCTGATTCCGGATAAGCCGACGCCATGGCGCTCAAGTCCACCATTTTCAAGCTCGACCTGAACATTGCCGACCTCGACCGCCAGTACTACGCGGACTTTCCGCTCACCCTCGCCCGCCACCCCTCGGAGACCGACGAACGGATGATGCTGCGGGTACTGGCCTTTGCGCTGAACGCCAGCGACCGCCTGGAGTTTGGCCGCGGCATCAGCACGGATGACGAGCCGGATTTGTGGCAAAAGGACCTGACCGGCAGTATCGAAACCTGGATTGAGCTCGGCACACCCGACCCGGACCGCCTGCGCAAGGCCTGCTCCCGGTCGCGGCGGGTCATTCTCTATGCCTACGGCGACCGGGCCACGCCGGTCTGGTGGCAAAAACACGGCCCCAGCCTGGAACGCTTCAAGCACCTGGAAGTCTGGCAGGTACCCGATGCCGGCGTCCGCGCCCTGGCCGCCATGGCAAGCAGTGGCCTGGCCCTGCAGTGCACGCTCTCCGGCGGTGAGGCCTGGTTAAATGGCGCCGACGAATCGGTAACCGTGCGCCCGCTGGCGTTGAAGGAAGATCAGGCGTCCAGCAACAGGCGATGACCGCCAGCGAGCTTGTAGCTCGGCTCTTTGATGGTATCCACAAACAGCCATTCCGCCTCCAATGCATCGGGGGCCACGCTCACTAGCATGAAACCGCGTTGATGCGCGTTGCAGTACTGCAGCTCATCAATCAGCAGGGTCATCGACTCCGCCAGCTGTACTGCTTCCGCCCCCTCTACCTTCAGGTACTTCTCCAGCCCCGGCGACGTCACGCTGGCCGTCGCCAGCTCCACACCAACCTCCGTACCCTCCCGGTCATGCAAACGGCTGTACCAGGCATTGTGGGTGTCGCCCGCAAGCACAACCAACCGCTTGCCCAGCTGCTGCGCGGTAGCGTAGAGCTTTTCCCGCTCCGCCGGATAGCCGTCCCAGGCATCCAGGTTGTAGGGCGTCACCCGCTGCAGGCGGACCTGTTGCTCCGGGTCAATAGCCGAGCCCCGCAGCAGCGCCGCTTTCAGTTGCGCCATTTCGGCGAGCCGGGGGGGCAGTTTGGCCAGATCCTCCATCCCCAGTAGGTCCGCCGGCAGGTGCATCTTCGCCATCAATACCTGCTGCCCCAGGAGCTGCCAGCGGGCATTGGACGCTGCCAGGCGCTCGCCCAGCCAGTCCAGCTGGGCGGCCCCAAGCAGGTTACGGTCGGGGTTGCCGAGGTCAGACCGAAACCTATCCTGGTCCATGACACCGGTTTCCGCATCCACGTAATTCCGGTACACCAGCTGCTGGTCGCGGCCGATGATGCGGGTGTCCAGCATGTGCAGGGAAAGCAGCTCACCGAAATCGAAGCTGCGGTAGATCTGCTCGTTGCCCTCGGCAACAGGGGGGCGCACCGGCAACCATTCGTACCAGGCTCGCAGGGCCGCCAGCTTGCGCTCGCCCCAATCCCCTTCCTCGGGAGAGTGATTCTCTGCCCCCTCAAGCCAGGCATCATTGGCGACTTCATGGTCATCCCACACAGCAATGCAGGGCGCGGCGGCATGCATTGCCTGCAGGTCCGGGTCCTTGCGGTAGAGGGCGTAACGCTTGCGGTAGTCGGTCAGCGTGTAGAGTTCCCCGTCGTTGTCAGCGGGCAGGCTACGCCCCAACTCCTCCGCGTCTTCGGTAGCGTAGCCACCGCTACCGTATTCGTAGAGGTAGTCACCGAGGTGCAAAAACGCATCCAGGTCCGGGACGCGGCTGCCTTCCCGGTAGACATGGAAATAGCCCGCCGGATAATTGGAGCAGGAAAACACAGCCAGCCGAACCTGCTGCACGCCAGTAGTAGGCAGGGTTTTGCTGCGGCCCACTGCGGTCATGCTATCGCGGGCGGCAAAGCGGTAGAAATACTCAGTGCCGGGTGTGAGGTCACGCACGTCCACCTTGACGGTGAAGTCGCGCCCCGCGTCGGCCCGCACCTCGCCGCGCCTGATCACCCTGTCGAAAGCGGCGTCTTCCGCCAGCTCCCAGGCGAGGTCGAGAGAGGCTTCGCCGGCCGCTGGCGTGGCCCGGGTCCAGAGCAGCACGCTGTCCATACCCGGGTCGCCGGAGGCGATGCCATGCGCAAACCTGGCAGCCGAAAGCGAGGCCTGTGCCCGCTTCGCCTGGCAACCGCCGAGGGCTGTAGAAATGGCGACAGAGCCCGCGAGCGCGGAGGACAACTTGAGAAAATGGCGGCGAGAAATCATCGAGCGCGGTATCCTGAGCAAATGACAATCGATAATAGTAAGGCACCGATGTTAAAGGCCCGTGACACGCTTGTCGCCGAAATACTGCCTCTGAACGACTGGCCGCAGGCCGTGGACATACTCGCTGCGGCGCATCTGGCCGAGTGGCGGGAGCTCTATCCTGAGGATACGGTTGAAAGCTTTGCCGAAGACCTTGCGCGCTCACTGGGCACGCAGCCGGTGCCTTCAACCTGGGTGCTGGTTGCCGATAGCACCGTCATCGGCTCAGTCTCTGTAATTGAACAAGACCTGGACAGCAGGCCTGAACTCACGCCCTGGCTGGCCAACCTCTGGATAGACCGGGAATGGCGCGGCCGTGGGCTGGGCAAGCAGCTGGTGGGCCACGCCTGCGAGCAGGGTCGCCTGCGCGGACTGGAACGGCTCTACCTGTACACTCCCGAGCATGCGGCTTTCTACCAGGCGCTGGGATGGGAAACGCTGGCCGTTTCCACCAAGAACGGTGTGGTAATCACTCTGATGAGCTGCCTGTTGCGTCGCGGGCCCCAGCGGTGAAGCGCGTGGCCGCCCTGTCTCGCAAAAACCTGATCCGGGTCGCGGTGATATTGCTGGGCCTGACGCTGTTCCAGTACCTCGCGAGCGAGGAAGTCACCTGGCACCGGCAGCTGCTGGCGACCGTGACCGGCGATAATGGGCCCGATCCTGGCTGGCGCCACGCTGCCGACAAGCTGGAGGAGACTGGGGCGGCCAGGGAAGGCAGCCCCTTGCCGCAGTTCGATATCCGCGGCCGCATTGTCCGGGTAGCGGACGGAGACACAGTGTCCCTGCTCGACGGCGACAATGACCAGCACCGGATCCGCCTTTTCGGCATCGACGCCCCGGAAAACGACCAGCCCCACGGCGACAGGGCCCGGGAGGCGCTCGCCGCAATGGTCACTGGCAAGCGTCTGGGCGTCGTGGTGGTCGAAACCGACGACTACGGGCGGCTGGTGGGGACCCTGTACGCCGATGGCAGGAATATCAACCTGGCCATGGTGCAGCAGGGCCATGCCTGGTGGTACCAATACTTCGCTCGCCACGAACGCGCGCTGGAGGCTGCCGAACAGGATGCACGCAGCGCCAGGCGAGGTCTGTGGGCTGCCAGCGACCCGGTCCCACCCTGGGACTGGCGCCGGCGGCAGCGCCTGAGCACCAACCGGTAGCTACAATCTCATGCGCCGGAGCCTTAAATTTCTCCACAGCATTGCCGCCATCGGCATGACCGGCGCCCTGGCCGCCCACCTGATCCTGCTAACAGTCAGCCCGGAGCCCTCGTCCCTGGAAGCTTATGCCGCGATGCGCGAGGGCATTGCCGCCATCGCGCGCTACCTGCTGCTACCCTCTCTGGGCCTGGTACTGTTTACCGGCCTGCTTGCCCTCGGCATGCACACGCCGTTCCACAATGCCGGCTGGGCCTGGGTCAAGGCCGCCATGGGGCTATGGATTTTTCAGGGTACACTCAAGGGCATACAGGGACCCGCGGAGAAGGCGGCCAGCATCAGCGCGCAAGCCCTGAGCGAAGAAATAGACCCGCAGGTGCTGCAGGAGCTGATGCGCACCGAGTGGGGTAGCCTCTGGCTGATCCTGGCCCTCGCCATCGCCAACGTGGCAATTGCCATCTGGCGCCCGCGCCTGGGGCGCAAACCCGCAGTGGAGGCCACCTCTCCCCAGAGCCGCTGACCAGCCTAGCCGGGCTGACAGCGCAGCAGCGTACTCTGCGGCAGCCCATGGCCAGCCCCGGCATAACTAGCCTCCCGGTTCACCACACAGCGGAATACCGGCTGGATGCCAGCCTCAATAGCTGGCACTGGCCTTGCCGGCTGGGTTAGCATCCAACCTTTCCTCAACCCGGGCGCTTCCCTGTCGTGAAACAGATCGTTTGCCTGCTCCTGCTGCTGGCGCTGAGCGCCGGCATTGCTGCGCAGCCGGGGCCGCCGGCCATGGTGGGAGACCTGCGCGACAGGCTCCGTGTGCTGGAGGATGCCAGCTGGCGTGACCCCTGGGGCACCTGGGCGGAACTGCGGACACTGGAGCCCGGGCTGGCGGCGGCAGACAGTGAGACTCGCCTGCACTTTTACCTCGTCAGCGCGCTGGCTCTGCAGTGGCAGTACCAGCATGAGCCGTTTCGGCGCAGCATCGAGGAAGGGCTGGCGCTGGCCACGGAGCAGACCCCGGCCAAGCGGCAGCTGCTGCTGGCGGCACTTCACGGCGTGAGTCTGCGGCGCGATGCGCGCTACGAGGAAGCCATCGCCAGCCTGGAGCAGACCACCGCCCGGGCCAGCGCCCAACGTGAGGACTTCGCCTATGTGCTGGCCATGACCGAGCTGGCCTTCACCCAGAGCCTGAGAGGCCATCACGACACTGCCCTCCTGCAGCTGCAGGATGCCTTCAAGGCTGCCAGCGAGATGCGCAACACCTTCCTGGTCGCCGTGGTGAACGAGACTTTCGGCGCGGTATACGGCTACATCGATGAATACGCCAAATCCCTGGAAAATTACCGTAAAGCGCTGGAGACCTATTCGTCCCTGGGTTACCGGGGCTACGAGGCAGAAGCGGTCAACGGGCTGGGTATCACCTGGCGCTACTCGCAGGAATGGGACAAGGCGATCGCCAGCTTCAAACGCTACCGTGAACTGACCGAAGCGCGAGGTAGCGACCACAACACTTTTCTCGCCTTCTATGGTCTGGGCATGACCTACGCCGAACAGGGCGACTGTGAATCCGCCCTGGCCGCGATCGAGAATGCGCTCGCTGTCCCGGGCATCCAGGACTTTCGCGCCGAGCTGCTGAAGCGGCAGGCGGTTTGCCTGGCGCAGGCCGGCGAGAAGCAGGCGGCTTTGGAAGCCATCGCCGCTGCGCGGGTGATTTTCGACGCCATTCCGGAACTCAGGGGCACCCGCTGGCACCTGGATGTGGACCGGGCTGAGGCCCTGGTCCGTTTCCACCTGAATGAGCCCACAGGCGCGTTCGAACAGCTGCTGACCTTCCATGAGGAGTTTACCAAGCTGCAGGCCCGCAGTGCCTCCGAGCAGGTTATGCGCATGCGCGTAGACCTCGAGGATGAGCGGAAAAACACTGAGATCAGGCTGCTACGGGAACAGGCAAGGGCAGATCAACTGGAAATCGAGCAGCGCCAGCAGGACATCCTGTACCAGCGCATTACTATCGCCTTTGCCCTCGGGGTAACGCTGCTGATACTGCTGTTCCTGATTCTGCAGCACCGCAACACGCTGCGCTTCCGCGAATTGTCCCAGCGCGACTCGCTGACGGGTCTGTTCAACCGACGCTATATTTTTGCCATGCTGGACGACATCATGGCCGGCTTGCCCCATGATCGCGGCTCGCTTGCTGTCATCGTAATGGACCTGGACGACTTCAAGGGCATCAATGACACCTATGGACACCCCATTGGCGACCGCATGCTGCTGGAGGTGGCACAAATCGGTTCCGAGACGCTGCGCACGGGGGACGCCATGGCCCGGATCGGGGGCGAGGAGTTTCTGTGTGTACTGCCCCGCACCAGCACAGGCCAGGCAGCAGGCGTTGCCCAGCGCTTGGTGCAACGCCTGGGCGAGCATCGCATTACCCTGGATGACGGCCGCGAGGTAGGGGTCACCGCCAGCGTTGGGGTGGCTGGTTTCAACGCCCAGTGTCGCGATGCCGACAGCATCTACGCCTGTGCGGACCGCGCCCTGTATGAATCCAAGACCAGTGGCAAGAACAGGGTGACGCTTGCTTTGCCAGAGGGGGGCTTTGTGGCACCATCCGGGGCTGAGCTGGTCTATTGAACCGCGGCTGACGCGACCACAGGGGCTCCAACGGTACACATGCGCGATTATTTCCTCCGACGTCTCCTGCTCGTTCCCCCTACGCTGATCGGTGTCACCATCATCGTTTTCGCCATCACCCGCCTGGTACCGGGCGGCCCCCTGGAACGGGCGATCATGGAAACCCAGCAGATCAGCATGGCCGGCGGTGGCGGCTCGCAGATGGCGGGGCAGGGCATGGCTATCTCCGAGGCCCAACTGGACCGGCTGCGCGAGTACTACGGCTTCGACAAGCCGGTGCTGCAAAGCTACTTCCACTGGCTGGGCAAAGTGGTGCGCGGCGATCTGGGCTCATCCTACCGCTACAATGAGCCGGTGTGGGACGTGATCCAGCAGCGCTTCCCGGTGTCCCTGTATTACGGGTTGGTGACGCTGGTAATCACCTATGCTGTCTGTATTCCACTGGGTATTCTCAAGGCCATACGCCACCGCACCTTCGTCGACAATATCAGTTCCATGCTGATCTTCATCGGCTATGCCATTCCCGGCTATGCACTGGGTTCCCTGCTGATCCTGTTTTTTGCCGTACGCCTCGAGTGGTTCCCCATGGGCGGCTTTGTCAGCTATGACTTTCAGGATCTGGGGCCTGGGGAGCAGGCCCTGGACCTGCTCAGCCACTCCGTACTGCCGCTGATCTGCTACCTGGTGGGCAGCTTTGCCCTGGTCACGCTGCTGCTGAAAAACCATCTCATGGACAACCTTGCGGCGGACTACATCCGCACCGCCGTTGCCAAGGGGGTGTCTTTTCGCCAATCAGTCACCCGCCACGCAGTCCGCAACTCCCTGATCCCTATTGCCACCACTTTCGGCCAGAATATTACCCTGCTGGTCTCAGGCTCGTTCCTGATCGAAACGATTTTCGACATCGACGGCTTTGGCCTGCTCGGCCTTACCGCCATTCTCGACCGCGATTACCCGGTCGTTATGGGCGTGGTTCTGCTCGCCAGTCTGCTGCTGCTGATCGGCAACATCCTCTCGGACATCCTGGTCGCCCTGGTCGATCCCCGGATCAGGTTTCAGTAGCCCGTGATTACCCTCAATCCCCAGACCCGCAAGAAGCTGCAGCGCTTCCGCAAGATCAAGCGCGGCTACTACAGCTTCCTGCTACTCGCAGGGCTGGGGGTACTACTGGCGTTCGGCGAATTGCTGGTCAACAGCCGGGCCCTGGTCGTCAGCTACGAGGGTCAGCTCTATTTCCCAACCTACTCCGACTTCCGCCCCGGCACCGATTTCGGTCTGGACTATGCCTACGAGACCAACTACCGGGAGCTGAAAAGCCACTTCCAGCAGCAGGACGAAGGCAACTGGGTACTGCTGCCACTGGTGCCCTATAACCCCTATGAGAACCACGCCCCCGGGGGAATCTTCCGGCCCCTGCCACCCGACGCCGCAGAGCAGCACTACCTGGGAACGGACACCACCAGCCGCGACATTCTCGCGCGCCTGTTCTATGGCACCCGCATCGCCCTGGTCTTTGCCCTCATCTTTACCGCCTGCGTGTACGTCATAGGTATCAGCATAGGCTGCGCCATGGGTTATTTCGGCGGAATTTTCGACCTTGTGTTCCAGCGGATTATCGAGATCTGGTCCAACGTCCCCTTCCTCTACATGGTGATCATCATTTTCTCGGTAATCCCTGGGAGCGTGGCCGTGACCACCCGTATAGGCATCCTGCTGCTGGTCATGGTGCTATTCTCCTGGACCGGCATGACCTACTACATGCGCACGGAGACCTACAAGGAGAAGTCCCGCGACTACATCGCCTCGGCGCGGGTGATCGGTGCCTCCAACTCGCGCATTATTTTCCGCCACATCATGCCCAATGTGCTCTCGACCCTGGTGACCTTCATGCCGTTCACCATCGTCGCTGCGATCTCCGCCATTACCGCGCTGGATTTTCTGGGATTTGGCCTGCCGGCACCTACCCCCAGCCTGGGAGAGTTACTGAAGCAGGGAACTGCCAACCTGCGTACCGCGCCCTGGATCGTGATTTCCGCCTTCGGCACCCTGGTCGCCCTGCTCACCCTGGTTACCTTTATCGGTGAGGCCATCCGCGAATCATTCGATCCCAAAACCTATTCCGTTTACCGTTAGCGATCCGTTAGCCGAGGTCACTGAGATGAAAAAGACATTGTCCACGCTGTTACTGGCCAGCCTTGTGCTCCTGCTGGGAGGATGTGGGAAATCCGACAGTGACGGGGTCGCAGACGCAGAGGCAACGGCAGTCACGGCTGCAGCGGTCTATGCCGAAGTGGAGGCCTACTATGCCGAAAATCCGGATTTCTTCGGTTTCAAGACCCCTGCAGACTTGCCACCCGGCCTGGACTGGACCAGCAACGACCACCTTGCGGAAGTGGGCTCGCCTGAGGCGAAAAAGGGCGGCACCCAATACGGCGCCCTGCAGGATTACCCGCGAACACTGCGCACCGCCGGCCCCGACTCCAACGGCAGCTTCCGCCCATTCCTGCTCGATGACGTGGGTATGACACTCACCCATCTGCACCCGGACACTCTGGAACTGTACCCCGGCCTGGCTGAGGCCTGGGCCGTGGACTGGGACAATCAGACCGTGTATGCGAGGCTGGACCCGGCGGCGACCTGGTCCGACGGGCAGCCGATCACCGCTGATGACTACCTGTTCATGTTCTGGTTCTACCGCTCGGCCTACATCATGGCACCCTGGTTCAACAACTTTTACAGTACCACCTACACCAACATCACCCGCTATGACGACCACACCATCTCTATCAGCATGGCGGAGCGCAAGCCCGACATGGACGAGCGCGGCCTGTTGCTGCGCCCGATCCCCCGCCACTTCTACCGGGAGATGGGCGACGATTTCAGCGAGCGCTACCAGTGGGCCTTCGAACCTACGCCGGGACCGTACATCATCCGCGACCAGGATATCCGCAAGGGTCGCTCCATCGCCCTGACCCGACACGAGAACTGGTGGGCACGGGACAAGAAGCACTGGCGCTACCGTTTCAACGCGGACCGCATCCAGCTAAGCGTAATCCGCGACACGCCCAAGATGTTCGAGGCCTTCAAGCGCGGTGACATCGATCTTTTCGGCCTGAATCTTGCCGAGTACTGGTATGAGAAGCTGCCGGATTCAGACCCCGATGTGCAGGCGGGGTATATCCACAAGGTCACCTTCTACAACCAGCGGCCGCGCCCGCCTTTCGGCCTCTGGATCAATACTGCGCAGCCTCAGCTGGACAACCAGGACATCCGCGTCGGTATCGCCCACGCCACCAATTGGGACATGGTGATCGAAAAGTTCTTCCGCGGGGACAACGAACGGCTGAACACCGGCAATGATGGCTTCGGTGAGTACTCCCACCCGACTCTGAAGGCCCGCGAGTTCGATCTTGCCAAAGCGCAGGAGCATTTCGCCGAGGCCGGGTTCAACCGCCGCGGCGCCGACGGTATCCTGGTCAACGAGTCAGGGCAAAAGCTGTCCTTCACCCTGTCCACTGGCTACGAAAACATGCGCGACGTGCTGACCATTCTGCGCCAGGAGGCCGCCAAGGCGGGGCTGGACCTGCGCCTGGAGATCCTCGATGGCACCGCCGGCTGGAAGAAGATGCAGGAAAAGCAGCACGACATCGGCTTCGTCGCTTTCGGGCGCTTTCTGGAGGAATATCCCCGCTTCTGGGAGCACTACCACTCTGAAAACGCCTGGGACCGCGCTTTCCTGGAGGACGGCAGTGTCAACCCGGACCGTCAGCCCAAGACCCAGACCAACAACCTGGAAACCTTTGCCCTGTGGGAGATGGACCAGCTGATCGAGCGCTACCGGGTATCCGCCGACAGGGACGAGATGATCGCGCTGTCGCACCAGATGATTGAAATGCACCATGAGCACGCCTCCTTCGTGCCGGGCTTCTACCAGGGCTTCTTCCGGGTGGGCCACTGGCGCTGGGTGCGCTATCCGGAGGGCTTCTCATACAAGCATTCGGACGGTCCCGGGGAGTTGTTCGTGCACTGGATTGACACCGAGATGAAGGAGGAGACCCAGGCCGCAAAACGAGCGGGCAAGAGCTTTGGGCCCACTATCACCGTCTACGATCAGTGGGCTGAGTAACGCGCCGATGGCCCTCCTGGAACTCGACAACCTGGTTACTGAATTCGCCACTGACGAGGGTCTGGTGCGTGCAGTCGACGGTGTCAGCTTCAGCGTCGAACCCGGCGCTACGGTGGGTATTGTCGGCGAGTCCGGCTGCGGCAAGAGCGTCACGGCACTGTCTATCATGCGCCTGCTGCCACAGCCCATGGGCCGTATCGCGGGCGGCGAGATTCGCTTTCAGGACCGCGATCTGGCGCAGCTGCCTATTCCCGAGATGGAGAAAATCCGCGGCTGCCGCATCGGTATGGTGTTCCAGGAGCCAATGACCGCCCTCAACCCGGTGCACACCATCGGCCGCCAGCTCACCGAGGGCATGCTACTCCACAAGATCTGCGAACCCGCCAATGCCCTGCGAGCGGCGGCGGAGCTGCTGGATCGGGTGGGCATACCCTCGCCGGAGGTGCGCCTCGGGGAGTACCCGCACCAACTCTCCGGCGGCATGCGCCAGCGGGTCGTGATCGCCATGGCCCTGGCCTGCCGGCCGAGCCTGCTGATAGCCGATGAACCAACCACGGCACTGGACGTGACCATCCAGGCCCAGATCCTGGAACTGATCAAGGACCTGCAGGCGGAGATGGGCATGGCGGTAATCATGATTACCCACGACCTCGGGGTGATCGCCGAGACCTGCGACCAGGTGGTGGTGATGTACGCGGGCAAGGTCGCCGAGCGCGGCACGGTGTTTGATATCTTCGACCGCCCCGCCCACCCCTACAGCCGGGGCCTGCTGAATTCCATCCCGCGCCTGGATACGGAACCGAAATCGCGCCTGGGCGTTATCGAGGGGATGGTGCCGGGGCTGCGCGACCTGCCCCTGGGCTGCCGCTTTGAGAATCGCTGCCCACACGCCATGGATCAGTGCCGTGAAGTCGTGCCGGTGCTGGAACAGGCCGCGACTGGTCACGATGTGAGCTGCATGCGCTGGCGGGATCTGTGAGCGCGCCGCTGCTCGAGGTGAGCAACCTGGCCATGCACTTCCCGGTGCGGGAGGGCCTGCTGTTGCGCGCGAAGACCTTCAATCGGGCGGTGGATGGCGTCTCCTTCAGCATCGGCCCCGGGGAAACCCTGGGCCTGGTCGGCGAGTCCGGCTGCGGCAAGTCCACCCTGGGGCGCTGCGTAGCGCGCCTGTACCAGCCCACCGCCGGCAGCATACGCTTCGATGGGCAGGACATCACCAGCATGCCGGCCCGTACCCTCCGCCCCCTGCGCCAGGACATCCAGATGATCTTCCAGGATCCGATGGAGTCGCTGAATTCACGGCATACGGTGGGCGATATTCTTGAAGAACCCTTTGTTGTGCAGAAAATCGGCGACCGGCTCTGGCGGCAGAAGCGGGTGGCTGAGCTGCTGAACACTGTCGGCCTGCCCGCGCGCTCGGCCAGCCGCTATCCCTTTGAATTTTCCGGTGGCCAGCGCCAGCGGATAGGCATTGCCCGGGCCATCGCCTTGAAGCCGAAACTGGTGATCTGCGATGAGCCGGTGTCAGCGCTGGACGTCTCCATCCAGAGCCAGATTCTCAACCTGCTGGTGGACCTGCAGCGGGAGTTCAATCTGTCCTATCTGTTTATTGCTCATGACCTCGCAGTGGTAAAGCACGTCTCCGACCGGGTTGCGATCATGTACCTGGGCAAGATCGTGGAGACCGCCGCCAGCGAGACCATCTACCACCAGGCGCGTCACCCCTACACCCAGAGCCTGATAGCCGCCATTCCCGTACCCGACCCGCACCGGAAAGTAGAACGACAGGTATTGCGCGGGGATGTGCCCTCGCCGATCAACCCGCCCTCCGGCTGCAGCTTCCACCCCCGCTGCCCGGTGGCGGAGCCCCGCTGCGCCGAACAGGAGCCTGAGTTGACTGATATCGGTGCCGGCCAGTTCGGCGCCTGCCACCTGATCAAGCGCCAGGCCTGAGCGGTACCGCCGACTACCTTGCGACCGTCGAAGCAGAGGCCGCCATCAGCGTCGCTCAGAACAGTTTGTGCTCCCCCAGCTCCTGACCGCCAAGGCCCTGCTGCAGCACCCGGCTATAGAAATCTTCGAGGGTATCGCTGCCCCAGGAGGGGGTTGCCTGGGCATCGTAGCGCCCGGTCTCCGGGTCCAGCAGCAACATCGACTCGCTGCCGTAGAAGCGCCCGATGCGGGCAAACTCCGCCTTGTCCGCCAGCGGCGGGAACACCCGGGAAAGACCGCCAAGCACAGTTATTGCCGCATCGAACACGCCCAGCGGCAGCTGCCGGAACCGCGGCGGTTGGCCGCAGAGGCGAAACAGTATCTCCCCCTGCTGCCGCGGGGTGATGGCGGGGCCGGGGCCGCCGATCGGCAGGATACGGTTGTGGTATTCAGGCGACTCCAGGCAGGCGAGCATGAAGCCGGCCAGATCGGCCTCCGAAATCGGCTTGCAGGCCGTCAGCTCGCCATCGCCGAAAACCATGAAAGGTTTGCCCGCCTTGACCCTCTCGACCTGCCCGGCGAGAGACTTGAAAAACGCCGTGGGGCGCACTATCGACCAGGCCAGCCCTGAGTCCATCAGGGCCTGCTCGAAGGCCAGTTTGGCCTTCTGGAATTCCAGCAGGGGTTTTTGCACGCAGATCGCGGAGAGCAGGACAAACTGCTTCACACCCAGCTCTTCAGCCTCCCGCAGCAAATGGAGGTTCGCCTCATACTCCACCGCCCAGGCATCCTTTACGCCCCCGCCGCGGGTAGCCATGCAGGAGATCACCGCATCCGGCGCCTCCTCCATGAGCTCTGTCTTCTTCAGGGAGTCCGCAATGCTCAGGTCGGCGAACAGCAGGCGGGCGCCGGCATAGGCGGAATCATCCGCAGCAGGCGGGCGCCGCAGCAGGCAGGTAACGCGATAGCCCCGATCCAACAGCTCGCGCACCACCACCCGGCCGATGTAGCCCGAGGCGCCGGCCACAAGTACCCGCAACGGCTCCTCTAGCCGCGTGCGGGGTGAAACATGGGGGGTGGATTCAGCTGCGGGCGTCATAGACGGTCCTCGATGCTGGCTGTGGTTTGTTGCGCGATGGTGGCCTGCTGACTGCGGCAAGTCCAGGCCGTGCTGATCGCCCGCGCCAGGAAGGGCGTACAATCCCTATAGTCATACGGAGAGAAAACCATGTCCGAATCGGAAACACGTCAGCAAGCCGCCGCCAGCCATCCCCGGTTACCCTGCCGCGGCTGCACCACCGACTGCAACAATTATGCGGTTTGCGAGGGAACGCCCTGGCGCATCGATCGCGATGGCAAGGTCGCGACCGGGCAGGCCAGGACCGGACGCAACTAGCGACCGCGAAGCCTACCTGACCCGGCGTCCAGCCAGCTTGGGTGCGGCCGGCTTAGATGCGGCCAGCTTGGGCTTGACGGCCGCCTTGCGAGGGGTTGCGGCTCTGGCCTTGGCCGTCTGCGCTGCCTTCACTTTCCCGGCCTTGGCCACTTTGCCTGGCGGCACAGTTTTCGTCTTGGCTTTGGGCGGTGCTTTCACCGCGGCACGTTTCGCCGCTTTCGTCCGCGCCTTGCGCTTCACCCCCTTCTTTGGCGTGTCCAATACCTCCGCCTGCAGGGCGGCGTAGGCGGCATACAGGCACTGCTCGTAGAAGCCCGGATCGGGCATCATTTCCCGGCAGGACTGAAACGCCACCGCAATCTGCCCGTTGTAACTGGTCACCGCGTGGAACAGGCCCATGTTGTCCAGGCAGGGTCCCAGCCCATAACTGCGATTTACCTCGGCGCCGCCCATGTACAGCGGCACCTGCGGGCCAGGCACGTTGGTCACGATGGTGTTGAATATCGGCTTCATGCCTGCCATGAGCCCGGACCCCAGGGCGGCGCGTACCCCCAGCGCCGCCAGCTCCGCCGGCAGGCTCTGGGTCATGTCCGTCATCAGGCGTGCGCCCACCGCCTCGTGGTAGGCCTTGGAGCCAACTGCGCTCTCATGGACCGACTGCAGGCGCTCCCTGGGTTCGGCGATGTCCGTGCCCAGAGCGAGGACCATCATCGACACCTGATTACCGGCAGATGCAGCTTCGTCGGATTTACGCACGTTGACTGGCGCGCCCGCCACCAGGCTACCCTCTGGCAGTTCCCCCTTGTCCAGCAGATAGCTGCGCAGGGCGCCGCCGACAATGCTGAGAATGACATCGTTGACGGTAGCACCGGACACGGCGTCTTTCATCTTCCGGATCAGGCCGAGATCGAAATCCGCCGCACCAAAGACCCGGTGCGGCGAGACAGCTGCGTTAAAGCGCGTGCGCTCCTTGTCCCCCAGCGTGCGGAATTTGTTCGCCTTGACCCCCTGGTGCACCCGGCGCCAGGCGGGAATGCCCTCTGTTACCAGGCGGGCGAGCCGGAACGGCGCCCACATGTTGACCTTGTAGGCGCGCCAGAGCATTTCCGCCCTGCTGGGCCCGGGATCCAGTACCGGGGCCGCCTCCTGTCGGGACGGCGGCGGATCGGGAACAAGATCGTGCAGCGCCGAAATAATTTCCACCCCGGACGCACCGTCTATGGCCGCGTGATGAATCTTGAGGAACATGGCGTAACAGCCCTTGGGCAGGCCCTCGACATTGTCCAGGCCCTCGATGATGTAGGCCTCCCACAGCGGCCGCGAGCGGTCCAGCGGACGAGCGTGCAGGCGAGCAATCAGAATGGATAGCTGCCGCCAGTCGCCGGGCTTCGGCAGGGCGATGTGGCGGACATGAAACTCCAGATCGAAATTATCGTCTTCCACCCAATAGGGCTGGTCAAGGTTGAGCGGAACCATGGCCAATTTGCGCTTGAAAACCGGGGACCGGTGCAGACGGCTGGCGAACGTATTGAGGATATCCTTGAAACGCACCAGCTCAGTGCCGGTGGTAGATGGATCGTAGATCAGCAGCGGCGCGATATGCATCGGCGAATTGTTCATTTCTGCGTACAGAAAAGTGGCGTCCAGCCCACTCAGTTGATGCATGCGACCACGCCTCCCTACTGTTCCCGGATGCCAGACAGCGCCCTTCCCGCAGTATAGCCGAGATCAGTCCCGGCGTTTGCGAGTTACGGTCAGCCAGTCCAGAACGATGCCGGCCCCGGGGGTGAACCGCGATATGCGGTACACCACCTGCAGCAGGTCCGGTCGCTGGCGCACCCGCAATTCCACCGAACGCGGGATAAACCAGGCGACAATCGCCAGCCGCAGCAGCGCGGAGACCAGGAAGATCAGCACCACCGAGTGCAGCGGCTGCCAGCCCCCCGGCAGCCAGAGCACCATCTCCGGCAGGGCCATAGCCAGGTAACCGCCGAACAGGGCGCCGGCAAAAATACCCACCGCTCCCAGCGCAGCCTGCACTGCGGCGTAGCTGGCAAAGTCCGCCCGGGGCGGGCGGAGGTCATACAAGTAGTTGGCGGTACTCAGGGTAAACCCGCCCCAGGCCAGACCCGAGAGTACCTGCACAAATAGCAGGTAGTAGAAGTCGCTCGACAACAACCACATTGCCGGTACCACCGGGATCATGAGGCTGCTCGCCACCATCACCCAGCGATTGCCCCAGCGGTCACAGATCCGGCCCCAAACTGAGAGGGTGAAGAACTGGGTGAGAATCGCGATGCCGGTGTTGGCCGCAAACTGCCAGTAGCTGTACTGCAGATCCCGCAGCATGTAGACACTGAAGAAGGGCGCGGAGATGGCCACCGCCGATTGCATACCGGCGATGAACAGGCTGTACTGGTAGAAGGTCTTGTCGCGGAAAGCCTCCCGAACGCGCCCCAGGGTGGCGGCAAAAGAGATAGCGCCGGCGCTGTAGCTGTGGTCGGGGTCGTGCATCTGGCGCAGCTGCCATGCCGACAGCGCGCGACCCGCTCCAGCCAGCAGGAACAGGCCGCCAAAACAGGCCCAGGCCAGCTCATAGCGCTGGAAGATACCCAACAGCACGCCGCCACCGGCGAACACGGCGAAGCTGGTAATCATGGTGAGGCGGGTGCGGCCGGCAAAGAACGCCCCGCGCCGCCGCGGTGGCACCACGCTGCCCATCCAGCCACGCCACTGGGGCTGCACGAAATTGGCGCTGGCCTGGTAGACAATTGTCAGCACAATCAGCCAGGTCACCGCATTCGGCGGGCGCAACAAAGCTATCGCGGCCATACCCAGTACTGACAGCGCCTGCAACACTACCCCGGTGACAATAGCCCGACGGCGGGAAAAACGCGGGCACAGCCACACCGACAGCAGCTGGAATACGGCGCCAGCGAGCTGGGGCGCCGCCAGCAGCCAGCCCATCTGCGACAGGCTCGCTCGCAGGGATACCGCAAACGCACCCAGGTAGTTGTCGCAGATCCCGGTCATGATCGAGCTGGACACCGCGTCCTTGCGCGAACGCGTAAGCGTGTCGCGCAGCCAGATCGTGCGACTTCTGCTGGGGAGAACTGTAGTCACTCTGTGCCTCGGAACCTGAGCTACACTGCAACCTGGCAAGCATACGCCAAATCCGGGCGGATGCAGGTGCAGTCTGGTCCAAGAAAGCGAAAAGAACTCGGGCCGGGAACTAGTTCAGATATTTGCCAATGAGCAGGGGAGGATAGCTTACTGCTCGAATTCAACGAAAACGGGATTTGAGTAAAACCAAAGATCCGACCAGGGATTCTCATCCGGTGGGTCAATGCCTGGCTCCAACTCATCTGTGTTGGTGCCGCGTACGCGTAGGTAAATGGGTTCTCTTACGCTGAGCGTATAATTCATTTCGAGCATCTCTCCGTCCCTCTGCCAATCGGAAGCGAAGAACCTCTTCACCACTGTAGTCGAGTCGTTGGTGTCGACCGTCCGGTTCTCACTTGGCCCGGTGACATGGCCAACGATCAGGTCAATTCGAGCCACCTCTGGATTGTCACCATTGTGGTTGGCGCCATGCGGCTCTCTGACCCGAATGCGTACTTCCACATCGGCGGGGGATGATAAGGAAGCAGTGCCGCCTATTTGCGCCGATACGGCGCCATTGGTGACCTTCGTTACGTCGACATACAGTTCGGAAATCAGATCACCCGTCGTGACAAACATTCGGCCGCGTCGAATGCCCTCCAGGATTGATGCATGATCTTTCTTGGCGTAGACATAGGTCTTGGTATACTCACCTGGCCAGAAGGCGACACCACCTTCTATGTAGTGACTATGAGAATCGGAGTTGGCTGTGATCCACCAGCGCCGTCCTTCGCCCAGCATTGAGTCCCAGAATCCACCGAGTCTTGCGGTCATCTGGTCGAAGCCACCCATGGTCGGATAATCAAAGTACCAGCCGCGTGGTGCGGGGTCGCCGCTCAGAGGCCCGGCCTGGTGGCCCGGCGCTGCTTCCATACCCACAGCGACATCCGGCGCTGCATCGTTCCAGTTGCGAAGGTTGCGCGGCTCCGTTTGCCCGTATTCAGCAAGTGCAGTGGCCGACCGGGAGGGATGATTGGCGAAAACTAGCGGTTTCCTATCGAGCCCGTCCATGAACTGTAAGGCCTCAATCATTTTCTCTTCCTGGTCGCGTTCTCGTATTTCATCATCAGAGGACTTTTCAAGCTTGTCGAAGCGTGATTCGATCTCACGCAATACAGTGGCTTCATCATGAGTGTGCGGCATGACGATGCTTGAGTGATCGGCCGCCGGGGTATTCAACTCCAAACCGTAGAACTGAATGAGCTCCGGCACAACCTCGCGGGAGAGCTGAAGTTCGGGGTAAGCGCGTTCAAAATTCACCTTACTGTGGTCTGGGCCACCGTGATCGGTGAGAACTTTCCATGCAAGCCCAAAGTGCCTCGCCATGAGTGCGTTCATTGGAATAGGGTAGATCGCGTCATCACTGTAGCGGCTATGGACATGATGGTCTCCGGGCAGCCAGCGCGCCTCTTCATCTCCGACATCTCCACTATGCACGGAAGTTGAAGAAACGTAGAGCACAATAGCCACAATGAGTTTTGCACTGGCTGCCAGGTTCATGATGTCTGCAGTTCCTCGAATCGGGGCGGAGGTATCTCAGGATACATAGGAAGCACCTCGCCAAGCTCACGCTTGAGCGGCTCCAGCCACTGTTGGTAGTGATGCCACAGATCAGAGCCTTCACTATTGATGGGGCGCCTCACCTGTTCGGAACTTGCGGTGCGCACCGGCCGCTGGCTCTCGTAAAAACGAAGGCAATCCGGCTCAAAGTCCAGTCCGCAGTAATCAAGTAGCTCGCGCACCACCGCTTCCGTATCTGTGACAGTCTGCTCATAGAAAACACGATGAATGCGACCTGGTGGAAGCACCTCGTCGAAGTGGGCCATCAGCTCTACATAATCCCTGTAGAACCGCCCCACGTCCTGTAAGCTATAGCTGAAATTCTGGCCGCGCGCATAGTATTGTTTAAAATTGGAAAAGCAGCATCCCAGGGGGTGCCGACGCGCGTCGATGATCTTCGCATTTGGCAGAGCCAGCTGGATCATGCCAATGTGCATGAAATTGTTAGGCATTTTGTCGATGAAGAACGGTCGCTCGGTTTTACGATGGATTTGAACACGCTCAAGATACTGCTCCCCCAACTCGCGTAGCTCTGCTGGACTCTTGGAGGAAAGTATTTCAGCGTAGGCGGCAATTTCCCCGGTTTCGGCTTCATCGCGCAGCTCCCTTGCCAGGGATATCAACTCAGGCAGCTCGGAAGTGCCCTCTATTCTGGAATGGCAGGAGAGTATCTGTTCGAGCAGAGTGGAGCCTGCACGCGGCATGCCTACTATGAAGATGGGATCAGCGGACTGGCAACCGACCCCTGCACGCTCCGCAAACAACTCTGCGGTAAGAATTTTTTTCAGGCGCTTTACACGAGCTGAACTCCTGTCAGCATCGTATCGACTTTCAGCCCGGTACAGAGCGTTGCCTTTCGCGTAGTGGTCGAAGGAATGCGCATACTCTCTGGTGTCCTCATGCGCTTTTCCAAGCGCAAAGTGCAGATGCACACGATCTTCATCGCGCAGGCTAGCGTCGGCAAGCTGTGCATGCATCGCCGATATATCTGCATCCGTAAACCTAAATGTCTTTAAATTGGCAAGACTCCAGTAGGCCTCGCCGAAACCGGGGTCGTACTCGATACTTTTCCTGTAGGCGTCAACACAGTCAGCATGACGGCCCTCAGTTTTCAGGACGTGGCCGTAGCTCAGCCAGATCTTGCTGTTGCCCTGGTACTCGCGAAGTAGCTCCGCGTAGATCTCGCTGGAACGCGAATATTCACCGATTCTGCTGAGGGTTACAGCGACCAGATTCCGATAACTTGGGTTGTCGGGGTCCCCGAGAAGCAGGCGCTCCAATTCGGCCATGGCAGCGGAGGATTGGTTGCGCCGATGCAGCAGCACCGCGTAGTTAAAGCGAGCCGCTGCAAAGTCAGGCGCAAGCTCAAGACACCGCGTGAGTAAATTGAATGCGTCATCCTCACGATCGCAGCGAACCGCCACTTCAGCCAGCATTCTCATTGCCGGAACGTCTGTGGGGGTGCGCAAAAGGCGCTGTTTCAGAATCTGCTCTGCAAGGTGCATGTCGTTTTGAAGCATCGCCGCAGCCGCCTTCCGCAGCTCCGGGTCCTTAGTGGCACAACTGATGTGACGGGAGTGAGCCGATTCCGCAGCTTTACTGTCGCCTATTGCAAAAAGGTGATCACCGAGTATCCGCCATGCGGCAGTATGGTCTGGCTTCAGCTCGGTGGTTCGTCGCAAACTCTCAATTGCTTCGTTGCCACGTCCCAGAGCTGCCAGTGTAAGTCCACGCTCGAAATGAGCGGAACTCCATCGGGTCTGCTCTTTGACAAGACCATCGAAGAGTTCCAACGCCGTCGCTGCATCACCTGCCTGGCGTTGAGCGCTACCCAGCAACAACAGGGCCGGCGGATACCTGGGAACGGCCGCGAGAATTTCCATTGCCTGTTCGGCAGCCAACTTCGGATCGAGCGTCAGTAGTTGGGCTGCGCGCTCAAGGGCGACCTCAAGTGTGCCAGTTGGCTCCGTTGTACCACCCATAACTGCTACCAGCCTTCAGGTCAGTCGAATCTCTTGGTAACCTTGAAGGCAACGGTGGTTGGGCGCTCGCGTATCGCATACCTCTGAGAGCCGCAGGTAGCGGTTGCACACTGTGCTGTGTCGTACCAGGGTGTGTCATTGTTCGTGGCATTATTTACAAACATATCGAACGACCACGAGCCCTTTGCAAGTCCGGCTGCCAGATCAAGCAGTGTAATAGACGAATAGTCTCCGCTAACCGCATAATCTGCCGGTTGTAATGCTGACCTTCTTTCTCCTACATAGGTCAGTGCGCTCTGCACATACCCATCGAATCCGCCGATGGGAAACTCATACCGGGCGACAACGTTGCCTTTGAAATCCGGTGTTCCGGGAAGCGGAGTGCCCTTTGGCGCCCTGGTCCTCAGTACGCTCCCGTCGGCGGCGAAATCGACGAAGTCAGATGATAGCTCTGCTTCATATCTGGCACCCGCAGCTGATATCTTCAACGCATCTGTCACAATCCAAATTACATTTGCCTCGAGGCCCAGGATCTCGGCTGACGGTCCGTTGCCTATCTGGGTGATGCTGTTTTCCCCGGCGAACGTAATCTGGAAATCATCCCACTCGTTATAGAATGCCGCGCCATTGAACTGGAGCCGCTGGTCCATGAATTGGGTTTTCCAGCCAACTTCGTAGTTGGTCAGGAATTCCGACAGGAATTCGCTTTGATTCGGATTTCGGTTGATGCCCCCTGGGCGATACCCTTCAGAATACGTCGCATACAGCATAACGTCGTCTGTGGCCCGGTAGTTAAGGTTGGCGCGATAGATGCTCTCGCTTTCACTGATATTCTTGTCAACGTTCAAGCACGGCTTCAGGTTCTTTTTACCCTGATACTCCGCCTGCCCGTTGCCCAGTTGGTCGCAACGTAGCTCGCCGGAGCTGGACCAGCCTGCAAGATTGGTGTTCATGCTATATCCTGTGAAACCTATGACCTTTTGCTGGGGTTTAAAGAAGCGTGCGCCGACAGTCAGCTCCAGGTTGTCGGTGATGTCATAGTCAACATGCCCGAAGACCGCTTTCTCATCGTCGAAGCGATCCATGCTGTTCAAGTAAAATGTATCCTTGGTGAGAAACGGGTCACCGCCTTGAAATTGCATAATGTCTGCAAGACCGGGTAACCTGTAAGCTATCGAGTAGTCGTGATAGCTATCCATATAAAAGGCGCCGAGCATACCTCGAATGCGCTTATCGCGATCGCTGGTAATGCGGATTTCGTGGGTCTCTCTTTCATATTGGTCGTACACCTCTGACGCATAGCCCTGCACATTGCGACTCCCGGCCAGACCCGGGAAGAACTGGTTCTCGATTGGGCGCGCGCCACCGGTCTGGAAATTCAGATCCGCATAGAAACCGGTAGTATAGGCCGCGTCATACCAGTATGCGTAGTCCGCGTAATCGTAGGAGCCATCGACATCGCGCTCCAGATAGCCGCCGGAGTACGTCAGGTCAAAGTTGCCGACCTTGCCCTCAATAGTTAAACCGAGCATGTACCACTGATCGTCGGTGTACTGATTCATGAAGTGGGTCACAGCCTGCTTTCTTGGCACAAAGCCGCTGATGTCTTCTCCTCGATGCCCCTCCGATTTGCTTTGCTGCGCCATGACGGTCGGGGAGACGGTCCAGTTTTCATTCAGTTCGATACGCAGCGCAGCCCGCGCACCGATGGTGTCTACTGTGTTGTAATTATCCCTGGCTCTGTTTTCGTTGGTGA
The DNA here is from genome assembly GCA_041746975.1 of Haliea sp. Lineage (GTDB taxonomy): Bacteria > Pseudomonadota > Gammaproteobacteria > Pseudomonadales > Halieaceae > Haliea. Next base: position 18,679 of record JBGTGB010000004.1, on the reverse strand, counting down.
GGGTAATATCGTCATCACTGCAATCCACACCGCTGGCCGCACACGTATCAGCATCCTCTACACCTTTGAAGGTGCGGCTGCCTAGGACGTTATCGATCCAGCCGGCGGTCTCACGCGACCAGCCCACCAGACGAATGGCCATATTGTCGTTGATCGGCGCATTGACGAAACCCTCCATTACATAGCCGGTGTCGTCGAAGTCCACGGTGTTGCCTTCCAGGCTGATCCCGCCAAATGCCTGCCCAAGCTCTGGCGTGTTGCTGATAATGCGTATTGTGCCCGCCTGCGAGCTGGCGCCAAACAGGGTACCCTGGGGACCCTGTAGCACCTCGATCCGCGCAATGTCGTACAGGTGAACATCGACGTTGCCCTGCTGCGTGGTCAGTGGCATCTCGTCCAGATACATGCCGACAGTGGGCGCGTTACTGCTTGGGTGGCCGCGAGAGCCCGAGTTGATGGCGCGCATGGTTATGCCCGCGAAAGAGCTCCCCTCGTCCATGCCCGGTGTCGTGAAGATGCTTGGAACCATCTGTGCATAGTCGGAAAAACTCTGCAGGTTCAGTTCGCTCAAGGCCTGGTTGGTCAGTACATCGATGCTGAGCGGCACCCGTTGCATTGTCTCGTCGCGCTTTTGCGCTGTGACGACAATTTCTTCCAGCCTCGCGGCGCCCTGCGTCTGCGAAAAGGCTGCCGGGCTTAACAATGCGAGGACTATCGCGTTCGCCAGCGGACTTTTCGCGAACTTCAGCTGCCTCCGGCTCAATTCCCTGGGAATTGTTGAAGCTTTGCTTCGCTGTGCGATCGCATCCATCATCGATATCTCCCATACCTTCAAAGTTACGTGAAATTGGAATAGACCGTAAACAATGCATATGGCGAGCCCAAAGGACCCACTCATGCCGTGTTTTGACCTGATGTTTTAAACACCGTAAAGGAAAAACATTACGAAGATGTGACCATCGGACCAGCGGGGATCCCGGTACAAGTTCACAGCCCAGTGGTATTCCGCCCCCGCTTCGCGGATAATCCCGCGCCTTCTCCCATCGCCAGCCGCCTGCGCCGGGCACCATCGCCCGGCTCAGGCTTGTTTTGCGGTTCCCGCTGACTCTCGCGAAGACTCTCTGCCGTGCTCGCTTCACTGAAAAAAGACTGGTTGGGCAATATCCGCGGCGATCTGCTAGCCGGCCTAGTCGTTGCGCTCGCCCTGATCCCCGAGGCCATTGCCTTTTCCATTATTGCCGGCGTCGACCCAAAGGTCGGCCTCTACGCCTCGTTTTGTATCGCCGTGGTCATCGCCTTTACTGGCGGCCGGCCCGGCATGATCTCCGCCGCCACGGGTGCCATGGCGCTGTTGATGATTACCCTGGTGCGGGAGCCGGCCTCGAGTATCTGCTTGCCGCCACGGTCCTCACCGGGGTCCTGCAGATCCTGGCGGGGTTCCTGCGCCTGGGGTCGCTGATGCGCTTCGTGTCCCGTTCGGTGGTGACCGGGTTCGTCAACTGTCCACGACAAGCCGGAGGAGATCGAGAATATGCTGACCGGTCACTGAGTCGACCAGAATTCATACAATGTTAATGTTCTAAAGGTTGAGCCTGTCACAATTCGGCGGCTACCATTATTTTTCAAGGTGGGATTTTTAGCATATTTATCGTATCGACCGAGGTGCAGTATGACCGGCTCAGGAAAGGACGCCATCCGTCGAGGCCCAGCGGCCCTCCACTCTGAAGCAAAGCGACAGGCAAGCCGGCTGTTCCCGGTCCTTCTCGGGGCCAGCCTGGTGCTTGCCGGCTGCGACGCTGCTGAGGATACAGCGGTAGCTACGGCGGACCAGGCTGCCACGGCAGCGGCCGAATTCCGGCAAACGGCATACCGGGTCCGAGCAGATTTTGCCGCACCCCTGAATGCCGACAGCGGCTGGGCCGCGGACAGCAACACTCCAGCCGTGGTGCGCGCCGACCACCCTTTCCGGCTCCGACTGGAAGTGGAGGCCCCCGAGGACGCCGCCGCACAGCAGTTCCAGCTGGAGTTTCGTCGCAATGAAGGCAACTGGGAGCCGCTGGCGGCGGAGGATTTTCCCTACCCGGTCAAGGAACTGGCCCTGAATTTCTCCCGCGAGCAGGACACCAGCCCGGCAGAGACGTGGAACCTGATTGCCGGGGATGCGTCCGCACTGGTATGGCAGCAGGAAGGCGACTCGGGCTTCCTGCGCATGACCGCGCACAAAGGCCCCCTCCTGGCCCTTGCCCAGTACCACACCCACTGGGAACCGATTGAATTCAAAGCCGTCATGCGCCTGCCGGAGTCGTCCACAGCGGGCATTCTGTTCGGCTACCGGGACCCGGACAACCATTATCGTCTGGAACTGGAGGGCGGCGGTGCACTGCGTGTCGTCCAGCGCCGGAATGGTAGCGAGGCCGTAGTCCAGAGCGAGGACGTCGGGGTGAAGACCGGCCAGTGGCTCGAGGTCGCCGTGGATTGGGAGGGCAGTGAGGTCAGCGTCGCCTACGAATGGGACCCCTACATACAGGGACCCGAGTTCACCTGGGACCTGGGCGAGACCATTGATGAATCCCCGGCGGGGCTGTACCTGCCCGCAAACAGCGCTGCCGACCTGCGGCTGCTGGAGGTCTCCGGGGCAACCCACACCCCCCGGGCCAGCATCGTGAGCAGTTCCGCCTTCGCTCACGGCGACGAGACCACGAATCTGCTGCCGGGCTCCGAGCTACCCTTCGCCGCAGGGGCCGGCATCAACTATGCCGACACGAGCCCTTCCTGGTCGGCTTCCGGGAACCACAGCGAGTGGGAGTTCCCCATCGTGGTTCGCTATTTCTCCGACCATGCCAACATCAACGAGACCGGAGATACTTTCGAGTTCCGCATGACCGGCAGCGACGGCGAGCCGCTGGCATCAGCGCACCTTGCCAGAGTCACTCTGGAGGTTCCGGAAGGACATCTTGGCGGCACCTTCGTGGAAACCCCCACCCGCATCGGACCCTGGGAAGCCGAGAACGGCGACCTGTACTTCATAATGGAACCGTCGGAAACCGACAACGTGATGATGATGGTCAAGTCCACGGACGGCGGCATCAGCTGGCTGGAGGTTGATGGTGCAAACCGGCCCGGGACCGGGGATCTTGAGGGTGTGGGCTCGGTGCACGTCGATGGCAGTATCCATATTCTGCACCAGACCTCCGATCACGTGTTCTATCATCGCTTCCGCACCGCAGATTCCGCCGAGCCAGACAGCTGGGAGATCCGCGACGAACGCCTGGCCTCACCGGTCGAGCCGCCGGTGCAGGTCGCCGATATTGCCGTGCGTTCCGATGGCAGCGTGGTCGGTGTTTACGGCAACCTGCACAAGATCCTCTATCGGGTTCGCTCCCCTGACGGCGAATGGAGTGAGGAAACCGTGGTTGATCCTGACGACGATCGCGACCTGTCAGGTCCGGTGCTGGTGCGTGGGCGGGACGATGTCGTGCACCTGGCCTATACCGGGCTCGACGGCACTGCGTGGTATCGCAGTATCCTGCCAAACGGCGATCTGACACCACGTCAGGCGGTCGCCGCTGGACTCGGCACAGAGGTCCAGGACGCGGGCGGCATTCTGCCACTCGTGTACCTCACCGACTCTGACGCAGTCAGCATTATCTATCGCCTGGACAACGGCGAGCTCTGGGAACGCCGTGCCGGCGGTGACGGCAAATTGACCGAGGCAGTTCGGGTGACCGATCGCGCGGTGGTCCGCAATGCCGCTGACGCCGAGCAGGTAGGTGCCGACGCCATCGCCTATGGCGCCGATGTTCACGTCCTGTTCATTGAGGAGGGAACCAATCGACTATTCCACACCTGGCGCGACGGCGACGGCGGCTGGAGTGAGCCCAGCCTCGAGGTGGATGGCGAAACCGTCCTCTGGGTCCGCGGCATGGCGATCAAGCAGAGTGCAGAAGGAGCGGTCTACGGCTATGTCTACGATGGTGGTTCCTTCGGTGGATCAGGCATGAATCGCTACGCTGAGGTGCCCCTCACGGCCCGGTGAGGGCATGGCCCGGGGCTGGCGAGCGCAGCGGGGGTGGAAGCGGCGGAAAAACGCCAGCGTCACGGCAGTCTGCTCGACACCCTCCGGGAAATGGAAGAGGACACCCTGCTGCTGCGCTAGGCAGCGTCGCGAGCGGTTCGGCTCAGAGGGCCCGCAATAACATACGCCCGGACACCAGCAGCAGAAAAACGCCGAATGCCAGATTCAGCTGGCGGGCATTCAGGCGGTGGGCTATGCGCGCGCCGTAGGGCGCCGCCAGAATGGTGGCGGGCGCAATGCAAACCAACCCCAGCAGGTTGACGAAACCGAGGCTGGCCGCGGGCAGCCGCGGATCCCCCCAACCTGTGACCACGAACGCGATGGCTCCAGGCACGCTGATCAGCAGGCCAAACAGGGCCGAGGTACCCACCGCCCGATGAATGGTGTGCCCGAGCAAGGTCAGTACCGGCACGCTGAAGGTACCGCCGCCGATACCCATCATGCTGGACAGGCCGCCGATGCCCAGAGGTAGCAACCGGATAGCCGCGCCCACAGGTATCTCCCGCGCGGGCGCTGGATAGCGCCCGCCGAACAGGAGCATGCGCAGACCGAGCAGCACTGCCACCGAGCCGAAAATCAGCGCCAGCACGTTGCTGTGCAGGTGCGAAGCCAGCCACGCCCCGAACACGGCGCCCGCCAGGATGTAGCCACCCCAGCTGCGCGCCACGATGAAGTCCACCGAACCGCGCTGGTGGTGGGCCCGGGTCGATGACAGGGAGGTGAGGATGATTGTCGCCAGGGAGGTCGCCACCGCGATATGCATGCGGATCGCCGGATCAACCGCCAGGGTTCCGAGGGCGGCATCCAGCACCGGCACGATGACGATACCGCCACCCACACCGAGCAAACCCGCCATGAGGCCGGCAACAAGGCCGGTGACAAGCATCACCAGCACCAGGGGCCCCCACTCGGCCACCAACTCCATCGTTTCCTCCCTGTTCAGACAAACTTTCGGCGCACCCTGTTTCGAGCGCCGGCGACCGCGCTATGATGCCACAGAGCGAACGCCATACCGCATTGGGGACATCTGTTGTGCATACCATTCATTGCCAGGGCCGCGAGATTGCACCTTCCAAGATCGTCTGCATCGGCCGCAACTATGCAGCCCATATTGCAGAGCTGGGAAATGATATCCCGGAGGATATGGTCGTTTTTCTCAAACCCAACTCAGCCCTTGGGGACACCCTGTACGCAGCTCCCGGCGAGCCCCTGCACTATGAGGGTGAAATTGCATTTATGGTGGAAGGCGGCAGATTGGCCGCAGTGGGCTTTGGTCTTGACCTGACCAAGCGTGGCCTGCAGACCCGCCTGAAAGAGAAAGGCCTGCCCTGGGAGCGCGCCAAGGCTTTCGACGGCGCTGCCCTGCTCAGCGAATTCATACCGCTGACGGTACCGTTGGAGCAACTGTCGCTGGAACTGCGCGTCAACGATATCTTGCGCCAACAGGGAGGCGTAGCCCTGATGATCTACCCACCGCAAACAATACTCGACAACCTGGCAGGTTTCATGACCCTGGAAGACGGCGACGTCATCCTGACCGGAACCCCGGCGGGCGTCGGCGAAATCCTCGTTGGCGATCACTTTCAGGGCCGCGTGCTGGTTGACGGGAACGCTTTAGTCGAAGCCAGCTGGACGGCGCGATAATCGCGACAACCCCGAAATCTAACGGCCCAGAGCGGGGACATCTGCGGCAGTGACGGGCTCGGCCGCGGCTTTTTCCTGCGCCAGCTCCCGGTCCTCCGCGTCCTCTTTCAGCCCCTCCTGCGCATCCTTCTGCTGAGGCTGGTAGCAGAGTTCCACTAGCAGGGGAAAGTGGTCTGAGCCAAACGCCGGCAGGCGGCGCAGCTCGCTGACCGTGAAGTGATCGCTGTGATACAGATGGTCCAGGGGCCAACGGAGCAGAGCATAGTCTGCATGAAAGGTGTTGAACATGCCTCGTCCCACCCGCGGGTCGAGCAGGCCGCTGATCTTGCGGAACAGGCGCGTGGTGGTGGACCAGGCCACGTCATTGAGGTCGCCGGTGACGACGACAGGGCCCGTCTCTTGCGCGACCGACTGCGCCACCACCACCAACTCCGCATCACGCTCGGTGGATTCCTCGTTCTCAGTAGGGCTAGGCGGCGGCGGGTGCAGCACGTGCAGGCGCAGCCGAACCGTGTCGGACAGCTGCACGTTGGTGTGGATTGAGGGAATGTCCTCCTGCACGAGGTAGGCGACCTCGGTGTCACTGAGCGGCAGGCGGGAGTACAGGTGCATGCCGTAGAGATTGTCCAGCGGCACTTTGACGCTGAACGGATAGTCACCTTCCAGCGTGTCCAGATAACCCTGCCATCTGGAATCGGATTCCAGCGTAATGAATATATCCGGGACGTTCTGCTGCACCAGTTCAAGGAACCGGTCCGCATGTTGGTTCGGGGTCAGAACATTTGCTGTCAGCAGGCGCAGGCAGGGCCCCGCACCATTGGCATCCAGCACTTCCCGTGGCCACAGGCGGGTATAGGGCAGAATCCACCAGGCATGAAAGGCGACACATCCGGTGCAGAGGGCCAGGCCGATGAGAATGAGCAAGGTAAAGCCGTGCACCTGACCGATGACTGCGCCTGCGCCGAGCAGCGCAACAGCGAGCGCCGATAGCTGCAGCCGGGGAAAGTCCAGGTCGCGAATCCACCAGACAGTGAAGTGCGACAGCGGCAACAGGGTAGCCAGTACCAGTACGACATTCGCGCCAAGCCATACCCACTGCACTGTCACCCCTGGCTCCCCGCTCTGTTGTCGAATGAATGCGCCTTCTTCCTACCTTCCAGACTACACACTTTGCAGGATTGTGAAAGCCACACTTTTACAGTAGCGTAGGGCAAACCACGGAGTGGCCACCCATGCAAAACATCCTGAAACTGGACGTAGCGGGTCAACCACGCGGTTGGATCACCGCCCAGGAAGCCGTATCCGCATATGCCCGAGGGGATGTTCTCTACGGCGTCGGCGACCCTTTGCCGCCAATCATGGGAGGAGTCCAGCGCCTGACCGGCCTCCGTTCCCGCATCGATTTGCAGCCGATCATCGCCCTGCAGGGGCGCATCCGCAGCGACTTCAGCCTGCCCCTCTGCAACCGCACCCTGTTCCGCCGAGATGATCACCGCTGTCTCTACTGCGGCCAGCAATTCTGCCGCTCTGAATTGACTCGCGACCACGTCCTGCCCACCTCCCGCGGCGGTAGCGACCGCTGGGAGAATGTGGTTGCCGCCTGCCGCCGCTGCAACTGGGCAAAAGACAATCGCACCCCGGAAGAAGCACACATGCCGCTGCTGGCGGTGCCGTTCCGGCCCAACACCTGGGAGTGGCATTTCCTGGCCAAGGAGCGGGTGCTGGCGGACCAGATGGACTATCTGTCACAGCAATTCCGGGCCCTGCGCGCCTGGGCGCACTGACCCGGATCGGGCTTAACCTCAGCCGCGGAAGTAGCGCTGGGGCACGAAGGGCATTTTCTCCACGCTGACCGCCACCGGCTTGCCGCGCACATCCACCGTCAGGCACGTGCCGGGCTCGCCGACGTCACGCCGCACATAGGCCATGGCGATGGGAGCGCCAACGCTGGCGCCAAAGCCCGCCGAGCAGATTTCACCCACGTGCTCACCACGATCATCGAACACTGCCTGCCCTTCCCGCACCGGGCGCTTGCCGTCGACCACCAAGCCAACCCGACGCAGCGGCGGCTTGTGCTCGATAAGCTGAAAAATCCGCTCGGCACCGGGGAACCCGCCAGGGCGCTTGCCATCGGCGCGCCGGTCCTTGCCAATCGACCACAGCAGCCCGGCCTGCACCGGGTCGATGGTTTCACTCAACTCGTGCCCATACAGACACAGCCCCGCTTCCAGACGCAGGGAATCGCGAGCACCGAGGCCGATGGGCTCGACTTCCGGCTGAGCCAGCAACAGGCGGGCGATCCTGTCGGCACTGGCCGCAGGCAAGGACAGCTCGAACCCATCTTCACCGGTATAGCCGGAGCAGGTGAGGTAAAGTTCGACCCCATCGATACTGGTACGCAAGCCGTGCATGAAAGTGAGTGCGGCCGCCTCGGGACACAGCCGCGCCATGACCTCGCGAGCCGCCGGACCCTGCAGCGCCAGCAGGGCCTGATCTGCCAGGACCTGCAGGGTCTGGCCGTGCAGATGCGAGCGCAAATGGGCGATGTCCTGCTCCTTGCAGGCGGCATTTACTACCAGGAAGAAGGTTTCCGGACCCCAGCGGGTGATAATCAGGTCATCCACAACGCCGCCGTGGCTATTGGTCAGCAGGGCGTAGGTCTGGCGATCGTCGGTCAGGCCGGCGACATCCGCGGGCACCAGGGTCTCCAGCAGCTGCGCCGAGCCCGGGCCGGAAAACACCAGCTGGCCCATGTGGGAAACGTCGAAAAGCCCCGCCGCCTGCCGGGTATGCAGATGCTCCTTGATAATACCGGGAGGATATTGCACCGGCATATCATAGCCGGCAAAGGGCACCATGCGGGCGCCGAGCTCCCGGTGCAGGGCGTCCAGAGGAGTGTGCAACAGGGTCATCGTGAATGCCTCAGCTGTGTCCGAGAAGACATGATCCGGCACTCTACCCAGAGCCCCCCTCCCGCGCAAGGCACAGGCGTTGGCCTCCGCGCTCTGAACGCTGATAATGTGGCTTCCGTGACCAGCAGGAATACACCGTGTGCAACGACCCGACCACAGCGCGTACCATCAGCCTGATTGGCATGCCCGGTGCCGGCAAGAGCACCGTGGGTGTACTGCTGGCGAAGCTCATGGGGCTTGCCTTCAACGATACTGACCTGGAGATCCAGATTCAGGCAGGAGCGACCCTGCAGGAGATCATGGACAGTAGTGGTCATATCGCCCTGCGCGCTCTGGAAGAAGCTATCCTGCTGGCAGTGCCCCTGGAAAACAGCGTCATCGCAACGGGTGGCAGTGTGGTCTACAGCGAGCGGATCATGCAGCGCCTGCAGCAGGCAGGTCCGGTAGTTTTTCTCGACGTGCCGCTGGCAACTCTGGAGGCGCGTGTCGCCGCGGCGCCTCCACGAGGTATCGCCAGTGATCCCGGCTGCAGCTATGTCGATGTTTTCCGCGAACGCACCCCGCTGTATCGCCGCTACGCCGATGTCATCTTCGCTGTAGACGACCGCAACCCCCAGGAGGTCGCGGTTGCAATTCGGAATTGGCTGAGTGAGCCCCGCTGAAGGCCCGCGGACACGGCCGGACATGTCCGCAGACGTCTCTCCGGACAGCGCGCCAACCCGGGGGACACCCCGTTTCCCCGGGTTCCCCGTGCGCGCGGCGCTGGCACGGCCCTTGCTCCAGATAACCCAGGCGGCCCGCTGGCATCACCGTCAAGGATGACAGACTACAAGGACGTAGCCGCGAGTGCAGGGAACCCAGGGCAGGGGCGGGCCGCCTTTCCATAAACAGAAATTGCTTAGGGGCATTTACAACAAAATATTTTTGTTATAAATCCAATAATATTTTGATTTACTCACTGAAATCACTGAGTGATATTGCGCCGAAATTCAAGGCTGTAAATCATCAGGAGGTGATTTATGACTGAACGTAACCAAGAGCCCGCAGCGAATGATGGCCTTGACGACATCTTCGAGCCGGCGCTGGTCGATATGGCAGACGACGACTTTGAAGAAGTTGTCTCTGTTTCGACCGAAAAGCAGCGCCTTGCCGCAAAACGTCGCCGGGCCGAGCAGCGCCTGGAACAGCGTCGTCTCCGGGAAGAGCTGGGCTACTACGACCTGGAGCTCGAAGACTTCTAGTCCACGGGCTTGGATGCCTGCGCGCATCCGCCCGGCTGACGTACTACGGCACGTTCCCCAGCTGGCGACACCTTCTCTCCCCCAGGCTAAACCTCGACTCCCTGAAAATACTTTGTCACCCGATCAATCTGAGCGCGTTTGGGGGAACTGCTGTGGTAGACCAGATTGAGGGGGCGGCTGAAACTGGGGGCGGCGGCAACCGGCGTTAGGCCCATGCCCGCGAGAGATTCAAGCAGACTCGCCGGGAGAAAGCAGGCGCCACCGAATTCCGCCAGAAAATCGCTGGCCAAATCGTTGAGGTTGGTATGCAGGCGCGGCGGTCGCTGTTCGCCAAAGCGTTTGTTATGAAAACGGGCGAATCCGCCGCCCCAATCCAGAAACACGTAGTTCCCGGCCATGGCCTCCTCGAGCGAATCGTCCGGCCGGGAGCTGTAGAGACGCAGGGTCAGGCGGCCAATCGCCACGCTTTCCAGTTCCGGAACGCCGGGGGGTTCATAGGCGATGGCCAGATCGAGGGTGCGGTCCAGCAGCTTGCGAATCAGCTCGCCTGATTCACGACTTTCGATACGCAGGGCCAGATCGGGGTCCTGTTTCTGCAGCGTGTGCAGACGCTGCTGCAGGACGCTGCTCCAGATACCAATCCGCACCCCCAGATAGACCTGACTACTGCGGGCATCCTCCAGGCTGACGTCCTGACGGGCGCGGGCCAGGGCCAGCAGCACGGTTTCCGCGTGCGGCACCAGCCGTTCCCCTTCGCTGCTGAGCTGGATATTGTTGCGATGGCGGATGAACAGGGTCACTCCCAGCGCCTCCTCCAGCTGCTTGATGCGGGCACTGACCGCCGCCTGGGTGATAAACAGGTTCTCGGCAGCGCGGCCAAAATGGCGGGTATTGCCCACCTCCAGGAAGGTACGCAGCAGTTCCGTATCCAAGCTAAAGCCTCCCCGTGCAAAAGCGCACAGCTTATCTGCTAATGATCGGTAGGCAAACATGCCTCGATTCGCTACATTGCAATGAATTCCACTGTGCCTGGAGTGGCCCTCTTGCAGCGTCCCATCTGGCTTCTGAGCATGGACTCGGAGCGGTTCAATGCGCCACCGACCACCACTGCCGGCCTGGCCTCCTTCTACCGCCGCTATGGCGCCCGATCGGCCGCAACCGACATTGAACTGGTTCATTTCCAGGGCGCGGAGGATATCGCCCCCTGGTTGGAGGCCTGGTCGGTGGCCGGCCCTGCCAGGGTAAGGGAAGCGCGAGCCTGCGGCCTCGAGCCGGTGCTGGGTTTCAGCGTCTACACCTGGAACGCCGCCGAGTTCCTGGCGTTGGCCCGCCAGCTGCGGGCGCTGACCCCGGAGCTGACCCTGATCGCCGGCGGGCCCCATGTGCAACAGGCCGAGGACTACCTCGGCACCGAGGCGCTGGAGGTCATTTTTCTGGGTGAGGCCGAGGTCACCTTCCAGGAGTTTCTCGACAGTGACAACAGGAGCGCCTGGCACGACGTCGACGGGCTGGCATTTCTCGAGGGCGAGCGCCTGGTACGCACTCGCGCCCGGGACCGCTGCCAGGACCTTGACCGCTTCCCCTCGCCGCTGGACGTGCTGGAGCTGACCCACCCGGACGGCTCCACCCGCTATGACGCCATCGCTTACGAAACCAGCCGCGGATGCCCCTTCAAGTGCGCCTTCTGTGAGTGGGGCACCGGTGCGATTGGCAGCAAGATGTACCAGTGGTCGCTGCCGCGGATCCGCGATGACTGGGAGAAGATCACCGCCGCCGGCATCGCTAATATCTGGCTCGCTGACTCCAACTTCGGCGCGCTCAAGCAAGACCTGGACAAAGCGCAGATGATCGTGGAGCTGAAGGAGCGCAGCGGCCTGCCGCGCAGCTTTGCTACATCCTGGTCGAAGAAACACAGCCGCCAGGTGCAGGAAATCGCCCTGTTGCTGCATCGCAGCCAGCTGCTGCCCCACTATCAGCTGGCCTTGCAGACCCTGACTCCGGAGGCACTGCGCCTGAGTAACCGGCAGAATATGAGTGCCAACGAGTACCAGCCCATCGCCAGGCAGATGTCGGAGCAGGGTGTGCCCATCGCCGCGGAATTGATCTGGGGCCTGCCCGGGGACAACCTCGAGGACTTCGAGCGCAATCTCGACACTCTCCTTGCCACCTTTCCCAACATCAACATCTTCGGCTACACCCTGCTGCCCGGCACCGAGTTTTACCGGCGTCGAGAGGAATACCGCATTGAGGCCATTCCGGTGGCGGGCTACGGCAAGGCCAAGGGCGAGTACGTGGTCGGTTGCCACAGTTTCTCCCGCGACGAGGGCGAGGAGGGGTACTTCCTCATCAGCGCCCACATCCTGCTGGTCCACGGCCACATCATGCCCCTCACCACGCGCCTGCTGGCACTGCAGGGCGAGGTGCCGGTCTCACCCTTGCTGCGGGAGTGCCTGCGGGCGCTGGTGGAATCACTGGGCCCAACGCTTGCGAACCTGGACCCGGACGACCGCATGGCGCTGTATGAAAACCGCAATGCCATCTATCTGGGGGCACTGGCAGACCGGGAGCATCTGTACCGGATCCTGGCGCAAGTGCTTAAGGAGCACTGCCAGCGCAACCACAGTGACCCCCTGGCGGCACTGCAAGTGCTGGCGCTGGACTGTGCGCTATGTCCCCGCAGTGGCGCTGAGCAGGAGCTGGTGGCTAGTTTCGGTTTTTCTGCAGACCGGGTCTGTGCTGCCCTGTCCAGCATGGCCCTGCCGGCCCCGGAAGATCTCGCCAGAGCCGACTGCACCCTGCGAATTCATCATCCCGGTGGCGTTGGTGACATCCTCAAGGACGCGGACGGGGGCAGCTGGCTGCGGGGAGTGATACTTGCGGCAGTGCAAGAGCCCTCTTCTTCTGCAGAGGTAGTCGCGCTAGCATAGGCACCCCAGCAATCCAGGAGCAGCAGGCAATGCCAGAGCTGAAGCGTGAAGTCAGACCCATTGAAATCAACTATGTCTGCGATGCCTGTAGCAAGGGCATGATGGAGGCCTGCGGCGACATGGACCCGAAAACCGGCGCGATAGACCACCGCTGCCTTATTTGCAACCACCAGCAGGTCTTCGAGTGGCGTCCCTATCCACGTATCGAGCACATCGGGCTGGATGAGAAACTCTAGGCTGCCTTCTTCTGTCGCGATTCGTTCTGCCACTCGAAGACGTTCAGCTCAATGAAAATGAATGCGAACAGCCACAGGGACGCATCCCAGAAATCCAGGAACCTCCCGAATACGCCCCAATAGACAGCGGCCGCAAAGAGGACGCCATAGAGGACGAATTTCAGGTACTTGCTGAGCTGGAGCATGCTGCCCGCGAGCATGCCACGAAGCTGCATGCGAACCTCGATCTCCAGCACCAGCACGACCAGGATCCAGATCCCGGCGTTGATCACGTCCACCCAGGCCAGTCGCTGCGCAGCCTCCAGGCCACTTGCCCCGGCCAGAACCCTGGTGCCCTGCAACTGGTGAACCTCGTTGCCGAGTACCGCGCAGGACTGGTCGTCGAGCGCAATGAAATCGTCCAGCTTGATCATGACCGACCAGCCCTGGCCGGCGTGGGCGCAGGCCTCCCCGGCGAACGGCAGCACATCGTAGAGGGGCCCGAGCTCCCCTATGTAGCCCAGAAAGGCAAAGACGATGACCACATAGCAGAGGCCGCGTATGCCGTGCAGGGACCAGCGCACCGGCCCGTGGATACGGCTGTCATCCAGCACCGAAGTCTCCAGCTCGAACAGCAGCAGCAGGATCACCCAGGCAGCGGTGTCAATAGTGGCTGAAAACACCTGCACCCACTGCGCCCGGAACACCGTCTCGGTACCCATGGCCGCCAGGGTGAGCAGCTCCTCCTGCAGGAACAAATAAACGTTCAACCCCAACAGCAGATAGACCAGGTACTTGACGGCGGTGAAGAGCTGGTAGCGGAAATTGCTGCCAAACACATTACTGCTCGCTGTCATCTGTGCCTCCGTCAGACCTGCAGCAGCAGGTGCTCGCGTTCCCAGGAGCTGATCACCCGGTTGAATTCCTCGAATTCATCCAGCTTTACCGCGGCATAGGCGCGCAGGAACAGGTCACCGATCATGTCCTGCAGCTCTGGCGTGTTGTGCAGGTTGCGCAGACCCTCCTCCAGGGTGCGCGCAACCTCAACGTCGTCTTCATTGGCAGTACCCTGGTGGGGCGGGGTGGGCGTGAGGCCCTGCTTCATGCCGAGATAGCCGCTGGCGAGCGTCGCCGCAATGGCCAGATAAGGGTTCGCGTCGGCGCCTGGGAAGCGGTTTTCCACCCGGGTTGCCTCCGGCGGCCCCCAGGGTACCCGAAAGGCCGTGGTGCGATTGTCCATGCCCCAGTTGAGATTGATGGGTGCTGAAATCTCCGGCGCCAGCCGCCGATAGGAGTTCACATTGGGCGCATACAGGCTGATCAGTTCCGGTGTATAGAGCTGCAGGCCGGCGATGTAGGACAGGAACGCCGGCGTGTGGTTGCCATCCTTGTCGGCAAAAATATTTTCCCCCGTATCGACGCGGACCACGCTCTGGTGAATGTGCATGGCGCTGCCGGGCTCACGCTGCATGGGCTTTGCCATGAAAGTGGCGTACATGCCGTGCTTGTGGGCGGTTTCCCGCACCGTGCGCTTGAATACGAAAACCTGATCGGCAAGGCTCATGGCATCGCCGTGGAGGAAGTTGATCTCCATCTGGGCGGCACCGTTCTCGTGAATCAGAGTATCGACCTGAAGCTTCTGCTCGTCAGCGTAGTCGTACATGTCCTCCACAAAGTCCTCAAACTCGGCGACTGCGTCGATGCTGTAGGACAGACGCGCCGACTCCCGGCGCCCGGAGCGGCCCTTGGGCGGCATCAGTTCATAGTCCGGGTCGGTGTTCTTCGCGACCAGGTAAAATTCCACTTCCGGCGCCACCACCGGCTGCAAGCCCTCGGCTGCGTAAAGATCCAGGATATGCCGCAGCACATTGCGGGTAGAGAGCGGATGCCGCTCGCCGTTCATCTTGTAGCAATCGTGGATGATCTGGGCGGTGGGCTCGCGGGCCCAGGGCACGACTCTCAGCGTAGCCAGATCTGGCTTGAGGATCATGTCAGCGTCAGTGGGCTCAACGAAATCCCAGTGGTCGTCCGAGTACTCCCCGGTCACCGTCTGGATCATGATACTTTCCGGCAGCTTCGGATCCCCCATGCTGAGAAACTGCTGTGCCGGGATGAACTTGCCCCGGGCGTTGCCCGTCATGTCGGGCACCAGGCACTCCACCTCGGAGATCTTGTGCTCTTTGAGCCACTCGTGAATGGCTTGGGTATCAGTTTTCATATGGGTCCTACAGGATGGCAAGGGAGCAGTATCGCAGTACTGTGAATAATGCCGCAAGGGGCCTACCTCTAAGGTGTTATGCAGCGTAGCGCAAGCGCATCCGTATAATGGCCGCATGGAAAATGAAGCTCACGTTGCATCCTGGTACGCCGCTACAGCCAATCAGCAGCTGGAATTCCCGCCGTTGGAGGGCGCCAGCGCTGCAGATATCTGCATTGTGGGTGGCGGTTATACCGGGCTCTCCACAGCGATTCACCTGCGTCAGCGCGGCTACAGCGTCACCCTGCTGGAAGCCAACAAAATAGGCTGGGGTGCCTCTGGACGCAACGGCGGCCACGTCGGCACGGGCCAACGCGCGGGGCAGGAGCAGCTGGAACAATGGGTCGGGCTGGAGCACGCCAAAGCGCTGTGGCAGCTTGGCCTGGAAGCGGTAGAGACGGTTTGCGAGCTGATCGCCAGCCATGGGATTGACTGCGAACTGAAGACCGGCAACCTGCATGTGGCATCGAAGGTCGGGGACGCCAGCGAACTGCAGCGAGAAGTTGAACGCCTGCAAAGCGTCTACGGCTATGAGCAGATACGCTACGTAGACCGCGCGGAGCTGACGGCAATGACCACTGGCCAGGGTTTCCACGGTGCTGCTCTGGATCTCGGCGCCCGCCATCTACACCCACTGAACTACGCCCTGGGCCTGGCCCGGGCCGCGCGCGACCTTGGCGCAGAGCTGCACGAAGGGAGCCGGGTGACTGGCTACAGCGAGGGCAGCAAGGTCGTGGTCAAAACCGGTAATGGCAGCGTGACCTGCGACTACCTGGTGCTGGCCTGCAATGGCTATCTGGAAAAGCTTGAGCCGCGCACTGCCGGGCGCATCATGCCGATCAACAACTACATGCTGGCCACGGAGCCATTGCCGGAGCCACTGGCACGGCAGCTGATCCGCGACGACACTTCGATGACGGATACTCTGTTCGTAGTCAACTACTGGAAACTGTCGGCGGACAACCGCCTGCTGTATGGCGGCGGCGAATCCTATACGCGACGCTTCCCCGCTGACATCAAGGGTTTTGTGCGCAAGTACATGCTGCGTGTCTATCCTGAACTGGCGAACACCCGCATCGACTATGGCTGGGGGGGCACCTTGGCCATCACCATGAACCGGATGCCCGACTTCGGCCGCCTGTCCTCGCAGGTGTTCTATGCCCACGGGTATTCCGGTCACGGCGTGCCCATTGCCACTCTCGCGGGCAAACTGCTGGCGGAAGCGATCAGCGGCAGCGCCGAACGCTTCGATGTCATGGCTCGGGTGCCCTCCCGCCAGTTCCCCGGCGGTACCCTGCTGCGCTGGCCTGGACTGGTGGCGGGCATGTTATTCTACAGCCTTCGCGATCGTCTGGGCTGAACCCGCCTGCCATGAATCCCATTGCCCACCACCATCGGGTGGCGAACCTTGAACTCGTCGATGCCAACACCGCGGGCACCGACTGGAGCGCGCAGCTGCGCGATCTGATTACCTCGCCTTCAGCGCTGTGTGACGCCCTGCGATTGCGCCCCGAGCAGCTGGGCTGGAGCGACGCCGCGGCCAGTGACTTCCCGCTGCGGATACCGCGGGCTTTTCTCGCCCGCATGGCCCCGGGAGACCCGCATGATCCCCTGCTGCTACAGGTGCTGGCCGGCGCTCGCGAACTGCAGGAAGTGCCGGGCTATGGCCCCGACCCAACCGGGGAAACCGGCGCGGCCAATCCTCATCCGGGAATCATCCACAAGTATCATGGCCGGGTACTGCTGCTGGTTACCGGCAGCTGCGCCGTTCACTGCCGCTACTGCTTCCGCCGCCACTTTCCCTACGCGGACAATCAGAACAGCCGTGCTGAGTGGCCATCTGCTCTGTCCTATATCGCTCACGACGCCAGCATCAGCGAAGTTATCCTCAGTGGCGGCGACCCACTGATGGCGGGCGATACCCAGCTGGCGGAACTGGTGTCACAGCTGGCTGCCATTCCCCATGTCCGGCGCCTGCGGGTACACACGCGACTGCCGGTGGTGATACCCGCCAGGATCACACCGGCTCTCCTGCAAGCCCTGTGTCATCCGCGCCTGCGGACAGTGATGGTGGTGCACTGCAACCACGCCAATGAAATCGACCCGGCCGTTGCAGCAGCTTTCACGATGATCCGCCAACAGGACATCAGCCTGCTGAACCAAACGGTACTGCTGGCAGGGGTGAACGACAGCGCAGCGGCGCTTGGCCACCTTAGCGAGCGACTGTTTGAGGCCGGCGCCCTGCCCTATTATCTCCATTTGCTGGACCGGGTGGCGGGAGCCGCCCACTTTGAGGTCAGCGCAGAACGGGCACGCGCTTTGCATCGGGAGATCAGTGCCCTATTGCCCGGTTATCTGGTACCCAGGCTGGTTCAGGAAGTAGCCGGCGCACCGGCAAAAGTGATGCTACCCGCCTGATCTCACTCACTCGGTGTAGAATATTCTGGTCAGCGGCAATACCTCAGTATCGATAACCCGCCCCCGCGCCACCACCAGCTCCTGTCTGCGGATATTGCGGATGTCCTCCAGCGGATCGCCCGCCAGCAACAGCAGATCGGCGATCTTGCCGGGCTCGATGGTGCCGTACTGTTCCAGACTGCCCGCGGCCATTGCCCCATTGCGAGTCGCCGCAACCAATGCCTGCATGGGCGTCATCCCCAGCTCCACGAGTCCCTCGATCGCCAACAGGCTGCCGATTCCAGCCTCCTGAATCTCCGGCTTGGGCTCCCGGCGGAACTCGGGCGCGTGACCCTGGAAGTTGTCGGTAGCGATAGTAATCCGGCAGCCGCCTGCGATCAGCGCCTGGGCGTTACTGCGCTCCCGGTGATACCAGTCGCCCGCCGCCGCAGCCCGCCGTCTGCGCTCCGCACCAGTCGCCGCCGGTGGCAATTCGGCCTGTGATTTCAGCGCCACGTCGCGCCGGGCAATATGCTCCTGCCAGGACGTGCCGGTGAGGGTATTGGCGCGCAGGCCGCAGATGACGTCACGCTCAACAATCATTTCCAGAAGATCCTCCGGAAATGCGCTGCTCAGCATCTCTGGGTGCTGGATGAAATCTATGCCTGCCTCCACCGCAAGTCTCAAGCCCTCGCTGCTGGTGGCGTGGGTTTCTGCCATCAGGCCGCGCTTGTGCGTCTCGTCGACGATGACCTTCTGGGCGCGGGGAGAGAAGCCAATCAGGGAAGGGTAGAGAAAATGGCTGGTCCCGCCGTACTTGATGAAATCGGGGCCCTTGTCCAGGTAAGTGTTCATGGCGAGCCGCAGTTCTTCCGGCCCCATATCCATCAACTCCTCCCCCACGCCCTGGGCGATACGGTCGTTCCACTGCTCCTGAAACAGCGTCAGATCGGACTCGCTCATCAGGGAGAAAGTCAGGGAAAAGGGTCCACCCCAGCCAATGATATTGCC
>JBGTGB010000003.1:0-14201 GCA_041746975.1 Haliea sp. | reverse complement strand
CGGCGCAGGGCGGAAGGCAGCAGCGGTCGCAACCATTGCCCGGCGCGCAGCAGCGGGCGGAACAGCGCCGGACGGCTGATCACGGTTCTCAATGTGTGCCGCAGAATGGCTTGCAATCGGGGCCGGGGGGCGGCGTCCTCCGCCAGGTGCTGCCCGATTTCGGCGAGCTGCGCGTACTGGACGCCAGAAGGGCAGGTGGTTTCACAGCTGCGACAGGTAAGGCAGCGGTCCAGGTGGTGGCTGGTGGGGGCTGCGGCGGAACCTGTTTCCAGCAGCTGCCGGATCAGGTAGATCCGGCCCCGGGGGCTGTCCCTTTCATCCCGCGTTTCCAGGTAGGTGGGGCAGGTTTCCAGGCAGAAGCCGCAGTGCACGCAGGCGCTGAGCAGTTGCCGGGCACGCTGGGCGTCGGCATTGTCGCGGTAGCGGGAATCCAGTTCAGTGTGCATAAGGTTGCATATATTCCCTAGAGCCAGCTATACAGCCGGCCGGGGTTGAGAATGCGCTCCGGGTCGAAGGCCATCTTGAGCCGCTGGTGCAGTGACTGCAAGGGGGCTGACAGCGGCTGCGAGGTCTCACCACTCCAGTCCGCGCCCGACCACCAGAGGCTGGCATGGCCACCGTGCTCACTGGCATAACTGAAGGCGTCGAAGCCGTTGGCTGCGAACCAGCGCAGGGCGCCGGCCCAGTCGATAAGCAGGGGTTCTATAGTGGATGGCAGCGGTGCGTTGCCCGCGAGAGATACCCGCCACAGGGGTGTGGCCGCCGCCTGGATTCCGGTGGCGAACTCCTGCAGGGCCTGCCAGGGGGCGTCACAGGGCGCCACTCGCTCACCGCCCCAGCGCAGGGCGCAGCTCTCGACGGCGGCAGCGGCGCCAGACAGACGCAGGAACAGGCGCCCCTGCAGCCAGCAAGCACCGCTAAGGGGCGCGGGCTCCCTGGCGCAGCGGTTCATGTACGCGAGTGCGGCCTCCGCATCCAGTTCCAGCGCCAGGGTATGGCTGGCCTCCGGAGCCGGCATGACCTTCAGGCTGACCTCGGTGATCACTCCGAGGCTACCCAGGGCGCCGGCCTGCAAACGCGATACGTCATAGCCCGCGACGTTTTTAACGACCCTGCCGCCGAAGTTCAGGCATTCACCGCGGCCAGTGAGCAGCTTTGTGCCCAGGACAGCGTCGCGTATTGCTCCACTCCAGGGTCGGGCCGGCCCGGAACAGTTGCTCGCCAGGGTACCGCCCAGGGTGGCCCGGCCGCCGCAGGTGGGGGGCTCGAAGGCCAGCACCTGATTCTCCCTGGCCAGTACTTCTGTGAGCTCGGCGATCGGGGTACCGGCACGGGCCACCAGGACCAGTTCCCCAGGCTCGTAGGCAACCACCCCACGATGCTGCGCCACGTCCAGGACGTTGTTTTCGGCGCAGGGCCGGCCCAGCCACTGCCGCTTGCTGTCGCCGCCGCGAATGCGCAGGGGAGAACCCGCCGCCCGTGCGCTGCGCACGCGGTCACAGAGGGCGTCGATATGGTCAGTCAACGGCAATCTCCCACGCCGGCAGGGAGCGGTACTCCTGGCAGCGCTTGAGGATGGGGATGCCCTTGCCGGGGTTTAAAGTCAGGGCGGGATCAAAGGCGGCCTTGATGTCCTCCAACTGGTGCAACTCTTCGATGCTGAACTGGCTCGGCATCTGCCGCAGCTTTTCCAGGCCAACGCCGTGCTCGCCGGTAATACAGCCGCCAACCCGTACGCTGAGTTCCAGAATGTCGGCACCCAGCGCCTCCGCCTTGTGAATCTGCTCGGGCCTGGAGGCATCGAACAGGATCAGCGGGTGCAGGTTGCCGTCGCCGGCGTGGAAGACATTGGCAACCGCGAGCCCATAACCTGCCGCCAGCCGGCTGATTTCCTCCAGCACCGGTGCCACCTGGCCGCGGGGGATGGTGCCGTCCATACAGTAGTAGTCCGGGGCCAGACGCCCGACCGCCGGAAAGGCCGACTTGCGACCGGCCCACAGCAGCGCGCGCTCCCGCTCGTCGGCGGACACCCGCAGCGAGCTTGCGCCGAGCTGTTGCAGCAGGGCCTGCACGCTCTCGACCTGGGCCGCCACTTCCTCACGGGTACCGTCCAGTTCACATAGCAGCAGGGCCGCGGCATCCCTGGGATACCCGGCTCCGGCGAAGTCCTCCGCGGCGCGCAGGGCGAGCTGGTCCATCATCTCCAGTCCTGCGGGTATGATGCCGGCAGCAATAATAGCTCCGACCGCATCTCCCGCCTCGCGCACACTGGCAAAGCCGGCCAGGATGACCCGGGCAAGTTCCGGCTGCGGCAGCAGCTTCACCGTGATTTCCACGACCACGCCCAGCAGGCCCTCAGAGCCTGTCAGCAGGGCCAGCAGATCCAGGCCAGGTCCGTCAAACCCGCTGCCGCCCAGGGTGACCATCTCGCCCTCGACTGTCAGCACGGTGAGTGCCAGCAGGTTGTGGGTGGTCAGCCCGTATTTCAGGCAGTGCACCCCGCCGGAGTTCTCGGCGACGTTGCCGCCTATGGTACAGGCGATCTGGGAGGAGGGATCCGGGGCGTAGTAAAGCCCGAATGGCGCCGCGGCGCGTGAGATGGAGAGGTTCGCGACCCCGGGCTGGACCCGGGCGCTGCGCGCATCGGGGTTGATGGCGAGGATCCGGTCCAGCTTGCTGAGTACCAGCAGCACCCCCTCGGGGTGGGGCATGGCACCGGCGCAGAGACCGGTCCCGGCCCCGCGGGCGACCACCGGGACCGCGAGGCCATGGCAGACGCGTAGTATGGCCTGCACTTCCTCCACCGTGGCCGGCAGGGCGGTAAGCAGCGGCAGCTGCCGATACAGCGACAGTGCATCGCACTCGAAGGGTCGCTGCATCTGGGCGTCTTCGATGAGCTCGAGCCCGGGCACGGCCGCGCGCAATTCCGCCAGCAGCTGGCTGCGGTCAATCGGGGGCAGCGCTGACGCGGTGTTCGCCTGTGACCCATACATACTGCGTGCTATCCTCGCCTGACCAGCACAAAGCATAACCTATTCGCCACAGGAGCGGATTCATGGCGCAGAGTTTTCGCGAGCAGGGTGGGGCGGCCACCATGAATCCTTCTCCCCTGCGGCGGTGGGTCACCTCGCGCATGCTCAATCGGGTGCTCGATCCCGAACGCGAGCGCAAGCTTCTGGAGGAGGCGGAACAGGAGCGCCAGCGCAGCGGTGATGGGCACGTGGTGGAGTATTTCCATCAGCTCGACGATCCCTACAGTCTGTTGGCTGCCCAATGTATCGGCCCCCTGCTGGCCCACTATGATATTTACATGCGCTGGCATCTGGTGCCTGGCCCCAGCGGCGCCAACCTGCCTGAACCCGAACTGCTGTCGGTGCTGGCCAGGGCCGATGCGGCGGCGGTGGCGCCTTTCTACGATCTGAACTGCCCGCCCCTGGTCACGCCGGATAACGGCCAGTTGCAACGTGCGCAGCGGATCTTTGCGGCGACGCCGGAAAGCGGCCGGGTTGAAGCAGCGGAGGGGCTCTGCAGCGCCGTGCTCACCGGCAATACTTCCCTGCTGGACGACCTCGCGCGGCGCCACGGTGAAGCGGGCGCCGCAGACGCCGAGGCTCTGCTGCGCGCTGGCGAGGCCCGGCGTAAGGAACTGGGCCACTACTCCGGAGCGATGTTCCACTACGGCGGAGTGTGGTACTGGGGAGTGGATCGGCTGTATCACCTGGAGCAGCGGCTGCAGGCTCTGAAAACCCAACGCCGGCCGCTGGCGAATGGTCTGTACCCGCGCCCCCCGTTGCGCAACGGGCCGCACCGGGACGACGGTTCCCTGACGCTGGAATTCTATGCCTCCCTGCGCAGCCCCTATACCGCGTTGCTCTTCGACACTGTCGTGGACTGGGCGCAAACCGTGGGAGTGCACCTGGACCTGCGCCCGGTGCTGCCTATGGTCATGCGCGGGGTGACCACCAGCCGCGACAAGGGCATCTATATATTTGGTGACGCTGGCCGCGAGGCCCGCGCCCTGGGCAGGCCCTTGGGGCCGTTCTACGATCCCATCGGCGAGCCGGTGCGGCAGTGCTATTCCCTGCTGCCGGTGGCGGATGCCGAGGGCAAACGCGTTGAATTGATGAGCAGTTTCCTGCGAGCTGCTTTTGTCGAAGGGCGCAATACCGGTCGCAGGCGGGTCTTGCGCCAGGTCTTGGAGCGCGCGGGACTATCCTGGCAAGCCGCTTCTTTGCAGCTGGGCAAGCCGGGCTGGGAGGAGATGCTGGAGGCTAACCGCCAGGCCATGTACGGCTTTAACTGCTGGGGTGTGCCCGGCTTCAGGCTGCTGGACGCAGATGGCAGCACTCTTGCTTCCGCCTGGGGCCAGGACCGTCTCTGGTACATAGCGGAGGTAGTGCAGCGAACCCTGGTCGCTCGTCGTCAACCCGCTTCCCGGGAGGAGTTGCCACCGCCGTTCCCACATTCCAGGTAGCGTTTCCGCTTCCGCGGTTTCATCTGCTGCAGATCCACCAGCACGAAACCGTCGACGCAGTTGCCAAAATCCCGGTCCAGATTGAAGGCAGTGATGGCGATACCGGCCGGTTCCGCCACCTGGGCGTAATGCTTGAACAGAGTGGGGACCCGCAGGCCGTTTGCTGCCAGGGTGTCCTGGAGAATCCTGAAGTCCGCCTCGGCCTCCTCTGTCGCGTCCGCGGGCTCGCAGCCTGCTGAAAACAGGGGCTGCAGCCCGGCAGGTGGCGCAAACGGTGTTCGCGGCTGCAGGTCCAGCGCCAGGCGCGCATAGTGAGTTGTGTAGTAGCTGACCAGGTGGGCGATGGCTTCATCCCCGTACAGGCGGCTTATCGAGGCGGGGCCGAACAGGTAGCGGTAGCCCGGATAGCGCCGCAGAAACGCGCCTATGCCCTGCCACAGGTAGTCCAGGCTCTGCCGGGTCTGATAGCGGGGCTGGACAAAGCTGCGCCCGAGTTCCAGCCCGCTCTCCAGATATGGTGCCATGCCCGGGCCGAAGGCGAACAGGGTGTGGGTATACAGCGCGCCCATGCCCCCCTGGTCAAGCAGCGCGCGGGCATCACCGAGACGGTAGGCACCGGCAATCTCCAGGTCCTGTGGATCCCAGAGCACCAGCTGCAGGTAATCCTTGTCGAAGCGGTCGATATCCCGGGGCAGTCCCGAACCCTCGCCGACCGCGCGAAAGGTCAATTCGCGCAGGCGCCCGATTTCGCGCATCACGCAGGGCGCGTCGGCCATGCGGCACAGGTGGATCTGCTTGCCGTCCGGGGTCAGCCCCAGCGATTCGCTGGCGCTGATTTCCTGGCGCAACAGCAGCCGGTTTTCCGGCGCGGCTACCGTCTCGATACTCTGAAATATCGGCCGCCGGTTGCGGGCAATCCGGTAGACGTGCTTGCGAAACAGCCGCGCCAGCTGCTCGGCCGACACGTCAAGGGCGCTGTAGTGTTCCCAGGGCACCGGCCGGCCCACCCGGGCATCGACTGTGTTGTGGCTCTGCTTGAACATCTCCCGCACCAGCCAGAGGGTGGACAGCGGCTTGGCCAGAAATGAAATGCTGTAAAAGAACAGCGAATTGCGCCCGGCCACATACACCGGGAGAATCGGCGCGCGGGTCGCCGCGGCGATCCTGACGAAACCCGACTGCCACACGCCGTCCTTCACGCCCTTGACCCCGAAGCGGGACACCTCGCCTGCGGGAAAGATAATCAGGGCACCTTCCTGCTCGAGATGGTCGCGAATGCGCCGCAGATTCCTGCGTGGTGTGCTGCCGCCCATGTTGGTCACCGGCAGCAGCACCGGCTGCAATGGCGCTACAGCGGTGAGCAGGTCGTTGGCCACCACTTTCACATCGGGTCGGACCTGCCGCACCAGACTGAGTAGCGCGAGGCCATCGAGTGACCCGATCGGATGGTTGGCCGCAATCACCACTCGGCCGCTGGCAGGAATCCGGGTGCGCTCGTTGTCGCGGATGCGCAGAGTGAAATCGAAGTAGCGCAGGGTCTCTTCGACAAAGTCAAAGCCCCGCAAGTGCGGATAATCCTGGGCAAACTGACGAAACCGCGATTGGTAGAAGAGATAGCCCAGGAACCGCACCAGGGAGGTGGCGATCCGCCGGTGATGCTGAAACAGTGTCGGGTAGCGGGTTTCCAGAACCTGGCGTATGTCAATCATGACCGTGTTCCTCCGGCGCGTCGCAACCTAGTTGATCAGCTCCACTGCCTCGTCGTAGTCGCGCCAGGCCGTTCCGAACAGAGCCGCAGATTGCTGGCGCTGGGTGTCGACCACCGAAATCCTGCCGCCGTTGTTCAGAAACGCCTCCACCTGGTGCTCGATTTCCCGCCGTGCCCGTTCTTTCTGATTGATTT
This sequence comes from Haliea sp., assembly GCA_041746975.1. Lineage (GTDB taxonomy): Bacteria > Pseudomonadota > Gammaproteobacteria > Pseudomonadales > Halieaceae > Haliea. Next base: position 7,824 of record JBGTGB010000003.1, on the reverse strand, counting down.
GGTCGTTTGAAGGTTGCCGTTGCATAGATTCTCTCCAGGATGCCAAACACAAGAGCAGCCTGACCTCCAATTGTTGCAGAACCGGGACAGTTGTTTGAAAGATTTGTGAACCCGGGAGCGTCACGAAAGCTTCCACTGTTAGTCATAAAATTGTCATGTGGAGGGCCTAGCATTGCACTCGTACAGAAGCTGTCAATCTTCGGATGGGTTTTTCGGGGAATCTCTAACAGAATGAAGGGGTAATCATGCGTAAGCGCATTCTATCGGCCGCAATCGGTTTGCTTTGCGCCGGCATCGTTCATGCAGAGCCGTTTGCTGAGGGTGACGTAACGGTCATCGTGTTCGATCGAGGCCAGGTAGCGGAAGACATGGCGGTCCTGGTCGACGGCGTTGAAGTGTCGCGCACGGATGCCGCCGGCCTTGCCCAGCTGTCCCTCAGGCCAGGTCGCCATTTACTTACCCTGCAACGTGGCGGCGTGACTCAGGGTACAGCAGCGATGCAATTGTCCCGCGGTGAGTCGGCGGAAGTCACCATCAACCTGGCAGGCCTTGGTCGCGAGCCCACGCGGGATATCCGTGTTTACCCACTTCAGGGCGTTGAGGGCGTGATCAGCGGATCTGTACGGGACAGGAGCGGCAATGCCGTGGCCGGGGCCCGGGTTCTCGTTGAGGAGCAGGGTGCGGAGACCGTAACTGCGGCGGATGGCAGCTTCAGTCTCGCCCTGGCACGCGGGGCCTATGACTTGCTGGTGTCGCAGCCCGGTATGCAGGACCTGCGTCTGTCCGATGTGCCGGCGCTCGCGAGTGTGGATGGCAGCTTCGAAGTGATCCTGCGCGCGCGTGAGGTGTCAGGAGTCAGCGCTCCTTCCTTGCCGGGGATTGAAGAGGTGACCGTCGTGGGTCGGTTTGTCGCCGACACTGCCATATCTACCGAGCGCATGTCTGAATCTGTTCTCGACGTGATGAGCGAAGACCAGATATCTATTGCGGGTGATTCCACGGCCGCTGATGCCGTCGCGCGCATCACCGGTATCACGGTGCAGAACGACGTGGTCATCGTCAGGGGCCTCGGAGAGCGCTACTCTTCAACCCTGTTCAACGGCTCTGAGTTGCCCAGCACTGACCCCACTCGCCGCGCCATCGGTCTCGGCATCTTCCCGACCGAGCTGATTAGCGGCATTACTGTCCAGAAGACCTATTCCGCCGACCTCCCGGGCGACTTCTCGGGTGGTGTAGTGAAACTGTCAACCCGCAGTGTCCCCGACGGCTTTGAGGGCAAGCTTTCCGTCTCCACCGGGGGCAATACCCGCTCCACCTTTGCCGATGGTTTCACGCACAAGGGAGGCGACCGTGATTTCACCGGATTTGACGATGGCGATCGGGATATCCCCTCAATTGCAGCGCAGTTGACCGACAGTGGCCGCATTCCGCTGTCAAGGCTGTCGCCAGCAGAAAACGAGACAATCGCAGAGTCGATAATCGATGAGTTCCGGTGGAACCTGCGCGAATTTGAGCTGCCAGCGGATTCGAGTATCGATTTCTCTATTGGTCAGCGCTTCAGCGCAGGCGCTGCTGACATCGGGGTCAGTCTGTCTGGTCTGTATGATTCATCCTGGCGCTATCTGCGAGAGCAACGTGCCGAAATTCTGGCTGACGGCCCTGATAGTCAGTTCCAGGGCGAAAGCAGCCTGCTGGAAAGAACCGAGAACGATGTAAAGACCGGCGGTGTATTCAATCTCGTGGCCGACATCGGCGCCAATCATGTACTTTCCTTTACCTCTCTGCTCTCCAGGGATTCCCTGAAAGGCACGTTTTTCGAGGAAGGATTCAACCGCTCGGACTCGCGGGACTATCGAAGTGTTGAACTCGAGTTTACCGAAGCCCAGCTATTTACCAACCAGGTCAGTGGCGCCCATACTTTCTCCAAAGCTGGAGACCTGCAGTTCGACTGGCAGGTCGCTTTTTCCAACGCCAAGCGCGATGAGCCGGGGAGTCGCGAATATACCTACTCCAAGTCACAGGGTTCCGATCAGCCGCTGACTCTGGCGACAGGGCCCGGGCAGGCTGGCTTGCCACCGCTGATTACCTGGGAATTTCTTGACGAGGACACGCTGGACGCCAGCTTCGAGATCAGTCGTCCTGCGTCCTTTGGCAACGGTAATATTGATGGCAGCTGGAAAATCGGTGGTCGGATAACCGAACGCGAGCGCGATTTCGAGTCGGTTCGCTGGCGCTTCGCACTCGCACCAGGAGCCGGCCAGGACAATCCCTTCTTTTTCCCGTTCCTGGCTCTGCCATCAGTACAACAGATTCTTACCCGCAACAATGTCGGTCCCAATGGGTTCCGTCTGGTAAATGCCAGCTCGGCCCTGGCGGGCGGCGGCAATGCGGACAACTACACCGGCGAGCACGACATTTATGCCGGCTACGTTCTGGGTGACTTCGATATAGGCTCTGATTGGCGGGTGCAGGCGGGTGTGCGCTTTGAATCTTCAGAACTTGCGGTCGCCACCGATGCGATTGTAGGCGGTCAACCGGTTCTTGGATTGGTAGACGAGGACGATATACTCCCGTCCCTGAACGTCACCTGGTTCCGCACTGATGCCAGCCAGGTCAGGTTTGGTGCCAGCCAGACGCTCAACAGGCCGCAGTTTCGCGAACTCTCCACCAACCCTTTCCGTGACCCCGAGACGCGTTTTGAGGTGGTGGGTAATCCCGATCTCGAGCAGTCAAAGATCACCAGCTTCGATGTTCGCTATGAGCATTATTTTTCCAGTGAGACGGGCTTTTCTGTCGCCGCGTTCTACAAGGATCTGAAGGATCCGATCGAGGTCGTCATCATCGGCGGCGGATCGGATGAGCGGGGTGTAAGAAGCTTTGCCAACGCCAAGTCCGGAGAGCTTTACGGTGTGGAGCTTGACGGCAGTTATCTGCTTGATGGCCTGTCCGGGATCTCCCCGATTTTCTCCAATGTCTATGTGACGGGTAACCTGTCCCTGATCGAATCTGAGGTCGAAGTGCGGCCTGAGAATGTCGGCGTTGCGACCAATCCGAAGCGGGAGCTGCAGGGCCAGTCGCCTTGGGTGGCGAACCTGGGCTTGGGATACAGCAATATTTCCCAGGGTCTGGATGCGATCCTTTTGTTTAACGTATTCGGTGAGCGTATCACCGAGGCGGGGATCAACCAGGTGCCCGACGCGACGGAGGAGTCCAGAGCACTCCTGGACTTCAACCTGAAGAAGGTTTTCTACAACGACTGGACCGTTGGTTTCAAGGTTCGCAACATTCTCGATAGCAAGTTCGAGGTTACGCAGGGGAGCGAGATACAGCGCGCGTACCGGAGCGGCCGCGATATTTCAGTGAGTCTGTCTTATGAGTTCTAACAACAGCAGCACCGCTTTTACATCGACCACACTAGTAAAACTTGGAGGAAATATGAATCAATATAAGCGCAGGACCGGCTACGCCGCTACCGCGGCAGCCCTGGTGTTGCTCGTTGGCTGTGAGAGCGGCAGTGACTTTGGCCCCGGCTCGCCGGAAATCAACATTACCATCGAAGCACCCCCAGCGGCGCCCGCGCCGCCCCCAACCAGTCCCGGCACTGGCGGTGGCGGCACGCCCCAGACTGTAGCCGGTCGCGCCATTGCGCCCGGTCTCGTGGACAATCCCAATGATCCGATCCCGGTAGGCGCAGTAATCGGCCGTATAGCCTCCAGTGCCGGCGCCAGTGCAACCGGCCCGACACCTGCCAATGCGGCTGGCGGCTCCGATCCCTTCCTGATTGCTGACTTTTTCGCCGGTGTCGACTCCGATCCGCCGCTGAACAACAGCAACAATGTTCGCGGTCTGATCGACAGTTCCGGCATGCCCATCGGCAACCCCACAGCGCTGCGTGCGACGTTTGATGCACCCTCTATGTGGCCGCCGACCTCGGCATCGGATGCCAACTCATTGCCAGTGCCGGACTACATTGGTAACACCGACTATATTGGCGCTTTCCCTCCAGGGATTCCCCGCAGCCAGCAGTGGACTGCTGGCTGGACCGTCGCCGTCAATGGCAACAAGGGAGTCTGGGGCTACTTCCGCGGAGAGCCGGGTACCGCACTCGCCTCGGCCGGCGCTGCGCCCCAGTCCACCGGTTCTTGCCCTGAAGGGACGACTTTCGCTGGCACCTTCTCGGAATTGGTTGGCCCACTGGCGAACGATGCCGCCGGTTTGTTCACTGGTGCCGCCGCTGAAGGTGACTATGATGTCTGTACCCTGGAAGGTCGCTACGATGTCAATGGCACCACAATTACCCTGACCAATGACAAGGTCTACAACATTGCCGACAGTTTCCCGGGCACCAAGGTGGGCAACGGCGATGAGGCCAGTGGCAACAACCCGAATGCAGTAGTTAATGTCGAGTTGGTGATCGAGGCTGGAACCCTGATCTATGGTGAGCCCCAGGAGGCCCTGATTGTCACTCGTGGCTCGACCATAGCGGTCAACGGGACGCAGAACGCCCCGGTGGTAATGACCTCCAGGCGTCAGCTGCAGTTGCGCTTCGACGGTGATCCAGCAACCATCGATGGTAGCCAGCAGGGTGAATGGGCCGGCTTTGCGCTGATGGGTTTCGCCCGTGATCACCAGTGTGGCGGCACTTTTGATGGCTGTAACGTGCTAGCCGAGGGTGGTATCGGCAACTACGGTGGCAACAACGACCAGGACAGCTCAGGGAATGTAAATTACCTGGTGATCCGTCATGCCGGCAACGACCTTGATGGTCAGGGCAACGAACTCAACGGCTTCACCCTGTTCGGCGTGGGCCGCGGTACCGAGCTGCAGCATGTGCAGATTCACCGCGGCTTTGACGACGGCATCGAGTTCTTTGGTGGCAATGCCTTCATTCGCTACCTGGTCCTGACTGGCAATGGTGACGATAGCCTGGATTATGACAATGGCTGGACTGGCGGTGCGCAGAACGTGATCATCATTCAGGAATCCGCGCCCCGGGCCAACCACGGTATTGAAGCAGACTCGCGCTTCGCCCTGGAGCCGATCACCTTCGAAGTGATCGCCAACGTCACCATTCTCGGCCCTGAGACCCGTCCCGCCAGCAACCCGCGCGATGGCAACGAAGGCATCCGCTTCCGCGAGGGCAAGCGCGGTAACGTCTGGAATACCATTGTTACCGGTGACTTCGGTTCCTGCGTGAACTTCAATGATGACGAAACGTTCCTGCGGGCCAACGAAGCGGGCGGCTCAGCCCCCTCACTGCCAGGTGATCACTTCTTCTTCCGCAACTCCATCGTGGATTGCATCGGCGGTCCGAACTTCGATCACCGTTAATCCGCAATAGATAGTAATACCCCCGCTTGAACGCCGGCCCTGTGCCGGCGTTTTTTTTGGGCTTCAGGGCAGGCGAGTGCCCAACTGCCTGCTGCCATCGATTCTGGGCAAGTCGAGAACCGTCAGAATCCCGGCCTTCGCTGCAGTCACAGCCGGTATGGCATTGACCAGCCAGCAGGCTGCCGAAGCGTTACCGCCGCCGCCGGCACCAACTTCGTATTCATCCTCTGCATGCAGGCTCAGGGTTATCGTGGGATTGCCGCGAACAATGACCTGGTGGCAGCCCTGGCCCTCGGGTGGGTAGGGCCAATCCGGTGCGCAGGCTTCGTCGATTCGGGTTATATGCTCAAGGACAAAGCGTGCCGGGCTGTCGGTGACGCCTGTCACCTCAAAACGAAAGGCGCCCTGGGTGCCGGTCTCGAACAGGCCCATGGTGGGTATTCTGATATCCCGTTGCAGCGGACGTCGCTCAACCGCAATCTCCAGCCGGGTCACTGGCTGCTGCAGGGCATCTCCTACCAATCGGACCATGGGCCCCCAGACCATCTCGATGGCCACATCGTGGAGCATGATTGGCAGGGTGTCCATGGCTCCACCAAAGCCGATCACGTCACGGACCACTCGCGGTTGGTCATAGAGTGCGTAGTTGAAAATCTCCCGGCTGCGGATCTCGGTAATGGCGGAGCTGGTACCGCTGACCAGGGCCGGGAGCATGTCCATGGCCCAGCCCGGGTCGATCCCGGACACGAACAGGGAGCTGTCGCCCCGATCACAGGCCGCCTGCACCGGGGCGAGCAGGTCGGGTAGGGAGGTCCGCGGGTGCAGAAAGGCATAGAAGCCGCTGGCCACAACGTTACATCCGGCACTCAGGCAGGCCAGCAGGTCGTCCATCGCGGCCTCCGGACGCGTATCCGCAGTCGCCGCGTACACCACCGCGTCCGCGCCGGCCGTCAAGAGAGCGCGCCAGTGGTCAGTGGCCGCAAGGCCGACCGGCGTGAGTCCAGCCAGCACCCCGACATCGACGCCAACCTTGTCCGGGTTGGCGACGACCACGCCCGCCAGTTCCAGGTCCGGATGGGTAAGAATGGCCCGGATGGCGGGGCGCCCGACATTGCCGGTGCCCCAGACAATTACACGCAGGCTCATAAGTCGATGCTCCCTTGATAATTCATATCACTGTCATACAAGTGTCACATAGCGGCATTATGATCGGCGCCCATAGTCACCCTGATACGGGAAATACCAGAATACCATGCGCTTACTTGCTGCTGCACTGTTACTGATTGCCACTGGCCAGGCTCAGGCGCTCGCGCTGGGCCCAGATGAGTTTGCCGCGGCGAAACGTCTCAGCTGCGTCCTGGCTCAGGATTCACTGGGCTATCTTGACGAAGCAGACTACGCTGCCCTGACCGATGACGTGCTGGAAGAGTACGAAACCGCCGATGGCGACGTCATTTTCGCCAAGGCGCTGGGATACTTTGATGGTCTCATGTTCGGGATTCCCGAGCAGGATGCTGCCGGTATCGAGTCTCGTCTGCGCAGTTTCGTAGAGAGCCAGGCCTGCACTCAGGTTGTCGGCGTCAGTTTTACTCTGTAGTTGGATCCCAACGCCGGTGATCCCTCGCCGGCCCCGTTGCGTAGTCTGTGTGAACTCATACGAACTGCGAGACGTCTCAATGCGCTTTTTTTCCGCCGTTTTCCTGCTTTCGGTAATGACCTTGGGTCTCGCCGGCTGTAGTCCCGTAACCGTGCAGGAATACGCGGACAACCGGCCGCTGTTGGTGCCGGAGGAATTTTTTCAGGGTCAGCTCACCGCCCATGGCGTGATCAAGGACCGCGGCGGCAAGGTTATTCGCTACTTCAACGCCGACATCAAGGCCTACTGGGAAAACGGCATAGGAACTCTGGAGGAAGATTTCATTTTCGACGACGGCGAACCCGAGCGCCGCGTGTGGACTTTGACCCCAACCGGGGATGGGGGCTACACCGGGACTGCTGGAGATGTGATTGGCGATGGCCAGATCACCGTCGCCGGCAATAGCATGTTTCTCGATTATGTCCTGCGCATACCTTACAACGACGGCACGCTCGATCTGCGCATCGACGATCGCATGTATCTGGTCAGCCCCACCACATTGATCAATGAGTCCACGATGAAGAAGTTTGGCGTCCGGGTCGGGGAGATTTTGCTGGTCATTGAGAAGCGCGGCGACTGACAGCAGCGCCATGGTCGTGCTCACTATCAGGGGGCTGGGCTTTGGCGGCCTGCTGCCATTCGTGGCCTTTGTGCTGGGCATCTGGCTACTACATGATTATCCCCGCGCCCTGTCCCAGCAGGGCTTCGTAATCTATTCGCTGGCCATTCTCTGCTTTCTTGCCGGTAGCCTTTGGGGCACTGCCATGCATCGCCAGGGCGCCGACAAGCTGCTGCGGCTGGTGGTCAGCAACGGCATCGTTGTGTTTGCCGCCTTCAGTGTCCTCACTGCGCAGGCG
>JBGTGB010000002.1:0-14071 GCA_041746975.1 Haliea sp. | reverse complement strand
GATGCAGAGGATGAGCTCGATCTGCTGCTCTTGCGCCAGCTGTACCCAGTGCTGCAGGGGGCCCTGTTCGTCCTGGGGGGTGACTGCGCTGGCGAGGCCCGTGAGGGCGCCGTCGTCGAGGAAAAACACCCGCTGCAGGCTGTGGCCGCGGGCCAGCAGGGCACGGGCAAAGCGGGCCGCGGTGAGGCTGCTGTGGCCGGAAGCGGGCGCCGCCAGGACCAGCAGGGCGTAGCTCAGGGGCATATCAGCAGCCCAACAAAAAACCCCGGCGGAGGCCGGGGTTCGGGGTTGCAGTGGCTCCTGACTTAGTCATCGCCGCCCAGGGCGGTGAGCAGGTGCAGCATGTGGATGAACAGGTTGTAGATGTTCAGGTACAGCCCCACCGTGGCGCGGATGTAGTTCGTTTCACCACCGTGGATGATGCGGCTGGTGTCGAACAGGATCAGGCCGGACATGATCATCACCACTGCAGCGGAGATGGTCAGGGACAGAGCCGGGATTGCCAGAAAGATATTGGCGATCATAGCAACGACCGCAACGATCAGGCCCACCATCAGGAAGCCACCCATGAAGGAGAAATCCTTGCGCGTGGTCAACGCGTAGGCGGACAGGCTGAAGAATACCAGGGCAGTACCGCCCAGCGCCTGCATGACCAGGGATGGACCGCCGGGCATGGACAGGTAGTGGTTCAGCATTGGGCCGATGGAGGCGCCCATCACGCCGGTGAAGGCGAAAATGGCCAGCAGACCCTTGCTGGTGTCGGCCATCTTGTGGACTACGAACAGCAGCCCGAAGCCTACCAGCATGAGCACCAGGGCGGCGCCGTGGGGCAGGCCCATAGCCATGGAAACACCGGCCGTAAACGCGCTGAACAACAAGGTCATACCCAGCAGCATATAGGTGTTCCGTAGCACCTTGTTCGTGCTGACTACAGACTCCATGCCCGCTGTGTTCAGATTGTAGAAGCCTTTCTCTTGCATTGCTTGATGCTCCATTGCTGTGCACACGAGGTGCGTTGAACCCTTGGACTCAATTCTAGAGCCAAAGTTTCCGAAAACCAACTGCTTCCGGAAGTGTTTGTACACCTCAGCATGGGGATTGCAGGCTTAAATATCAAGTGGTTATTTTTTGGCACCTGGCCCGGGGCCGGGGCGTGCCGGGCGCCCAACAGGGCCCGCCGCTCCAGGCCCAGCTGTATGGATTGATAGTCCGGGCGCCAGTTTCTGCCATCGGGTGGTCAGGATCGTCGCCAGCGGCTTAGCAGACACCGTTGGTTGCCTATAGACTCTTTGCTCAACGGTGCATCTGGTTTGCTGTGATGAGGAGAGATTACATGAAAGTATTGGTTGTGGGCGGCACGGGTCTGATTGGCGGACACGCGGCGCTATATCTCGCGGGTAAGGGGCATGAGGTCACCCTTATGGCGCGCTCGGCGCCCTCCGTTCCGGCTCTGGCAGAGCTGCCCTTTATCCCGACCCACTATGTTGAGGATGACGTTGCCGACGGCCGCCTCACGGGCTTTGACTGGCTGGTGTTTGCCGCCGGGGTCGATATCCGCCAGCTGCCCCAGGACGGTTCTGTGACCGAGGAGGAGTTCTACAGCCGCTATAACACCGAGGGCATCCCGCGATTCTTTGCCGCGGCGAAAGCGGCAGGCATCAAGCGGGTGGCTTACATTGGCACTTTTTATCCGCAGGTGGCGCCGGCAAAGATCGAGACCAGCCCCTACGTACGTTCACGCGCCCTGGCGGATGAGGCCATTCGGGCCATGAGCGACGACAGTTTTGCCGTCTGCAGTCTCAGCGCACCCTTCGTGCTGGGCCATCTGCCCGGCCTGGAGGTAGAGCACCTCTACTACAACTACCTCTATGCCAAGGGGTTTATGGAGGGTGTGCCGATGTTCGCGCCGGAAGGCGGCACCAACCATATCACCACACCCTCCCTGTCGGAGGCGGTGCTCGGTGCGCTGGAGCATGGGGAGCCGGGCCGGGCCTACCTGGTCGGGGACGAGAACCTGACCTGGAAGGAGTATTTTGAGCTCTGGTGCAAGGCAGTGGGCAACCCGCAGAACCTCGAGGTCCGCAGTGAGGAGCACCCGCTGTTACCGGATATGATCATGTTTGCCGGCCGCGGCGTCACCGTCAGCTTCCAGCCGGAGGGCGTCAAGGAACTGGGCTATGGCACGGGGCGGGTGGCCGCGGGCATCGCCGAACTGGTGGCCGAGTACGAGGCCCGCCAATGAACCGGCAAACGCTTCCCGCGACACTGGCGGCCCGCTATGCACAGGCAGTGGACGATCGTGATTTCACCGCGATGGAGGCTATCATGTGGCCGGAATTCACTCAGCAGGGTCCGGGCTTCGGGGCAGAATCCCGCGCCGTCTTCATCGCCAATCTCGAGTTCCTGCGCCAGTTCGATAGTACTTTCCACCTGTTGGGGCAGGCCACAGGCGAGTGGCAGGGGGATAGCTACGCTGGCGAGACCTACTGCGTGGCCTCGCACTTTTACCAGCAAGATGGTCGCAGGCTGTGTCTGGACATGTATATCCGCTATCAGGATGTTATCGAAGTGCGGAATGGCGACGGCCGTTATCTGCAGCGCGATCTCATGGTGGTCGCCCAGGATGAGCGTGAGGTGCGGACACCGACCTTCGGCGGCTAGAATGCGTTAAACCAGTACTTCCAACCCGCGCTCAATACACCACATGGCCGACAGGGCGCCGAGGATATAGACCGGTATCGGTCGCAGTTGCGCCTGCCAATCGCCCACCACTCGTCGCAGGCTCTGCCATAGCAACAGCGCCAGCAGAATGAACGCAATCTGGCCCAGCTCGATGCCGATATTGAAAAACAGCAGGGCCAGGGGCACGTTGCCCGCCGGCAGACCGGTTTCCGCCAGGGCGCCAGCAAAGCCCATGCCGTGCAGCAGGCCAAACCCACCCGCCAACCACCAGGGATGGCGTCGGAACAGGCTGCGGTCGCCGCCCTGGGTCAATGCCACTGCGAGCCAGAAAATGCTGGCTGCGATGGTAAACTCCACCAGGGCGACCGGGTAGTCGAAAAAACCCAGGGTGACCAGGGACAGAGTGACGCTGTGACCGACCGTGAAGGCGGTGATGGTCCAGAGCAGGCGTATGTTACTACCCACCAGCAGGAGCAAGCCAAAGACGAACAGCAGGTGGTCAATTCCGGTCCAGATGTGATCAATGCCAAGTACCGTGTAGTCCGTCATCACCCGGCCAGCGCCCGGCTTCTCGGGAACCGTAAACATTGGCTGCTGAGCGTTCAGCACCTGCTGATACTGGCGCCCGTCCAGCAGGGTCAGCATCAGCATGACCGTGGCCTGGTTGGCGCCCAGACCATTTACACCCAGTGTCTCCCCCACTAGCCCGTCGGCACCCAGGCCCGCGCAGCGTAACTGCAAAGTCGTGACCAGCCCGGTACCCTCCGGCTGTGTCGGGCTCGCGCTGGCAACGCTACACGCCTCCGGCCACGTCGGCGTCAGTGGTACCGGGCTGGTCGCCTGGGCAGGAGTCTTCCAGACGACGTTGTAGGACTCGGTTCCAAGCTCAACTATCTGCAGCAGGGTAGGCGCGAAGCGGTGCGCCTGGACGGTGTTGCCAAAGCAACAGGCCAGCAGCAGGATTGCGATCCTGGCGACGTGCAGCGGATTCACAGCAGCAACTCGTAGCGCTCCGCGAGCCTGGCGACGGCGCTCGCCAGCGCCCGGTTGCGCGCCTCAAGATCCAGGTCGCGCTGCAGAATGGGGCGGACTTCCTCCAACTCGGCGGGCCTGCCAGGGGTAACGCTTTCGACCCAGACGTAGTGCCAGCCATAGGCGGAGCGCAGCGGGCCGTGCCAGTGGGCTGGCCGCGGATCCGTAGCCAGCAGATTGCTGACGAATACGGCACCAAAAATACGGGCGAGCTGATCCGGGGTCTGCTCGCGGAAGGTGTGGCCGTGCATGAAGGGAGAGCTGAGTGCCAGCGCCGCCTCCGGGTCCAGGCTATCGTTTTCGATCCGCGCGACGATAGCCGGCAATTCCTGCTCGCGCTTGCGATCGAAAAAGAGCTGCAGGATCGAGTAGCGGGGTGGCCGCCGCAATTCCTCGGCACGCTGCGCAAATGCTTCAGCTATTGCCTCTGCTGAGGCTTGCTCCGGCGGATTCGTTGCCAGCAGGAGCTGCTCCATGACCTGCAGCAGCCGTCGCCTCACCACTTCATCGCCCAGGTGCAGGCGCAGCTCGAGGGCCCGCTCGAAAAGTTCAGAGTCAGTAGCGTCTTCGGCGCCCAGGCCGAGGAATTGCATGTTCAGCACCAGGCGCTGAAACACCACCGGATCCTGTCGCTGCAGGTCCATGCTGACTGCATGCTGAAACAACATGTCCTGCTCGAGTTCTGCCCGCAGTATCCGCGCCAGTTCGGCACCCTCCGGGCGTCGACCCGTGGCCGCCTGCCACTGCCCGAGCAGGCCCTCAACGCGCGCTTCCTCGAGGGGCCCGACCGCGGGCTTCGGGGCCGGGAACAGTTCGCTCTGCAGCCAGAATAAAAGGATGCCCAGGATCAGGAACTGGAGCCAGGGACGGCGGCGGATTACTTGCAACAACCTGGAGTCTCTTATGTGTGTGCTGGAGCCAGCCTGTCACTATACAGTCGGTTCCCGGCCTGGCAATGGGTAGTGGTATGCTATTCCGTTCCTCCAGCCCGTGTTGCGCCATGAACCATCTCGCCCATGCTTTCCTGTCAGGTGCCGACCCCCAGCTGCTGGTCGGCAATGTGGCAGGAGACTTTCTCAAGGGCCCACTGGATACGCTGGAGCTCGCTCCCGGCATTCGGCGGGGCGTGCAACAGCACCGGCGGATAGACGCCTTTGTCGACGGGCACCCCCTGCTGGCCGAGCTCAGAGGCGGGTTTCCGCCCGCCCAGCGCCGCTACGCGGGCATTGTGCTGGATGTTGCCTTCGATCACTACCTGGTGCGTCACTGGTCGCGCTTCGCCAGCGGCGGGCGACGGGCTTTCATTGACCGCGTGTATCGCGCGCTTACCGAGCATCAAGCGCAGCTACCCGCGCCGTTGGCCGGCTATCTGCCGCGCCTGATTGCCCATGACTGGCTGGACCGGTGTGCGACCATGGAGGGCGTGGATGCAACCCTGCATAGTATTTCCCGGCGCCTGCGGCGCGACAACCCGCTGCCTCTTGCGGCCGCGACAATAGTGCTAAAAGATAGCGAACTGGAGGCTGCGTTTCTACGGTTCTTTCCCGAGATCCAGGCGTTCGCGACTGCAGCGCCAGACTGACGAATGTTTTACCGCTGTCTTTTTCTGCCAGCCGGCCTATGATGGGGAAAATCCACAGCAGAGGTTACCCCCGTGTCAGCACAGATCAGGGTCAGCAGTGGCGGTGGCATCGTAGCGTTCCTGGGCAAGTTTCCCTGGGTGCTGCTGGTCATTGCTTTCCCCGTGGTCATGCACCAGCTGCAGGTAGACATGCTGGACCAGATCCATTTTGGGTTCGCGTACATTGCTCTTGGAGTGTTCGTGCTCTTCGTGGAGTTCTTCAAGTCCGGCGACATCAATGCCGCGTCCTTTCTGCTGGATCTGTTCTGGTCCATTGTCGCGGTGATGCTGGGGACGGCATTGATGACCTGGTTCCTGCTGGAGGGGCGGCCCGCGGGTGGTGCCGGTGAGGGCTGGCAACAGCTCAATTATTTCCACTGGTTCGGCTGCGCTATCGTGCTGGGCGACGCGATCATCAGTCCGTTCAATGCGTTTCGTACCGCGCTGCGGAATCTTGGCCTGGGCACCTCCGTCTGAGGCGGAGCTCGGTACTTCCATGAGCCGACATAATACCGACACGAAAATGTCATGCGATCGCCATGCCAGTGAAATAATCCCAGGCTAATTTAGGGTGCCGAGAGTTTTGATGCCAGGTGACGGTTGACCGCTTTCCCCTGACGATAAGAGCCGATGACCCCTACCACACAGGCAATTCCCTACCCGGAATCACGGCAGTCACAATGGCTCTCATGGCTTGCGGTGGTGTCCCTGGTCTATTTGTTGCTAGCGGCTGTAGGCGCCATCGGCGAGGGCTTCAAGACCGCAACCGGGGGTAACGCCCGGGAGCTGTTTGCCTTCGCCACCAATCCGGTGATCGCGCTGATCGTCGGCGTAGTTGCGACCTCATTGATTCAGAGCTCCAGCACCGTGACATCGATCATTGTCGGCATGGTCGCCGGGGGATTGCCGCTGGCGATAGCGATCCCGCTGGTCATGGGCGCAAATATCGGTACCTCCCTGACCAGTACGATCGTCAGCCTGGGACACGTGCGCAACGGTGCGGAATTCCGCCGTGCTTTCTCTGCCGCTACAGTGCACGACAGCTTCAACATACTTGCGGTGCTGATTTTGCTGCCCCTGGAGCTGTTGTTCCACCCACTGGAAACTGTCAGCCAGGCCGCCGCAGCCTTGCTCGTTGGCGATGCGAACCTGAGCATGAAGAATGTCAACTTCATGAAGCTGATGTTGTCTCCGGCCGACAATTTGCTCAATAACGCCGTCTCCTGGCTGCCAACGGTGTGGTCGGGCGTGGCGCTGATCCTGATCGGCATCGCACTTATCCTGTTTTCGGTCACTACTATCGGCAAAGTGCTGCGCAAGGTCATGGTCGGCAGAGCAAAGGAAATCATGCACGCTGCGGTTGGCCGCGGGCCACTGTCCGGCATGCTCTCCGGCAGTATCATTACCGTCGCGGTGCAGTCATCGTCGACCACCACAGCGCTGATCGTGCCCCTCGCTGGCACCGGCGTGTTCACCCTGCGGCAGGTCTATCCGTTTACGCTGGGCGCCAATCTCGGTACTACGGTTACAGCCCTGCTTGCCGCCACCGCCATCAGTGGACCGACGGCGGTGCTGGCGCTGCAGATTGCACTGATCCACCTGTCGTTCAATATTCTGGCCATCCTGATCATCTACGGGCTTCCTTTTCTGCGACCGCTGCCTATGGTAATTGCCGAGAGCCTGGCGACTCTCGCGCAGAGAAACAGGCTGTTTGTACTTGCCTATATTCTCGGCGTGTTTTTCGTAATTCCGCTACTGGCGCTGGCGGCGATCGAGATGTGAGGAGAGACGAATGAAGTCCAGACACCTGGCAGATAAGGCCGACCATATTGATGCGCTCAGTGACGCCGTAGCCAAGCTGGACCAGCAGCTTCAGCACACCCTGGAAAGCGAGCAACACGACCTGATCGACCACCTCGATGACTATATCGACACGGTAGAGACGCGACTTTCCAGTCTGCGCGCTTTTTGCAAATTGCTCCGTGAGGAGATGAAACAAGGAAGTTCATCATCGTGACCATCGGAATCGAGCCCCACCTGACTGGATTGCGCCGGCGTTCCTGCCCCACACTTGCTGCGATGTTGCCGGGGATTTTTCTGGCTCTGGTGCTGGCCGGCTGCGGCGGTAACGGCGTTCCCGCAAGCGAAGCACCGACGACCGCAAGGACGCTGCTGGTAGGCGGCTCAAGCACGGTGTATCCCGTGACGCTGGAGGCAGCAAAGCGTTTTCGGCGCGACAGGCGCGATGCCGATATCCGCGTAGCATTTGCCGGTACCACCGAGGGTTTTCGGCAGTTCTGCGACGGCAAACTGGATGTCGCCAACGCATCTCGCGCGATCAACGCAGAGGAGCAGCAGGCCTGCGCCGACGCCGGCATTGACTACCTGGAGTTCCCGGTGGCCATCGATACCCTGGCAGTCGTTACCCATTTCAACAATGACTGGGTGGATCACCTGAGGGTTACGGAGCTCAGACGCATCTGGGAGCCGGCGGCAGAGGGCGTGGTGAAGAACTGGAGCCATATCCGTCCGGATTGGCCGGACCGGCCGTTGACGCTATATGGTCGCGGCAAGGATTCCGGGACCTACGACTATTTCACCGGAGTGATCACGGGGAAGACCCGTGACAGTCGGGAGGACTATGCCGCAAGTGAGGACGAGGAATGGCTGGCAGGGGCAATCGCTGGCGACGCTGATAGCCTTGGTTTCTTTGGCATTGGCGCTTACCACCGGCACTGGGAGTCCCTGCGTGTCATCGCCATCGACAGCGGCGACGGACCTGTCTATCCCTCGGTGGACACTGCCACTAGCGGGCGCTATCAGCCGCTATCCCGCCCGCTCTACCTGTACGCCAGGCAGAGCTCTCTGCGGGACAAACCCGACCTTGCGGCGTTTCTCGACAGTTTTTTCGCCGGTGCAGAGCGCTGGCTGCACCTGACTGGCTACCTGCCCCTGGACGCCGCCACTTACGCCCAGAACCGGGAGCGCCTGGTACCACACTGAGGGATCTAGCGGTTATAAATCTACCGCCCAGCTGCTGTGCCCCAGTTCCACGACCCGTGCTACCTCTGCCGCCGGAACCGCTTCGGTATCGCCAATCTCCAGTGGGTCGAAATGGAATACGTAGACCCGTGAGGCAAACTCGGCAAAAGGCAGTGATGCCTCACCCGGACGCTCGCCATGGTCCTGAGTGGCGCAGGTGATCCCCTGACCCCAGTCCTGTCCGCTGTCATTGTTGGGGTTAAAGAAATAAACGCGCATCTCGCTCTGTGCATCCAGCGCCACCCGCAGAATGGTAATGGCATGGCGACCAACGAAGCGGGCGGCGCTGTCGGTGACGGCGATCCCCGCCGGCTGGGGGTGAGTGACCGGCAGGTTGCCGTTGTAGTAGGGGTGATAGCTGACATAGAACTTGCGGATAAAGCCCGCATGATCGTCAAGCCTCCCCGTTTGCGTGTTCACCACCACGCGGAAGCCTTCGCCGACCCACCAACCGTAGAATTCCGGATTGATCCAGCGGTGCAGGTCATCCTCGCGCTGGCCGCACAAGCGGGCCATTTCCATATAAATACTGTCCAGGTGCGGAACCAGGATTAATGACACCGCATCCACATCGAGTGGTGGCTCTTTGGCAAGACCTGCCTCCAGGCTGCGCGAGGACACGTGCGCGCCCTCGAAACGGGTCAGCACGCCGTCGTCACGCGCGGCCCGGGCCACCAGCTGCAGCAGGTAATCGGGATCGTTATAGGCCCACATGGAAACGCCGATCACCGATTGGCAGGTAGGATTATTGCCCTGGCCGACTCCCAGCGGCTGTCCCAGCAGACTGATTATCCCGGCCAGAAGATAGACGCGCGGAGGCTGCGCCTCGCCAAAGCGATGCGCCAGTTTGGTGGCAGACTCGTCGGAAAGGGGTAGGGCAAGCTGCCGCCACAACGATGTCGCTACCGCCGGGGAGAACAGCGTGCCACGCTCCAGCAGCAACGCCAGGCCGTATACCGCATGGCTGGTCTCCGGAAAAATAGCCTCATCGATCAGCGTGTGAACCAGCTGCGGGTAGCACCGCAACACCTCGTGTCCGGTACTGCTGAGCCCCAGCGCCGTTGGCAGCAAATCGTCATGCGCACCGCGCAGATGCCGCAGCAGCGGGGGGTGGTAGGAAGAGACCAGGCCGCTGCCGTGCATGGCACGGGCAAAATCGGCTGCCTCGGCGGCGAGCGCAGTGGTGTCCATGATCGAAAGGCGTTGACTGTACACCTCCAGCCCTGGATCGCCCCGACTGCCCTGGGTAGGGCCGAACATGGCGCTGACCAGACGTGCCGCGCGATGCATACCGTCGGTTTCGATGTCGGGATTAAACAGGCACCCGGCGATCTGGACAATCATTTGCTTGATGCTGTCGGTCTGCACCGGGCGCTGGGCTAGCAGCCGCCAGACCTCGCCGACCAGGCTTTCGAGAATACTCTCATAGCCCAGCTTGGCGAGCAGGTACTGGTACAAGGACAGTACGACATCCGCCAGCCCTTCGGGCCGCTCGCGGTCTGCCTCGCTCATCTGACCGGAGAGCAGATCCAGGTTCAGCGCCATCACCTGATTGAGGAAGTGCCCGGCCTGTTCCGCGGAAATTGCGGGGTGAAAGTAATCGCCCACCGTGACCGCCAGCAAACGCAGTTCGCTAAGCGCTTCGATGGCAGTCGTTGCGGCGTCGCCGTGGCGCAGGGAGCGCACCGCCAGTGCCGGCTGGAGAATGGCTGGCTGCCCCCAGTCACTGTGGGTGAAGACGCCAGCTGATTCGATCCGGGGCACCCGCATGTACAGTGCATCCAAACCCCGGGGGGCGGCCAGCAGGGCTATCGCCGCCTCCAGCACCTCGATGGAATAAGCCCTGGGGTCAATCTGACGCGCCTCTGCCAGACGCTCCAAAGCCGCGTCGAACTGCTCAATCAACGGACTGCCGGAATCGCTGGACTGCTGCTGGATTTCGATGTTGATGTTGAAGTACCTCCAAGTGGTTTCGGCCACTCTGCCTGGCCATACTACCCGGAGTTGAGTCGAGAGTCAGGCGACCCTTGCCGGAGAGACTGGGCCGGACACTCCTAAACCTCACTGAAGACAGTGCTGGTGCTAGCGGCGCTGGTACTTTTTAGAAGGCGCCAGTTGTTGCATACTTCCCCCGACGGCTCGGAGAGAATGGCAAGAGTCTATCTCGCGATCATAGCCGCGATTTTTTGTCCAGCTTGGGGAGGATTATAGTGTGGCGTGGGTAATGCTGGCTCTGGGTCTGGTGCTGCTGGTGTTCGGCGCAGACCTGCTGGTACGGGGCGCGGCGAGGCTGGCTGAAAATTTCGGTGTCCCCGCCCTGGTGGTAGGCTTGACCGTGGTGGCTTTTGGCACCAGTGCCCCGGAGCTGGCGGTCAGTGTCAAGGCGGCTCAAGCGGGCCAGGCCGAACTCGCTATTGCCAATGTCGTCGGCAGCAATATTTTCAACACCCTGTTTATTCTGGGCCTGGCCGCGCTGATTTCTCCGCTGATTGTCTCGCGGCAGCTCATACGCCAGGACGTGCCGGTCATGATCTTCGTCTCAGCCGTCGCAGTGGCGATGGCGCTGGACGGCGAACTGGAGCGGCTGGAGGCGGCCTTGCTGGTTGTTGCCTTGATTGCCTACACAGCATTTCTTTTTTTCCAGGGGCGGAAAAGTGAACTGGCGCTGGCGGAGGCAAGCACTTCCGCGGCGACTCGCTCTGACTATCCTGTGTGGAAGAACCTGGTTCTGGTGGTCGCCGGGCTGGCTCTGCTGGTCCTGGGCGCCCGCTGGCTGGTGAACAGTGCGGTAGAGATTGCCTCGGCCCTGGGTGTGAGTGAAGCCGTCATCGGCTTGACAATCGTGGCCGCCGGGACCTCGCTGCCTGAGGTGATGACATCGGTGGTGGCAACGCTGAAGGGAGAGCGCGATATCGCCATAGGCAACGTGGTTGGCAGTAATGTGTTCAATATTCTCTGTGTGCTGGGCGTTTCCGGGCTGGTCTCACCCCTCCCGCTCCTGGCGGGGGCCCAGATGGCGACTGTTGATCTGCCTGTGATGCTGGGCACCGCTTGCCTTTGCCTGCCGCTGTTTTTTGTCGGGGGCACCTTGAACCGTTTCGAAGGCGCGCTGTTTCTGGCCCTCTACCTGAGCTACGTCTGGTATCTGATCGCGTTCCAGCTACAGCTGGAGAATCTGCCGATATTGCAAGCGGGCATTGTCTATGGGCTGGTTCCGCTGGTTGTCTTGTATGTGGTGGTGATACTTGCGGGGGACCTCCGCCGTCGAACCAGTGATCGGCTCTGACTGCTGGCTTTGGCTGGAGGGCAGAGGGACCTGCGCGCAACCGCTGTGCTTGGGGAGTGGTCTGGCTATGCCCGTTCCGGGACAGCGGCGGCCGGCAGCACGCGCTTCAGGATGTCAGCAAGCGTTACAACGCCACTCATGCGACCTTCGCTTATGACAACGGCAAGCTGCACGCTGGCTTCCCGCATGCGGGCGAGCGCCTCGTAGACCGGCGTTTTGGCGTCGAGTACAAAAGCCTTCCGTGCGATCTCATGGGCGGGCCGATCGGCTGGCTCCAGCAGGGTATCGCGCACGTGAACCACCGCTGGTTTGATCCCATTTGCATCGAGTATCAAGATACGTGGGCGATCGGACTGGATCGCCGCGGCGCGGATATCGGCTACCGTGGCGTCCTGAAGCACGTGCACCGGCGTTTCCCCCGCGTTTATCAAGGATTCCAGGGGCAGCGAGCCCAAATCGATCAGGCCTGAGAGTTGCTGCTGCATCTGGGGTTCGAGTGTGCCCACATTGCCTGAGTATTCAACGAGCTGCCGAATGGTGTTGATGTCCTGCCCTCCCACGGCGGCGCTCTCGACTGGTTCAACACCGGAAGCCTTTACCAGCCGGTTGGCGATCCGGTTGACCCAACTGAGCAGCGGGCGCAGGGGCCAGATATAACCCCTGGAAATGAGGCCGATTGCCAGGGCGGACTTTTCCGGGTGCGCGATAGCCCAGGATTTGGGCGCCATCTCGCCGACCACCAGGTGCAGGAAAGTAACGACGAAGAGCGCAAGGCCGAACGCTGCTCCGCCGGCCGCCCAATCCGGCAAACCCCATGCGAGGAATATGGGTCCAAGCCAGTAGTCGACCGCGGGCTTCGTCACTGCACCGAGGGCGAAGGTACAGAAGGTGATGCCCAACTGGGCGCCGGCAAGCATCAAAGTCAAATCATTCATACCGCGCAGTGCAGCCCGGGCAGAGGGACTGTTTTCCGCCAACTCCTCCAGGCGGTGACGGCGGGCGCCGAGCAAAGCGAATTCAATGATGACAAAGAAGCCGCTCAGGATTATGAGCGCAATGGTCACCAGCGTGACGGTCAAGGGATCGTTCATCCGTCTTCCTTGGCGAGTGGCATATCGACCAGCCGCACCCTGACTTCGGTGGGAACATGCCGCTCAATACGCAGGACATCGACTACGAGTCGGCGACGCATTGGGTCCTCGGAAGCCAGTTCGGCAGCTTCAACAGGCAGGTCAACGCTGATCGCGTCACCCTCCGCTGGCAGCGCTCCGAGCGACGCTATGAGCAAGCCAGCCATGGTCTCGACATCGCCGCGAGGCAGACGATGACCGATGGCCCGCTCTACTTCGTCAAGATGCACATCGCCATCCATGAGCCACATGTCGTCGCCTTCGGGTATAACGGCCTCGCTCATTTCATCATCGTGCTCGTCAGTTATCTCGCCTACGATCTCCATGGCGAGATCCTCAATGGTAAGCACCCCGGCGAAACCACCGTATTCATCAATGACGCAGGCGAGGTGGTTCGTCGACTGAACCAATTGGGCGAGGGCGTCCGGCAGCCGCATCAGAGTGGGTAGTACCAAGGGGGGTCTCATAACTGACGCGACAGTCTCAGACGCGTCTCCGGAAGCGAGGTGCGCGAGTACGTCCGCGAGGTGCACAACGCCCACCGGGGCATCGTCGTCATCGATTACCGGGTAGCGGGTGTAGGCGCGCGCCATGAGACCCCGCAATTCTTCGAGTGTGGTCTCTGGGTCCACCCATTCGACCTGTGATCGCGGCACCATCGCGTGCTCAATGTCACGCTGCGGAAAATCGAGAATGCGATCCATCATCAGCGAGAGTTCAAGCGGCAGGTCACCACTGTCTCGCGAGTTGGCGATGATGTGCGGAAGATCGTCCGCGGAGGCACTGACGTCGAGGTCGTGCACCGGTTCAATTCGCAGCATGCGCAGCAAAAGGTTGGCGGATTTGTCGAAAAAACTGATGAGCCAGCCAAAAACTGACATGTAGATCAAGGTGGAGCGGGCCAGTCCAAGGGAGAGCGGCTCAGAATTGGCGATAGCGAGATTCTTAGGGTAGAGCTCGCCGAAAATCATCTGCACCAGCGTAGCGACGACCAGCGCCATTACGGTGCCAATCGTTATGCCCGTCGCCAGGGACATCCCCGTTCCCTGGAGCAGAACTCCCATGGACTCGCCGACAAGTGGCTCAGCCACATAACCTACCATCAGGCCTGTAACCGTAATGCCCAATTGGGCCCCCGAGAGCATGAAACTGGTGCGCTTCGTTACGTCCAGCGCGCGCTTTGCCGATGCGTCACCGGTTGCGGCCAACGCAGCGAGCCTCGTGCGGTCGACCGCCATGTAGGCGAATTCCTGCGCAACGAAGTAGCCGTTTGCAGCG
>JBGTGB010000001.1:0-2465 GCA_041746975.1 Haliea sp. | reverse complement strand
GTGTTCCCCGGCGGCCAGGGCGGCCCGTTGATGCACGTGATTGCCGCCAAGGCGATCAGCTTCAAGGAGGCCGCCAGCCCTGAGTTCGTGGCCTACCAGAAGCAGGTAGTGGCCAACGCCCGGGCAATGGCGCGCACGTTCATCGAGCGCGGCATCAACATTGTCTCCGGCGGCACCGACAATCATTTGATGCTGGTGGATCTGATCGGCAAGCCCTACACCGGCAAGGATGCGGACGAGGCCCTGGGCCTCGCCAATATCACCGTGAACAAGAACGCGGTCCCCAACGACCCGCGCTCGCCCTTTATTACTTCTGGCCTGCGGGTCGGCACCCCGGCGATTACCACCCGCGGCTTCGGCGAGGCCGAATCTGTCGAGTTGGCGGGCTGGATGTGCGACGTGCTGGAAGCCCTGGAGCAGGGCAGTGCCGACGCGGCCATCGCCGAGGTGAAGGGTAAGGTGTTGGAAATCTGCAAGCGGTTTCCGGTTTACCGCTGAGGGAGAAGGGCGCTCCCTACTCGGGTTTTGTAGCCTGTGCTTGATAGACCAAACGGCGTAGGGTGGCCGGCGGCTACTCTGCGAGCAGCTTCTCAATCACACCTTCAGCGCCAATCAGCGGCAGGATACGGAACAGGACCTGCTCCAGAACCTCTTTGTCCGCTTCAGCGATTAGCTTTGCCTTGCGCTCCTTCCACGACAGGGTTTGAATCAGGCTGGCGGCAACCACGGAAGGCTGCACGAGGTTGTGGATCGGCACTTCGGTGGCAGTGCCGCGGATGCTGGTACTGATCGGGCAGCAGATGAGCAGCCCTGTCTGCTGGTTGTATTGCCTGGATGTCAGCACCAGGGCTGGCCGGTATTTGCCGACTTCCTTGCCCTTGGTCGGCTCAAAGTCGAGCCAAATGATCTGATTGCGGTCTGGAATGTACCGAGCCATCAGTACTCCAATTCACCAGTCAACGGCGCTGCCAACTCGTCCGCGTGGGCTCCGTGGGCGTCCAACCCATGCAGCAGGTCTGCCTCAGAGAAGGGCAGTCCTGGCTTGCGATCTTGCTCGTCAGCGGCCTCGATGACTATCCTGCCATCCTCCACTTCGATGCGGATGGCGCTGGAAACTGTCAATCGGGACTGGGCCAGTATCTTGCTGGAGAGGCGGACGGCGGCGCTGTTGCCCCAGCGCTTGATTTTGGTCTGCATGTTTGGGTCTCCAAATTTTGCGTGTCGCCAATGTAGCCGGGCGCGAGGAGTGTGTCAACATATGTATCTACATTCTGTGTGCCTCGGCTTGCCCGCCTTCGCTGCCCTCATCACCACGCAATCCCGTAATCATCCCCGTAATCACTGGCAGCGCCGTGCATGGTGCCATGCTCGCGGTCAAACCAGATCGCGGTGGTCGGGTTGTAGGTGCGCTCCACTACCTCGACCTGATAGCCCATGCGCGACAGCT
The DNA here is from genome assembly GCA_041746975.1 of Haliea sp. GTDB lineage: Bacteria > Pseudomonadota > Gammaproteobacteria > Pseudomonadales > Halieaceae > Haliea. The sequence goes on along the minus strand of JBGTGB010000001.1, from coordinate 1,018 downwards.
CGGCGCGGGTGAAGGGCGTAACCAGGGGCGTCACCTGCAAGCGCCCTGGCTCGGCCTGGTGGGCGCCGAATGAGCTCTGCATCTGGTAGCTGATAATGTTGTGGGCCTCCGCGGCCTGCTGCACGTTCATGTCGAACTCGACCATGTTGAGGAAAAACTGCAGCAGGTTCTGGTCCTGGCTGTCGCCGCCCTGTACGGAAAAGGCCATCAGCGGTTTGCCGTCCTGCAGCGCCAAACTGGGGGTGAGGGTCACCCGCGGGCGCTGGCCGGGCTGGACCACGTTGTAGGGGTTCAGCGCCTTGTCAAGCACGAAACTCTGCATGCGCTGGCTCAAGCCCACCCCCGTGTTGCCCGCCACAAAGGCGGGGATCCAGCCGCCGGACGGGGTGACTGAAATCACCCAGCCCTCTGCGTCCGCGGCCTGGATGGAGGTGGTGCCCGCCAGGAACGCTTCATCGGCGCTCATGGTGTTGGCCTGCTGGAAGCCTTCCGCGCCTTCGGCTTCCGCGGCGGGAGGAACCGGGGTCCAGGCCTGGCGCAGCGCTTCGAAGGGATTTTTGCCGCCCTGGAAAGGGTAGGGGTCACCGGGTTTGAGGTCGGTGAGGTTGCGGTCAGCCGGCATCAGCTGGCGCCGCTGCTCCGCATACTTTTTCGACAGCAGGCCGGCCACGGGCTCCTCCGGCGGTATGTAGGGGTCGCCGTAGTAGAAGTCGCGGTCTGCGAAGGCGAGGTTCATCGCCTGGTACAAGGTGTGGATATAGCGGGTACTGTTGTAACCCATGGCCTTGAGATCGAAGCCTTCGAGCAGGTTCAGGGCCTGCAGCATGGCGGGCCCCTGGGTCCAGGTGGTGAGCTTGTAGACGTCGATGCCGCGGTAGTTGACGCTTACCGGGTCCTCGATAATTACTTCCCAGTTGGCCAGATCCTCGGCGGTGATCAGTCCGCCCTGTTCCCGGGTGGCGCGGACAATCTCGGCGGCGATATCACCGCGGTAGAAGCGCTCATTGGCGGCCATGAT